>JAUWTN010000014.1 GCA_030614705.1 Candidatus Aenigmatarchaeota archaeon
AACTTTAAGAAGTGAAGCAATCATCTCATCAATTTCAGCAGAAACATCAGACAATGACAGCATAAAAATCAATTGCAAAATAAATGATAAATATACAGGTGAATTACTTGATAACTATCCCGTATCTTTTTTGATGGATGAAACTTTTATAGGTAGCAATTTCACAAAAAGAGGCAATGCAATTTACACACACCATTCTGAAGAAAAAGGGCTACATAATTTCAGTTGCCTTATCTCTGATAATGGATTATATACTGCAAATGATAAAAAAACCTCAGAAGCCTTCCTTTCAGGAAACAAAGTCAATATAACCGCTATGGAATTAAAAGCCCTGGAAGATAAACTTGACAAGCTCACAAAAGAATTAGTAAAATATAAATCCTACCCGCACATCTCTGAGGAATTTACAAAGTTGCTAAACGAAGCGGAATTCATGGCTGAAGAACTTAACAAAAATTTAAATGATGAAAATATTAATCAATTCAAAAACACAGAAACTTCTTTTGAGAAAAAATTAGCTCAAATAAACTGGTTATTGCAATTGAACAATCTAAATTTATTTTTAGAAAAATATTCTCTGATTATTATTGCGTTTATCCTCTGCATCCCATTCACATTTGTAATTTACAAAATAAACAAAAAAAGTGAAAGGCATCAAAAAGAAATTAATTATTACCGCAACAGGGAACATGATACGCATAAAAAAATGGAACAGATTGAAAAAGATTATTTCAATAGAAAAATAAGCGAAGAATCATTTAATAAATTGATACTTGAAAATAAAGATAAGCTGGAGAAGATTAAAGCGCGATTAAATGAATTAACCGCCTAAAACAATTCCTTTATTTTTTTCAATTCTATATGGATGTATATCTAAAGTATGACTTGTCCATCTCATTTTCCTTATTGTAAGTCCTCGCTCATACTTCCCACCAGTTCCTAAAAACTGAAGCAATATTACTCCATCGCAAACAAATTCTTCAATTCCTCCCCTGCTAAGAACTTCTGTTTTCTCAGGAACTTCTGAAGTTAACAAACAGGTGATTTTTTTAGCTTTCAAAAAAGATATAAATTTATAAAGATATTTTCTCACTGAATAATCATCCTTGTAATATAAAGTCGATAAACTTATTGAATCAAGCACAATCCTTTTTATTTTATTTCTTTCAATTTTATTTGACAATAAAGATTCCCATTCATCCTCAAGTTCATCGGGACTTAATCCCATTATTTCAATTGATTTATCCAAATCCCATCCCAGAATTTTAAAACCTTCTCTTATACTATCTTCCTTTTCTTCAGTTGAAATATACAAAACATTTTCTTTATTTGCAGCCCCTTCTTTCAAAAATTGCATTGAAAAAATAGTCTTGCCAGCTCCCGCATTTCCGCTTAACAAATATACAGAACCTTCCAATAAACCGCCTTCCATTAATTTATCCAATCCCTGAATTCCTGTCTTAACTCTATTTGCATCCGGCATAATTTAATAATTATTCTTATAAAAGATAACCAAATTTTTCTAAAACATACAACCTTATGAATAAAATAAATTTCTATGTTGAAACCTATGGATGCTCATCCAACATTTCAGACTCAGAGATTATCTCAGGCATTCTGACCGGAGCGGGGTTAAATATGGTTGAAAAACCGGAATCCTCAGATTTAATTATCATAAACACGTGCATTGTCAAACAACCCACAGAAAACAAAATACTTGACAGGATCAAAGAAATTCAGGAAAAATTTCCAGGAAAAAAGTTAATAATTTCGGGGTGTCTGCCTGAAGCTTATCCAAACCTGT
Organism: Candidatus Aenigmatarchaeota archaeon; assembly: GCA_030614705.1. Classification (GTDB taxonomy): domain Archaea; phylum Aenigmatarchaeota; class Aenigmatarchaeia; order QMZS01; family QMZS01; genus QMZS01. The sequence goes on from JAUWTN010000014.1 coordinate 1,805, forward strand.
TAAATAGCGCTAAAGGAGTAAGTTTAATCTCAACGCACAGGATAACCGAAATACTGAAAGTTGTCAGGAAATCATTTAACAACAAACAAATAAACCTAATTGGAAAAACAAAAATCGAAAAAGTGGGTCTTCCTAAAATCAGGAAAAACAAAACAATCAATATTGTGCAGATTTGTTCCGGGTGTTTAGGAAACTGTTCTTACTGCGGGACAAAACTCGCAAAAGGAAATTTAATTTCTTATTCTCTGGAAAAAATAATCAAAGAAATAAAAGACGCAAAAGAACAGGGCTGCAAAGAATTCTGGCTGACAGGACAGGATATTTCCTGTTATGGATTTGATATTAATTTATCTCTGCCTGAACTGCTAAAAAATATTGTTGAAGAAGTTAAAGGAAATTATTTTATAAGACTCGGGATGTTAAACCCATCGCACCTTCCAAAAATAATTGATGAATTGATTAAAATTTGCGAGGATGAAAGAATATTTAAATTTTTCCACATTCCAATACAATCAGGTTCTGACAAAATTCTGAAAGATATGAACCGACAATACACTGTTGATGATTTCAAAAATATTGTTGGAAAAATCAGGGAAAAATTCCCTGAAGCAACAATAGGAACCGATTTAATTGTTGGATATCCTGAAGAAACAGAAAAAGAATTTAATGAAACTCTTAAACTGCTTAAAGAAATAAAACCGGAGTGGACAAATATTTCAAAATTCAGTTCAAGAAAAAATACAGAAGCCGCGGATTTAAAACCTTTGAAATCAGAAACTGTTAAAGAAAGAAGTCTGATTGCGGATAAACTTGCAAATGAAATCTCAAAAGAACAATCCAAAAAATGGATGAACTGGTGTGGAAAACTCCTTGTTGATAATTTAGGTTCAGGGAGAAATTTTGCTTACAGGTGTATTTATTTGGATTCAAAAGAAACAGGGAAATTTATTGAAGTGAAAATCAATAAAATTAAAGGGTTGAAATTGTTTGGTGAAACAATATAAATAAATTTGTTTAACTGACAAAATCTTTCACTTTATCAAAAAATCCTTTTGTTGTTTTTACATCATCTCCAAAAATTTCCTTTAATGTTTCCTCATGTTTTCCTGAAAAACTTTTTGGGATATCAACGATAACTTTAACAAGTTCATCTCCTCTTTTATGAGAATGAATTCCAGGCAAACCCTGTCCCCTTAACCTAAAAATTGTATGGCTCTGCGTTCCTTTTGGTAATTTAAGTTTTGCGGTTCCGTCTATTGTGGGAACTTCAATCTCCCCACCGAAAATTGCCCTTGATAAATTGATGGTGATCTTGCAAAATAAATCACTGCCTTTCCTCTCAAATATTTTATGCGATTCTATATGAAGCACCACATACAAATCACCTGTTGGACCTCCATTATAACCAGCTTCTCCCTGACCAGAAACCCTGAGATAAGAATCTTCATCAACACCTTCTGGAATTTTTATTTCTATTTTTTTATTTTCTTTTACTCTTCCGGTCCCATTGCACTTTTCGCATTTTTCAGAAATCATTTTTCCAAGACCTTTGCATTTACTGCAGACTGTAATGAAAACCGTCTGTCCAAAAGGAGTTCTCTGCACTTTCTTAACTTCGCCCGCTCCACCGCAGGCATCGCAGGTTTTTAAAATCCCATCTTTTGAACCTGTGCCTCTGCAGGCTTTGCATGCCACATGAACAGGGATTTCTATTTTGGTTGTCAGACCTGAAAAAGCCTGTTCAAGGGTAATATCCAAATCATATCTTAAATCAGAACCGGGTTTTGGACCTTTTCTTCCGCTTCTTCCTCCCCCGGAAAACATATTGAAAATATCTCCGAATCCCGAATCCCTAAATAAATCCTCAAAATTAACATTTGTAAATCCTCCCTCAAAATCCCCGGAACCAAAACCTCGCCTTCCAGGCTGGTCATACTGGGCTCTTTTCTGCTTATCCCCTAAAACCTGAAAAGCCTCATTTGCTTCCTTGAATTTCTCCTCGCCAACCTTTCCCGCAATATCAGGGTGATATTTCTTTGCTATTTTCCTAAATGCTTTCTTTATCTCATCCTGACTCGCATTTTTATCAACACCAAGAATATCATAATAATCCTTTGCCATTATTAAGTCTCATTGATAAATTAAATAAATTATTATGTCAGAATTAAAACTAAAAAGCGGGATTTTCCAGCCAATAGAAAAAGAAGGTGAAATAAAGCTGTATTGCTGCGGACCTACTGTTTACGACTATGCTCATATAGGAAACCTGAGAACTTATGTTTGCGAAGATATTTTAAGAAGAACCCTTGAATTAAACGGATACAAAATCAAGCATGTGATGAATATCACTGATGTCGGACATCTGACAAGTCAGGCCGATGAAGGCAATGACAAAATTGAAAAAGCCGCAATCGAACAAAAAAAGTCCACATGGGAAATTGCGGAATTCTACACTGAAAGTTTTTTAAAAGATATTGAAACCCTTAATATTTTAAAACCTCACATAATGCCAAAAGCCACAGAACACATTAAAGAAATGATTGAAATGGTAAAAAAACTTGAAGAAAAAGGTTACACTTACAAAACAGATGATGGGATTTATTTTGACACTTCAAAATTCAAAAAATACGGGGAACTGACTGGCCGGAGTTTTGAACAACTAAACAAATATCTGAAAGCCGGAATGAGAGTTTGCTACAATCAACAGAAAAAAAATATAACTGATTTTGCATTGTGGAAATTCTCCCCGGAAAATGAAAAAAGGGAAATGGAATGGGACTCGCCATGGGGTATTGGTTTTCCAGGATGGCATATTGAGTGCAGCGCAATGTCAATGAAATATCTTGGAGAAACTCTGGATATACATTGCGGGGGAATTGACCATATTTCAATACACCACACAAATGAAATAACCCAGAGCGAATGCGCAACCGGGAAAAAATTTGTGAATTATTGGGTTCACTGCAATTTTTTGCTTGTTGAAAGCAAAAAAATGAGCAAGTCCCTTAAAAATTTCTACACTCTGCAGGATGTTTTGGATAAAGGTTATGGGTGGAGAGAGATTAGATACCTGTTGTTGTCAGGACAATATTCCCAGGAATTAAATTTCACTTTAAGAAATCTGGAAGGAATAAAAACAACAATCAAAAAATTTGGCGAATTCATGACAACTTTAAAGGATGTTGATTTTGAAAAAAACTGCATTGATCTTGAAGAAATTATAAACAACTCAAAAGAAAATTTCCTTAAAAACCTGAACAATGATTTAAATACTCCGGAAGCGCTTGCTGTTGTTTTTGATTTTATGAATAAAATAAATAAATTTATCTCAGACAGAACACTGGTAAAAGAAGAAAGTGAAAAATGCATTGAAACTATGTTATGGTTTGACAAAGTTATTGGTCTAAAACTTGAAGAATTTTTGGAGGAAACTGAAGTATCTGAAGAAATTAAAAAACTTGTTGAAGAAAGAGAAAGTTTTAGGCGGGGAAAGAATTTTGAAGGGGCTGACAAAATCAGGAATAAATTAAAAGAACTTGGATTTCAGATAAATGATTCTGAATCAGGTCCAAAATTAAAAAAGATTGATTAAAATTTAATATTCTTTTTTCATTCCATTAAAAACTTCTTCGTCCTGTTCAAGAGACCTTCTTATTAATTCCCTATCCATATCTGTTAATTCTTTTCCGCAAGCTATTTTTGCAAGAATATCCGGATTATAAAACCTAACTGCATTTGACAGCATTAATATTTCATCATAAAGACTTGGTGTGGTGCTTGGCAGGAAAACATCAGCAATATTATCAGAACCAATCCTCACGGGTATCTCCTTGACCAGCATCTCTAAAACCCTTGCAATACTGTTATATGTCGGCGTTTCTAATGGTCTTAACTGCCTCATTGAAACAGCTGCGGTTGGACAAGAGATTACTCCAATTTTCTGCTCATATAAACCAGCTAATAATTTTTGAAATCTTTCCTCTGGATATGTTGAAGGAGAAATTGCATGAACCGCCCATACTGAAGGTCCTTCTTCTTTAATCTCCGGTGTCCCCAACCATTTTACTGCTTCAACCAAAGTTTCTGTTCCTTTTTCTCTTGGGTCATTTGCCTGATCAACATGATATTGAATTGGTTTTCCAACTTCCTTTGCAAGTTCAAGAGTTCTCTTAACACTTTCAGTATAACCAATATGATGGGGATGATAATTTTTGTCATCCCTCTCCGGCAAACAACCTAAATAATCCGCTTTATCCACAGCAGCAATATATAAATCCCACCTCTCAGGTTCATCATCCTTAAAACCAAAAACTGGATAGGCTCCAATCCTAAAATCAATTTCATTCTTTTTTTCGTCCTTCAAATCCAAAGCCACATCCAAAGCGCGCAATCCTATGTCTGTAGAAGAAACATCAATGAAAGAGTCCGCTCTTACAGTTCCCAACTCAATCAACTGATTCAAATAATCTTCGATTCTAATTCTTAAATCTTCTTCCTCATAAGCAAGACCTCTATGCAAATCCCCAGTCAGATTCTGCTTGGTGCGTAAAGAATAACTTGAAGCCTCTATGGGATTCATCCCCATATGTCCTAAATATTTTCTATCAAGAGTCCCTGCCCTATCCAGATGAAGGTGAGAATTAAATAAACCCCCATAATTATCAACAGCATCCTCCACAAACTGATAAAATTTTGAATGGGGTTTCATAATAACATAAACTTCATATTAATAATGTTACTATATTTAGAAAGTATATTTTTAATTTATATATTGATTAAATTAAACTCAATAAATAAGGCAATGCCGCAAAAGTGCCTATAGCACTCCCCATATTCGCAAAAGCCGCAACCAATAAAATTCTTGATACTCGGTTATTGTAAAAGCCTTTCATGGTTGTTATCTGGCTCAGATTCTGGAAATCCTTCACTCTTGGCTCCCTTACTTTGGCTTCAACTAGTCCAGCAACAATTCCTGCTCCTATTGTGGGGTTTAAAGAAGTGAATGGCGCTGCAAGAAAGGCTGATATTATTGTTAATGGGTGAGCAAGAGCTATAATTGCCCCAAGCGCGGATAATGTTCCATTTATAAGAAACCAATATAATAACATAGTAAAAGTTAACTCAATTGATTTGTGGTGGAGAAACCCGTAAGCAATTATCCCAAGAAAAATTACAGGTATTAAATAAGCAATTCCTTTAACCCACTTTGAACCTTCAGGGATTTTTTCAAGAGGTTCAATATTTTCCTTTTTCTTTAGGTGTTTTTTTATTCCTTCAACATGACCTGCCCCAACAACAGCAACTATTTTTTTGCCTTTTGAGTTAAGGATTTTGTTTGCAATATAAATATCCCGCTCATCAATAAGAACTGTTTTTGCGGAAGGCACTTCTCTTCCAAATTCTTCCATCATCTGGGTTATCATATCTTTTTCCTCAAGTTGTTCAATCACTTCCTTTTCCATTTTCTCAGGAAAGATAACTCCATAGATTAAACTAAATAGAATTCTGAATTTTTCAAAGAAACCCATTTTCTTCAATGCTCTTTTAAGAGTTATTTGAATATCCCTGTCAAGAAGAACTATATCTGCGGATGCTTTTTTCCCTGATTCGATTGCTTTAGCCATCTCCGCCCCAGGTTTTATTTTGAGGTCTTCTCCAATCCGTTTCTGGAAACCAGCGAGCAGAAGATTTGCTAAAAATAAATAAGTTTTCCCTTCTTTTATTATCTTTGTTATTTTTGTGTTTTCCCATTTCTTCTTTGAAGTCAAGGATTTGTAGCGGTTTTCGCAAAGCTCAACTCCGACTGTATCGGGTTTTTCCTTTTTTATTATTTCATCCACAAGTTCAACGCTGTTCTTTGATACGTGAACAGTGCCTATAAGAATTATTTCCTTGTCTTTGAGTTTTATTCTGTCAACATTTTTTTGGTTCATTATTGTATTAGATTTATTCTTTTAAAAATTATTTCTTTTCGTCTTTCCCTTTATCTTCGTCAACTTTGTATTCTGCATCCACTACTTTCTCCCCATCATCTTTCTTAGTTCCCTCCTTTTCATCCTTCTTCTCTTCACCCTGACCTGCCTGCTGTTCCTGAGCCTGTTGCTGGGCAGCCTGCTGGTAAATTGAGGCTCCGGCTTCCTGAACAACTTTTGTGAGTTCTTCGGTTTTCTCTTTAATTTTGGCAGTATCTTTATCTTTCAAAATTTCTTTGGTTTCTTTAAGTTTAATTTCAATTTTTTCTTTTTGTTCATTTGACAATTTGTCGCCCAATTCAGATAAAGTTTTCTCGGTTGTGTAAATCATTGAATCCGCATTGTTTCTTATTTCAATTTCATCCTTTCTTTTTTTATCTTCTGCTTCATGTTCTTCTGCCTGTTTAACCATTTTTTCAACTTCGTCATCAGATAATTTTGTTGATGCTGTAATTGTCATCTTCTGTTCTTTTCCGGTTCCCATATCTTTTGCGCTTACATTTAATATCCCGCTTGCATCAATATCAAAAGTTACTTCAATCTGAGGCATGCCTCTTGGCAATGGAGGAATTCCCACAAGATTGAAATTACCCAAGCTTGTGTTGTCGCTTGCCATTGGTCTTTCTCCCTGCAAAACATGAATGGTAACAGCAGTCTGCATATCAGCAGCTGTTGAAAAAATCTGACTTTTCTTTATTGGTATTGTTGTGTTTTTTTCTATCAGTGGAGTCATAACGCTTCCAAGAGTTTCAATTCCTAAAGTTAAAGGAGTTACATCCAATAAAACTAAATCTTTCACCTCACCGGAAAGAACAGCTCCCTGAATCGCGGCTCCCTGAGCAACGCATTCCATTGGGTCAATTCCGCCCTCGGGTTTTCCCACAAAATTTTCAACAAATTTCTGCACAATTGGCATCCTTGTCGGACCTCCAACCAAAATAACTTTTCCAATAGTTTCCTTTGATAATTTTGAATCTTTTATTGCCTGCTCAATTGGCTTCCTGCATTTTTCAACTATTGGCTCAACAAGTTCCTCAATCTTAGCTCGGGTAATTTTCATAACAAGATGTTTTGGTCCTTCTTTTGTTGCAGTAATATAAGGTAAATTAATTTCTGTTTCAAGAACAGTTGAAAGTTCAATCTTTGCTTTTTCCACAGCTTCTTTTACTCTCTGAACTGCCATGGCATCATTCATTATCTCAATGCCTTCCTGTTTTTTGAATTCTTCAGTCACATAATCCACCAAAACTTTGTCCATATCAGTTCCACCAAGGTGGGTATCTCCATGTGTTGCCAAAACTGTAAAAGTGCCGTCTCCAAATTCCATTATTGTAACATCAAGAGTTCCGCCCCCGAAATCAAAAACCAAAATTTTTGCTTCATCCTTTTTGTCAATACCATAAGCCATTGAAGCTGTGGTTGGTTCATTGACCAGTCTTACAACATCAAGTCCCGCAATTTTTCCCGCATCTTTTGTTGCGGTTCTCTGGTTGTCATCAAAATAAGCCGGAACCGTTATAACCGCTTTTTTGACAGGTTCTCCTATAAAAGCCTCTGCATCCTTTTTTATTTTTTGTAAAATATAAGCTGAAATCTGTTGAGGGGTGTATTCCTTTCCATGAATTTTATATTTATAATCTTCGCCCATTTTCCTCTTTGCTTCTGAGATTGTTCCTTCCGGGTTTGAAACTGCCTGCCTTCTTGCCGGTTCCCCAACAAGCAACTGACCATCTTTTGTAAAAGCAACAACTGAAGGAAATGCTTTCCCGTATAATGTAGAACCTTCTGCTGAAGGGATTATTGTTGGTTTTCCGCCCATCATCACAGAAGCCTGTGAATTAGAAGTTCCCAAATCAATCCCAATAATTTTCTCTTTTGCCATTAATACTTAAAGTAAAAAAATTTAAAGTGTTTTAGTGATTAATTTCGAGACTGAATCTTATTTTCCCCCGGAAATCCTGATTTTTGAGTGTCTGACCACCTTCCCGTTCAGCAGATAACCTGCCTGCAATTCTTCTAAAATAGTCCCTTCTTCTTTATCTGAAGGTTCTTTCAATAAAACATCATGAAAATTATGGTCAAACTTTTTTCCTTCTGTTTCAATTTTCTTTAATCCAAACTTATCAAGGATTTTTAGTAAATTTTTGTGAATCAAATTTAACCCCTCAGCAGCTTCCTTATTTTTTGCGTGAGTATTTGCCATTTCAAAATCATCCAAAACAGCCAATAATTCTCTTATCAAATTTTCATTTGCAGTATTTACAAATTCTTCTCTTTCCTTAGAAATCCTTTTTTTGTAATTTTCAAAATCTGCCTGAAGATATTTTAACTGGTCAAGATAATCTTCTTCCTGTTCTTTGCTATTTAAATCCTCTTTCTTTGGTGTTTTGTGTTTTTCAGTTTTATCAATTTTTCCGGTTTTGTTCTCGCTCATAAACTTAATCAAGATAATTTTTTAATCTTCATCAAAAAGAAAAATATCTTCTATTTTTGATTTTAAGATTTTTGATATATCTCGGGCTAATTTAAGAGAAGGATTATATTTCCCCCTCTCAAGAAATACTATTGTCTCTCTCCTGACGCCAACTTTTTTTGCGAGGTCTTCCTGTGTTAAATTATATTTTGCCCGAAATTCTTTGATTTTAGTTTTCATTTGAAGTTCATTTCTTTCAATTCATCCACGCATTTTGTCATAATAAAACAAAGAAACGAGACACACAATAAGAGAACCGCCAAAAAGGGCCACAAACGCAGGGGCGAATAATTCTGTGCTGCCTGTTAGATAAATATAAATTATTGTTCCGACTCCGAAAAATATGGTGTATGCGAAAGCATTCCTTGTTGCCTTCCCTGTATTTAATTCAATCCTTTCATCCTTTGCGTTATAGGTTCCAAAATAAGGAATAAAACAAAGAAACCACAGAAATGCAGTTTTCCCATCAACAAAATATAACAAACTCACAAGAGATAAAAAACCCAGATACCAAAGCACATTTTTCATTTTACATCACCTTTTTTATTATAAATCCATCTAAGCACACTCCAGGAAATCATTCCAACAAAAAGAACTGTATAATACATATCTTCAAGTTCCACACCCAACGACCAAATCCTGTTTGCATTAAATAAAATTATTACTGATAGCACAATCATCCAACCGGCATGACAGCCTGCCTTTTCATTAATTCTTGTAACTCTTTCATCTTGTATTAACTCGGTTTTTGGTTTTGTTGATACAACCAATCCCATAATACAAGCCATTATACCGACAAGAATTAATATTCCTCCAAGAACCATTATTGTCTTGGAATCTATTTGAGAAAATAACACAATACTTCCAAGTAAAATGGTAACCAAACCCACCCCGATAAATGATAAGATGTCTTTGTCTTTTCTCATTTTCATTTTTTCACCCTGTGGTCTATTTCTAACTTAATGTTAGATATATATAACATATAATTATTAGAATTTAAAGTATTTATAGGTTTATTTTACGGAATGCTGCTGGAATTTTGGGGTACTTTGGGTTTTAAATTACTGATTAAAATAACTCCCTGAAATTCTCAACTTTCTCAATCAATTCCCCTAAATCAAAATTCACAATTTCCTTGTTTCTTACAGAAAAGTTCCCGTTAATCATTACATCAGACACAGTCCCGTTAAAGGAATATACTAAATTAGAGATTATGTTATGATTTGGATTTAAGAAAATATTATTCTTGTCAATCAAAACCAAATCCGCCTTTTTCCCAATTTCAATACTTCCGGTTTCTTTTTCAATTCCCAAAGCCCTTGCTCCCTCTATTGTTGCAGAATCAAAAATTCTTTGGGTGCTCATTGCACCTACATCATTATATTTCACCCTTTGTAAAAGAACACCAAATTTCATTTCCTCAAATAAATTTAAATTGTTGTTACTCGCAACTGAGTCTGTTCCGATGCAAAGATAATTTAGTTCTCTGGCAGGGCAGATACCGCTTGCAAGTTTTGCGTTTGAGCAGGGATTATAAATGATAAAAGAATTGTTCTTGTTTAACAAATTTATTTCTTCTTCGTTAAAATGAATCCCGTGAGCGCCGATAAATTTATTTTTTATCAAACCCAAATTGTCAAGCAAAATCAATGGTCTCTTCCCCCGGTTTTTTAAGCAATCATTTACTTCCTTTTCTGTTTCAGATAAATGCATGTGAAGAAGCAAATTATATTTATTCGCCAATTCTTTACTTTTGATTAATAATTCATCAGAGCAGGTCTCAACAGAATGCGGGGTTATGGCTGGCTTTATTCTTTCATTTTTCAAATCAACAATTTTAGTAATTTCTTTCTCAGCATTTTTAACTTCATCGTCTGTTTTATCTTCATCAAAAAAATCATGCATAACCTGACCTAAAAAACACTTCATCCCGGATTTTTCCGCAGCCCTCGCAACATCTCCAGTATGAAAATACATATCATTAAAACATGTTGTGCCGGTTAATAACATTTCCGCTGTTGCCAGTAAAGTTCCTTGATAACAAAGTTCTCCGTTTATTTTTGCCTCCCTTGGCCAGATATCCTCATTTAGCCATTCCTGAAGATTTTTGTCATCTGAAACACCTCTTAATAAATTCATTGCCGCATGAGTGTGGGAATTTATCAGTCCGGGTATAATTATTTTATCTGAGCAATCAACCACTTCATCTTTTTTACTCAGATTGTTTCCAATTTCAAGTATTTTCCCGTTTTCAATTAAAATGTCCTTATTCTCAAGGATTTCTCTTTTTTCATTCTGAGTGACTATAAACCTACAATTTCTCAGGAGCATAAATTACTTAAAATTTTTGTATTTCAATTATGGGAATACCAATAGGACTCTCGCAACAGGAAGAAAATTTTCTTGATGGTTATGTAAATTCTATTTCAAAGGAATATTTTGGAGCATCTTATAATCCAAAAATAAAACCCGTATTAGATAAATTGCCTGAAGGTGTTGGGGGTGTTACTAAAACAACTTGTACTCCTTATGGGTGCAAACCCGAAAGCATAGTGTTAAACGAAACAGAACAGGCAGTTCATAAATATAAGGGTCTTGTAGCCCCATTTCACGAGAAAACTCATGAAGCTCATATGAAGGCTCTTCCTTACTTGCCAATGGCTGTTGGTGAAGATTTTATTGAGGGATTAACAGTTTATACCAACATAGAAGGATTACTGAAAAAAGGCGAAACAATGTTCGCTAATGTTTATTACAACTCTTTATCCGCCCCATATAAACAGTATTATCACCAGATGAAAGAACTGGAACAAAATGGAGTTTCTATTAAGGATTTGGCAAAAATGGCTAATCAAAAAGGGAAGGAAAAAGTTCTTGGGGGGAAATATTCATTATCTGGAAGCGGTAAGAGATATAATTGATTATTGACGAGTTATTTAACAATCTATTTAAAATTTAATAATTTGTCTATCTATGAGTTGGGAAAAAATTGATTATAGAGGTCTTTGGTTTCATCTTCCTATCAGAAGCGGTGATCCCCTGATGAATCAGATAAATCACAAAAAATCAGAATTTCTTGCCCTAAAACCAGGCTGGCTATTGGAAGAAGATAATTCAATATATATGATTCCACAACAGACTGATTCAGAACTATGGGTTGGAATTGTTGAAGATAATTTAGAATATGTGCATTGTTTAAACCCAAAAAAACCGAGAGTTATTACAATGGAGGAAACTAACATTTTAGTGGATATTTATCAAGAATATAGTAAACCCGCATTCTATATTTTGGAAAATACCAAAATAATTGAAGAAAATTCATCCAGAGAATTTGAGGAAAATAAAGAAATGATTACCAAATTAATGAATCCTTATGAAATGCAGAATTATTGTGAAAGATGGGTTAATGCTTTAGAACAGTTTCCTGAAGAAAAAATTGATGTTTTAAGTAGGTCTGATGAATTTAAGTTAATAAAAGGATTTACTGACTTAACAAAAGATTATTTGATTGAATATTTTAATAAAAATAGAGATTACGCTGAAAAAGCAATTGAATTAAATTATTCTGTAAAAAATTAATCAAACTAATTAATGGAGCCAATTGAAATTGTTAAAAAATTGTCAAATATTGAAAAATTTAATCCTGTGCAGGAACTTGCCCTTGAAAAAGGTCTGATGAAAGGAATTAATCTTGTTGTCTCGAGTCCGACTGCTTCAGGAAAAACAATTATCGCGGAACTTGCAATGATAAACAACTGGATGAAACGAAAAATGAAATCAGTTTACATCGTTCCTTTGAAAGCGCTTGCCTATGAAAAATATGATGACTTCAAAGAAAAATATGAAAAACTCGGATTGAAAATAGGGGTCTCAACCGGAGACCTTGATTCCGCTTCCAGATATCTAAGAGATAAAGATATTATTATCCTGACTTCAGAGAAACTTGATTCACTGATAAGACACAAAACAGAATGGCTCTCTGAAATCTCGCTTGTTATTGCGGACGAAACCCATTTATTGACTGACCCTTTCAGAGGTCCGACCCTTGAGATTGTCCTGACTTTGCTTAAAGAAAATTACTCGCCTCAGATTATTGCTCTCTCCGCAACAATTTCAAATTGCGATGACCTTGCGGAGTGGCTTGAAGCAGGTCTTGTGCTAAGCGATTACAGACCAGTCCCTCTTAAAAAAGGAATTTTCATGGACAACAAACTTATCTTTATCGGGGAAACCAAAGAAGTGGAATGTTCTGATTTAAATTCAATAGTCAAAAAAGTTGTTGGAAAAGGAAAACAGGTTTTGATTTTTTTATCTTCAAGAAGAAATACTGAAAGTCTTGCGGAAAAACTTTCAAAAGAATTTCCTCTTGTTGAAAATGAAGTCTCAACTGAAATTCTTAAAGCTCTTGAAACACCGACAAAACAATGCAGGAAACTTGCGGGGTGCTTAAAACACGGGATAACATTTCACCATGCCGGACTTATGAATAAACAAAGAAGCAAAATAGAAAAGGCATTTAGGGAAAATAAAATAAAAGTCATCTGCGCCACAACAACACTTGCGGCGGGTTTAAACCTTCCGGCTTTCCTTGTTATTGTAAGAGATATTAAAAGATTCTCAGGCGGGTTTTCGCAGTACATCCCCAATCTGGAAGTGCAGCAGATGTTAGGTAGAGCTGGCAGACCAAAATATGATTCCAATGGTCTGGCATTACTGCTTGCAAAAGATGAAAATGTTGCGATTGAATTAAGAGATAAATATCTTTTAGGGGAGGTCGAACCAATTGTTTCAAAACTGTCAATGGAACCTGTTTTGAGAATGCAGATTCTTTCATTGATTGCAACAGAATTTATTTATTCAAAGGAAAAATTAATTGATTTCTTTGGAAAAACTTTTTTTGGGTACACTTTCGGAGCATCTCTTGAACTTGAAATAAAAATTGAAAGTATCCTTGAACAACTTGAAGAATTTGGGTTTCTTGATTTGGAAGAATTTAAAGCAACTCCTATTGGAAAAAGAGTTTCAGAACTTTATCTTGATCCTTTATCCGCGCACAAACTTCTGCTTTCTCTTGAAAGAGTTAACAGCAAAACGGTTCCAATGTCTTACCTCCACTCAGTCTCTTCCTGTTCAGAATTATATCCTTCACTCAGAGTTAAAAATAATGAAGCTGAAGAATTTGAGGATTTTATTGTGAAAAATGAAAATTTATTTTTAAGTGATGTGCCTGAACCTTATGATTTTGATTATGGATTGTTTTTGCAATCTTTGAAAACAGCAATGCTATTAAATGACTGGATTTCCGAGAGAACCGAAGACCATATGCTTGAAGAATATTCTGTTACTCCCGGAGAACTGTATATGAAAATATCAAATGCTGAATGGGTTCTCTATGCTGCTGAAGAATTTGCAAAACTAAAAGATAAAAATGAAATTGCTGAAGAACTTAATAAACTTCGGTTGAGACTTAAGAATGGAATCAGAGAAGAACTTTTGAAACTAATTAGGATAAAAGGGATTGGTCGGGTTAAGGCAAGAAAATTGTATAAAGCCGGGATCAAGAATGTTGAAAGCATTCGGGAGAATAAAATTACGGCTGGGCGGTTGATTGGGAAAAAGACTTTGGAGAAAATTTTAGTTTAAAATATTTATGAAATAAACTAATTTGGTTAAATTAATGGATTTTTCAGGTATTTTTACGCTAAAATTTTACTTCTCAGGTCAAAAGCAAAAAAATAGCGTTTTCTGAAAATTCCATAATTCAACTCACCTCAAATAATTTAATCCTAATTAACATAATGTTAACCAAAATACTCGCTGAAATAGTGTACCCTTTTTCAGTTTTATTCAGAAAGATTGACCAGCGGATGCTCGGAATAAAAGTAAAAATCAACAAAATCGGACCTGGGTGGATGCATGGGGTTGTTCCACACACAATGGATTTCTTCTGGTATCCCATCCACATTCGGGGTACAAATTGCTGGACTATAGGCAATATTGGCAAAGATGGTAAATCAATTAGATTTGATGAAAAATCAAAGTATTTTCAGGCCTGGTTTGGATATTATATAGCAAAATCAAACAACCATTTCGGAATTAAAAAAGGAACGAAAGAAATAAAAATTATTGATTATAATAAACTTGGAATTGCGGACCAGAATACCTGGCTAAAATTTTATATGAACTTTGAATCCCCGACAATAATGGATTATGAAAAGGTTAAATTTGTAAAAAAATTCAAAATTGCCAGCGGGCACACATGCCACCTGTTTTTAGGCGAGTATGTTACAACTTCTGATAATAGCAATAAAACAAAAAGTTTTCTTGTAGACCTCGCTTCAAGATTATATTATAAACAATTCAAAGGGAAAAAAGATTTTTTTAATCATACCGCTTTTATCCCAAAATATGATGACAAAACACCATTTAAATCAATTCGATTAAAAGGATATTTTGGAATAGTTCCGTTTTTTGATAAACAGAAACATGTAATATTTTACGGGTGTGGAACAAAAAAGAATTTTGAGAAACTAAAAAACGAAATAATCTCAATGATAAAAAGTTCGGAAATAAAAACAAGGTTTTAATTTTGTTTCAAA
>JAUWTN010000011.1 GCA_030614705.1 Candidatus Aenigmatarchaeota archaeon
ATAGGAAGTTTAATTGTATATTTTCAACTTGGTCCTATAATTGCTGCAATACCACTTTTAGTAATAGTTACATATTTCGCATTTGGAAAAAAAGTTGTTGGTAAGGGACATTTTGTTGAATATGTTTTAGGGTTAAGCGGCGCAACCATTGTTTTATACTATTTTTTTGGATATTATGTTGCTACAATACCTGTTCTATTGATGCTTGTATCCAAGATATTCGGAAAAACTGCGCTTGGTGAACATTTTATTGAATTTATAATGACCGGGACAGGGATTGTTCTTTTCATTGGCGGTGCCCAATATGCAGCATCTTATCTTTATGTTACTTTTTCGTGGCCTTTATTAGCAGGATTTGGTCTTTTTAATACAGTTGTTTTGATATTATTTTGGTCAATGGAAGAAGGTGAAGGAAATGCTGAAAAAGATAAAGCACAAACAGAAGAAGCCAAAGCAGCGACAAAATATTATGAAAGTATGCAAAATAGACAAGGTAAAAATTTGGAGGATTGGGAGGGAGGTGCTGAGAAAGAAAAATTAAAAGCAGAGAAAGAAGCCGCAGAAGCAGAGAAAGAAACTGCCAAAGTGGAAAAAGAAACTGCAGAGGCAGAATCGGCTAAGGAAAAAAATGAAAACTAAAATGATTGGAAAAAATTTAGTTGGGAAAAATTTTCAGACAAAATCTGAAAAAATGTTTTGCAGGAAGCAAAACAGGATATTTGAAAAACAGGCGAGAATATGAAAGGAGCAATTGAAGCTGGGTATATAATGAAAGCTGCATTATGCGGTTTCCTTATTGCATTCAATACAGTTTTGTTCATGAATTATTTCCTTGATATAAGTATCGTTGGTACCAGTTTCATGTGGTTCGCTTTAATAGATGCAGCTCTTATTTTATTGGTTGCTTATCCGTTTAAAGAAGGGGGCGCAATTACAATTACAATAATATTTTTGGTTTTCGGGTATTTGCTTTATGGACCTTATGCTGAGGAACTGGCCGGTCCTATGAAAGGTATTAAGGAAAGTATGTCGGGTATGCCGGAATTGGCGGAAAAACAAATGCACTGCATGATGTTGATTTTCACAAACCCAATGGCTTATTCACAGGAGTGCGGACCTGATCAGGAGAAAGTGATTGAAGAAGAGCCTGAAGATTTTGGTCTTGAGATTAGAGAATTTGAAATACAACCTGATGTGGAGATTTATGCGAAAATGCCAATACAAATATGGACTGTGCTTGAAAATAGGGGAGATTATCATGCGGTTAATGTGTTGATTAACAGCACTGGTGAAAAATACAGGAACTGTGAATTGGAATCCCTTAATATTAGCAGGACTTCTGGAGGTTTTATTGATAGTTTAAGGCCATACCAGACACATCATTATAGTATGATGGGTAAGGTAAGTGATCCCTGGAAAGGAGACGGAGAATGTACTTATGCGCAAAACAAGGTGAGGCTTGATGGAACAATAAAAACAACTTATTCTTATGATTACCAGACAGAATCTTATCTTGAATTAGAGGCAGTAAAGAATGTTGATGAAATTAGAAGATTTGAAGTTGTTTCTGCAAGGGAAAAAGCTGCACCTGCAAATGTGTTAATGTATACTTTTATTCCTCTAATCTGGGAAGGCGCAGGAGATGGATATAAGGAAGCAATAATACCAATAAGTTTCCAGAATGAAAGGCAAAAAGATGAAATTAGTCTGAGGGGAGAAACTGTGCACTATACCGTATATCTGTCTGATGAGGATGAAAAGTCTATCTGGTGCAAAAAAGTATGTTCAGAATTAAAGGAACTTGAATGTATGGTTGATTGCCTTGCCAGCTACACTAAAGAAGAATCTAAACCTCATCATTGCGAAGCAGTTTATGAAGAATCTTCTACGACTGGAGAGATATTAAAAGGAGTTTCTACTGATATATGTGGCAGTTATAGGGGTGTGCCTAAATATAACAGCGACGGATATATTACTTGTACTATGAGAGAAGAAATTGATGCAACTGATGAAGCTGATTGCAAGACTAAAGATAATTTTGATATAATAAAACATCAAGATGGCAGTTATTGGTTCTGCGCAAATGCCAATGATAAAAAGATAGATATTGGATTTACTGAAGAATCAGATTGTAAATCTGCCAGAGGTGTAATAATATTCCAAGTGGAAGGTAATTATAAAAGAGCAATAAGCGATAAAATTAGTTTATCTCTAGTCGGAGAACAGGCGAAAGATTATATCAAATTGAGTTGTGATGAAAGCGTGGAAGTGTCTGAAGATGATATTGTGAAATGCGAATCTGGCGAGAATGGAGAAATTAATCTTATATGGCTTAATAATAAATTAACCTTAAAACAAAAAGAAAAAAAGTTTGTGTATTCTGGTGTAAAGATAACTTTAACAGGATTCCCGGATGACGCAACCAAGTTTAATTTTGGTGTAAAATCAGACGCAAATTATAGAGTAACAATCACCAGAACAAGCACATTCAAAGTTAATAATCCTTATTATACAACTTCACCTATTAACTAACAAGAATATTAATTATTTTAAAAAAGTAAATTTATGGTAAATCAGCAGGAGATTATTGATTTAGTCAAAAATAAGTATCCGGCAGAAGTTTATAGGGAATATTCTTTAACACCAACACGCATAAAAACAGATGATTTAGGTATATCGCTTTATCCTAAGATTCCATTAAACCTTGGGTTAAATATATCATATGAAAATATAATCGGGAGTCATTTGAAACATCCCAAAACATTAGAACCAGATACCAATCTTGAAGTGAAATCAATAGAAATTGAAGCCCCTACAGATTATAAGGTTTTTGTTGAACAGGGAGATTACTTAAAAGAATTTCTTAGTTTAAAGGCCGACGAAAGAAATTTATATCCCGTGAAATATTTTGATGGTGAAATAATTGATTTGAAAACAGAGGATTTTGATGATGAGAACTTCCTGAAAATTGTCAATTCTTTCCACAAAATGGGTGAAATTATAGGTAAACTGGAGGAAGGAAAAAAAACAGAAGAAACTAAAATAGAACAAATAGCAAAAGAATACTGTTTAGGACAGTATGAATTCTGGTTAGAAAAATAAATTATTGCCATAAATCCAGGAATTTCTTATATAAATATTAAATTAATTATATTATACTATCCGTATTCTAACGGTTTATTGCTGATTATTTTATCAGATTTATGATTTAAACCGTTTACGGCAGTTGTTTAAATATGGATTATCTGAAAATAGTTAAGGAGCTTCTTCCTGAACTCCTGGACGCGAGAATTCACTACGAGGGCAGTAAAATTGTTATTTACACCCGGGATAAGGAATTCTTCCTGAGACAGGATGAAAAGGTAAGGGAAATAGTGGAGAAAATAAAAAAGAGAGTTGAGATAAGAATTGAATCAGATACACTCCCTTCCACAGAAGATACTATCAAAAAAATCAAGGAAATTGTGCCAAGTGATGCTGAGATATCAGATATTTCTTTTGAGCCGGATTTTTCAAAGGTTACGATTATAGTTAAATTTCCTCAGAAAGCTATTGGGGAAATGGGGGAAACTGTTAGGCGAATTAAACATGAAACTTTATGGATTCCTCTTGTGCAGAGAGTTGCTTCCCCAAAATCGCATCATGTTGAGGTAATAAGGAATGTTTTAGTTCAGAGTTCCAAGTACAGGAAAAGATTTTTAAATAGTGTGGGGAAAAATATTTATCAGGGAGAGCCTAAAGAAACAAAATATGCGAGGGTTATCTCTTTGGGAAGTTGCAGGGAAGTTGGAAGAAGTTGTTTTGTATTGCAGACTCCAAATTCTAATGTGATGCTTGATTGCGGACTTTCTACAGGAGCTACAGGAGAAGACCAATATCCTATTTTTTCTTCTGATTTTAATATAGATACTTTGGACGCAATTGTGTTAAGTCACGCACATCTTGACCATAGCGGGTTTATACCTTATCTTTTCAAGATGGGTTATAATGGTCCGGTTTATTGCACAGAGCCAACAAGAGAACTTTCAGCTCTTTTGCAACTGGATACCATACAATTAATGCAAAAAGAGTATGGTAAGAGTGTGTATACAAGTTCAGATATAAAGAAGGCTATAAAGAACACGATACCTTTAAAATACAAGGAAGTTACAGATATTACTTCTGATATCAGGTTGATTTTTGAAAATGCTGGTCACCTGCTTGGAAGCGCAATATCCCATTTTAATATTGCGAATGGGAAGGCAAATATAATTTATACTGGCGATATAAAATATTCGGTTTCTAATTTACTTAATCCTGCATTCACGCAGTTTATGAGGTGCGAAGGTTTGATAATGGAGAGCACTTATGGAGCTGCAAATGATGTAACACCGAGACTGGAAGATGCGGAAAAAGAATTAATTTCTATAATTAAAGAGACAAGCAAAAGAGGAGGTAAAATATTAATGCCTTCTTTTGCGGTTGGAAGAGGACAGGAGATAATGGTTATTCTTGAAAAACACAAAGTGGATATCCCTGTTTATATTGATGGGATGATTTATGACGCTTCCGCAATCCATTCAACTTATCCAAAATATCTTGCGAGAGACCTTCAAAAACAAATAATCAGCGGGAATAATCCTTTTGAATCTGACAGGTTTATCCATGTTGCGAGTTATGCTGAAAGACAGCAGGTATTGAGCGATGAAAAACCTTATGTGGTTATTGCAACTTCAGGTATGATGAATGGAGGTCCTATATTAGAATACTTTAAAAAATTCGGACCAGACTCAAAAAACACACTGGTTAATGTTGGTTATCAGGCTCGCGGAACTATTGGAAGCAGGATACAAAGAGGTGATAAAGAAGTGGAGTTGCCAAGCGGGGAAAAGATTGAATCCAATATTGAAGTGAGAACTTTGGATGGACTTTCGGGACATTCTGACAGGAAACAGTTGCTTAATTTTATAGGTCACCTAAAAGAAAAACCAAAAAGGGTTTTAATCAACCACGGAGAATCTTCCAAAGCAATTGGATTGGCTGAAGCAATCCATAGCATATTCAATATTGAAAGTTATGCTCCGATGAATATGGAAGCTATGAGATTTCTTTAGTTGTGTTAATTGAGCTATGCAGTAATTTTTGTGAAATATAACATATTTAAAATCTATTAATGATATGAGTCTATTAAATAATTCAATACATTTTAATTTTTTTAATAACAAAGAATTCAATCAATTTTATATCTCAATATTTATTATGACTTTTGGTGAGTCTTTAATTAACATTTTTGTTCCCATCTATTTGTTCAATTTAGGTTATGAAATTTATCAGATTATAATATTTTATTTTTTAGTTTCACTTTATTTTTTAGTGTTTTCTTATACCGGCGCTAAACTGGTAGGAAGGATGGGAGAAAAACATTCAATTCTTGTTTCAACTGTTTTCATTATAACTTATTATTTGGGATTAATATTTATAAATAAATATGTTATTTTATTCTATATCCTACCCCTATTATTATCATTAAGGATGATATTGTTTAACTATGGATACCATTTAAATTATATTAATCATTCTCAAAGAAAAAAGAGAGGTAAAGAATTGGCTTTCATAGGGGTTATCACTTTATTATCCACAACATCTGCTCCGTTGATAGGAAGCGTGATTGCGGATATTAATTTTACATTTGTATTTATAGCGAGTTCTTTGTTATTAATTATTGGGACGGTTCCACTATTCTTTACAAAAGATTCATATGAAAAAGTAAATTTTACTTTTGAAGATTTAACAAAAAAATTATTTTCAAAGAAGGATAGGGGAAATTTTATTAGTTTTTCTGGTTATGCTGTAGAATCAATAATTGGTAGAATGATATGGCCTATTTTTTTAATAATGATAATAGGATCAATTTTTAAAACTGGTTTAATAATTTCATTAACTCTTTTAATTTCTCTCCTGATATTTTATTTTATGGGAAAAATTACGGATAAATACAATAAAATAAAACTCATAAAAATAGGAACTATTCTATACTTTTTTGCATGGATTGGTCGTATTTTTGCGGATACTTATTATAAAATATTATTTATTGATTCTTATAAAAATTTGAGTGAAAAAATAGTGCATATACCATGGTCATCGCAGAGTTATGATTTAGCAGAAAAAGAAGATTATTTTTGTTTCATAGTGTCAAGAGAAATAATATTTAATTTTATTAGAATTTTAATCATGCCTATTTTATCTTTCATTTTTTGGATAAATTACAATCCTTTTTTTATTAGTTTTCTTATTGCTGCTATATTCAGCCTCGGATATGTATTTATTAAAAAAGAATAAATTGTTGGTAAGGTTATATTTATAGTTGGTTATCTTATTATTAAATATTAAAATCTATTTTACAATAACCCCTTCCACGGAACTCATATTAATTTCTCTGTACAAAATAGGTCTCTCAGTTGAACTTAATATTTCACTTCTCCATTTTTCATCGGTTAACCGGTCATCCATAGGCCAGGCAAATTCATAATAACTGAAAATAGGACCTACTGCAATTCCGATCCTCCCATCTTTTGCTTTATGCGCAATTACAATCCAGTCAACTTTTCCTGTTCCAACTTCAAGAACTTTTTTTGTGTTTGAGTCTGTGTGAACATCAGCAATCATTGATGTTTTGAAAGCTTCATCTTTTCCTTCAAGAACTGTTTTTTCAGTGCATTGTTTTCCAACAGGGCATCCACCTGATTCTATGCTTAAAGCAGACGCAAGGTCTTCAAGTATTGAATTAAATTTTGAGTCAATGGACTTAATATAATCATAATCTTCTTCTGTTAAATTTTCTGCTTTTAATTCTTTCTCAGAAATTATTCTCAATTTTTCCATCATTTCAGAACTTTGTTCAAGGGAACTCCTGACTTCGTCGGTTATAACTTCATGTTCGCCCAATCCCTGTTTAAGGAAATCAATGGCATATTTTGCCCTTGCAAATAATTCCGGGTTTGGTTCAACATAACCGTAATATTTTGCTTCAATTGGATCTGGCATTGAGGTTATTCCCGTTGCGGTTGCCCAGGTATAACTCTGCTTTACATATAAAATTGTGTCATGTCTTAATTCAGCCCAACTCGATAAACTAGTAATTAAATCTTTTAATTTCCAGGTTTCACTTCTCATCCAGTTTGGATATCCTTCGGGTTTCTCTTTTAGAACCGGCTGCAACATCCAGAGCCAGGTATTGTATAAATTTTTTGTCCACATTTCTTCAGAGTATGAATCTACAAGTGTCTTTAATTCATACTGTTTTTTATCATAACCGCAATATCCGTTGTTGTAATGTTCATTTAATACCTGCTCTGCTTTCTCAGATCCAAGAATATTCACAATATCCAGTCCTGTTGGCATAAATCTGCACACAGAATATAATTGGGATTCATTAAATCCCCCGCAAAATCCAAACAAGTGCATTTCTAATGCTTTACTGCAAACTTCATTCCAGTATTTTGTGCGGTCTTCATCCATATAAGTGCATGTAGTATAGAAGCCTTTTGGTTTTGAAAGTTTTGAATAAGTTGATTCGCAATCCAGAACTTCCTGATAATAAGGTGATCTTACATTAGGTCCAACATTTTTGTAAACTAAATCCCCTAGTATATGGGAATCAATTGCATATCTTTGTCCGATTAATCTTAAACCCTGTGTCAGTTCTTTCAGGTTTCCAGCAAGGTCAATTTCAAACCCACTAAGGATCTTTGGACCTTCTGAGTTATTTAATTCATTTTGTATTTTTTTTGCGACATTTATGGTGAGTGTGAATTCTTCATCAAATCCATACCCATAAACTTTTTTTATGGCTTCATCGTAATCATAAAAAGTCAGGTCATCTGAAACTCCTGCGAAGAAACTTGTTATTGAATATATTTTATTGTAAATTTCTGAAGCTGGATAGGTTTTTCCTTCAAATTTAACTTCTGCTGATTTTACTGCATCAGTTAATAGAATTGCCTGTTTTGTCCACCCATCCCCTCTAATCTTAAAAGTAATTCTTCCAAGCCACATCATTGATTTGAAATATTGTTTTAGTCCTTCTGAACTTGTGTAATGACCTCTTGGAACATATTGCGAGTAATCTTCGCAGTAACATTCTCTTGTGCATATTTCACTGTAAAATTCAACAGAGTCCCATTCTTTATTTTGATAAAATATTTTTCCTCCTTTTATTTCCTGACCACATTTTTCATCTTCCCATTGAGGGTAAGCCAATTTTAAACATTCCTCGGGGCAGTCTTTGCTCAGAATTTCAGATTTGAAGAATCCTTCATGTTTCTTTATCCTTTCAAGTTCTTTGTTTACATCATCTGCAACAAAATAAGTGACTACATAATTAGGGTCCAGCAGTTTCATTGCAACGCTCAGGTAAGCAATATTTCTTTTTGAAAGTTCCTTTAATTCTCCATCTTCAAACCCATTGTATTGTCTCATTGACTCTTTTATCAAAGATTTTAGAAATTCTTTTAGCATTGGGGAAAGTTTTTTAATTTCAAGATTCTTAAGAATTTCATTAAATTCAAGGTGGAATAAATGCAAAATAGAATCAGAAGTTATAAACACAGGTATATCTTTTTGGTTAAGGTTTGCATAAGCGTGTTCAAACCGGTCGTATTCATTTCCTGGCAAAATGATGGCTCCGTTATCCAGTAAAATTTGTATTTGTTTTTCAGTTAAGTTGTTTCCAAATCTTTCAACGAAATCTCTCTGGTAATTTTCCGGCAATTCTGCTAAAGGCAATTCATATTCGGGGTTGTTGTAGGTTTCAGGAAGGTATTCATAATCTGACAGAAACATTGAAAGTCTTGGTTGTTGTATTGTGCCTGAGGAATAAACCGATTCTTTTTCACCCAGCACTGCCGGGGGGTTTGTGTAATAGAAAACACCGTAGATTATTGCAAGAATAACTAGAGTAATTAAAATTAGCTTTTTCATAATAATAATTGGATTTTGGTTATATAAGAAATTTATAATTTAAATCTTTGGTTCTGTTTTAAGACACTGAGGGATTTCCTGTAAATTAGGGTATTTATAATTTAAATTACTATTAATTAGTGGAATAAAATGAAAGTTAGAGAGTATAGGAAGAAAGTTAGGCAAAGTTTGAAAGATTATGCCATAAATGGTTCTGGGTGGAATGGTGAGCAAAATGAAACTAGATGTGGGGTAGAACAGGATTCAGATGATTATCTCCATTCAGGTCGTATTGATTTATTAGATGATGCTTTTAGAAATATTATTACAAGAATTAAAGGAGGTGGTATTGAAATACTATTTGGTCATGAAGTCTGGGGAGAATTTAAATATGATTACCTTAGAATTGGAACAACTGAAAGCGGGTATGTGCCAATAGAATTTATTTATTATACTGAAGATTCTGAAATAAAGAAAGTGGATTTATATCCAAGACTAGATACTAATTTAGATGATCCTTATGAACCTGTTTTTAGACCTATCAGTAAACATTTTGAAAGAAAGGGCTCAAAGATAAATTATAATTATTTGATTGGATTATATCTTGATTCAAAAGAAACTTTGGTTGAGAAAACAGATTTAACTAAAGATCAGGTATTTTTTGTTGAACAACGTTCACCCGAGTATTATCCAAGTTATTCTAAACAATAAAACTAATAAGGTTATTTTATTTTAACAATCAATTCTCTGTTTCTCGGTTTGTTGTCAAAGTCAATAAAAATAATTTGCTGCCAAGTTCCTAAAACCAAATCTCCATTTTCCACGGGCAGGCACATTGATGGTTTGAGCAAAGCGCTTCTTATGTGAGCATAACCATTTCCATCACCCCATTTTTTGTTATGTTCGTAGTCTTGGTTCATAGGAGCAATCTTTTCAAGAGCAGTTTTCAAATCAGAAATAGCCCCACTTTCAAATTCAATTGTTGTGATTCCGCCTGTTGAACCCGGGCAGAAAACAAGGCAGATACCATCTTCGACTTTTGATTCTTTTACAAGTTCCCTAACTTTATCTGTGATGTCAATTATGTCATTGAATCCTTTTGTCTGGATTGAGAAGTTCATAATCTAAACTAAATATTTTTAAAAATAATATGGGAAAAAGAAAAGAACTATAATAAATAAGCCCATCAAAATCAGTAAGGCACTTATACAAACCCATTTTTTTGAATTTTTGTGAGCAGCATAAAATCCAGTTAACAAACCAAGGCACTCAAGGAGTATTAATTGTTTGGGTAATTGTGTGGATAATATAACACATCCCAGCAAAGATAGAGATAAAAGAATATAATAAAGATATTTATTTTTTAGTTTTTTTAAACCTATTTTGGCAAAGTAACCAACAATAAAGGGAAAACCTATTATTATGAAACCTATACCTAAGATGAAGCTAATGATAAAT
The DNA here is from genome assembly GCA_030614705.1 of Candidatus Aenigmatarchaeota archaeon. GTDB lineage: Archaea > Aenigmatarchaeota > Aenigmatarchaeia > QMZS01 > QMZS01 > QMZS01. The sequence continues at coordinate 10,396 of JAUWTN010000011.1, forward strand.
GTGAATTCTAAAATTATGAAAATTGAATTCATAACTTTTTCATTTAGGGAAACATAATTCGGGTCCAACTCTGATTTATATTTAGTTGATACAAAATAAGAATCTTCTTTTAAATCCTTCAAAGCGCCATTATAAGATAATAGGGTTACATATTTCTCATTTGTCAAGTTATATTTCTCTTTCCAATAATCAGTTAAAGACGTCATCTCTGCAATTGATAAAACATTTTTCTCGTCATTCATAGGAATTTCTGAAAAAACATACACATTCACTTCAGTATCTCCTTCATTGATGCTTGAAATTTTCATTGGATAAAAGGGGTTTTCTGGTTGGAATGTGAATTTTAATGGTGTTGATATTCCTTGTTTTAATTTGTAGAGAATTTTTACCGCAGAAATAGATGCATTTTCACATATTGTTTCATAGCCTATCCAATATCTTATATCATCATCCAAATATTCATCTTCAATAAGATAATCTGGAATGGAAATTGCCTCGGCGCATATTCTGTCTGCTTCTGTAACTGTTAAATTCTCATATTTATTCGCTAAGTTAATTTTGTTTGCAATAAAATAAAAATCATTCCTGTTGCAGTAATCCTGTAAAACAGGTATTGCGGTTTCAGGAGTATGATATCCATTCTCATTCAACCAATTAACAAGAACTGAAGCATCGGTTGCTTTCAGAATTGTAATATCATAAATATCAACTTTTTTGGTTTCTATAATCTGAACTCCGAGATTATCCCTCGCCCCACTCATGACTCCGAGACCCCAACCTTTAGAATCTTTTCTTGGATTAAACAAATCTGTTAAATCATAAAAAATTTGAATATCACCTTCATCAACTTCCGGTTTTACTTTGGAGGGGATTGGCACAACCCAGGCTAGATTGGTTAAGTTATCAACGCTTATTTTTGTGGATAAAATCATTGTCTCGGTTGTCCCATCCCAGAAAATTGCCGCTTTTTGCGAGGGAGCATAGACTTCGCTATAATCAGGAACAAATACACAACCATCCGCAATTGTTAAGGGTAATAAACAAATCGCAATTAATAAAAAAGCAAATAGTTTTTCTTTCATAAAGATATTTATTTAGAAATATATCAAATAATTAAAATCCTTTTGGAACAACGAAAATCAAATCTCTCTTAAAGATTTTATCTTCCCCGTTAATTTCAACATCAGCTCTCTGACCCTGCAGGTCTTTGTTGATGATTATTTTTTTGAGTTTTCCTTTTACTCCTTTGTTCCTGCCCCTTATGATTAAAACTTCAGCTCCTTCTTTGTAAGGAACCACTTCCATAATCTTTTTGGATTTAATTGAAATTTTTATTGTGTCAGAAACCATATATTTGTCTTTGTCGTCTTTTGACAATAAGATATTTTTACCATTGTGTAAATTTAACTGAAGACCTTTTTTTACCATTGTTTTTCCTATAATTTTGCAATATTTTGAATCTGTTTCTTTATCGCTGATTTTTTTGAATTCAAAACTTTTCTTTGAAGGAAGCACAAGATAATTCTCTTTATTTCCTTTGTTTGTTACAATATCCATTAATCCTACAGGGAACCTCCCTTCTGTGATTTCTTTGCCATCTACTAGAATTTCTTTGTTATTTAGGATTTTCTTTGCATCTCTGCTTGTTTTACCAAGTTTGAGTACGTCCCTGATAATAATTGTAAGAGGGATGGATGTTGCTTTTGGATGCGGTCCCGGGATAGGAACAACTGCAAATCTCTCCATTTTTCTTGGCAGTGGCCAAAATCCAGGCATCTTTTGTCTTTTTAGGTGTGTCATAAATTAAATAAAAATTAAAATAAGTAAGGTCTATTAAGCTTCTTTTCCAAAAAATTTCTGGTATCTTTCGTTTGCAGGATGACCCGCTTCAGATTGATCACAATCACCAACCAAACCATTTAAATTAATTCCTGGATAGTTTGGTGTAATTCCGTTACCTAAATAGGCACTGTTATCCCTTCTATTATTATTAGTTTCCATACTATTAAATGGTAATAAAACTTTAAATACCCTTTTCACTCTCCAAATAATTTAGCCCAAAACCCTTTTTTCTCTTTTTTCTTTGATTCTGCTTCAATTTTTTTGTTATAAGCATCAATTTTCTTTTCTGCAATCTCTGCGGCTTTTTTGTTGTTTCCCACACCAACTGTAAGTCCAACACCTACAATTACCACTTTCTTTTTCACTTCTTTCATGCACCTCAATACTGCTTCATCAACAAGAGGCAGGGCTTCTTTAATCTCCTTTTTCATTGGCATTAATGCCTGTTCAGGTTTCATTTTAACTATAACTCCGTCAACAGGAATGTTTTTATCTGTGAGGAAAGTCTCTGCAAAAAATCTTTCTGCTCCTCTTGGACCCATTGCAAACCCAACTCCTTCTGCGACTAAGCCTACTTTTTCGCTTTCAAGAGCTCCGCTTGCATCTACTGTAATTATCTTATCGATTTTGTTCTTTGCAACAATTTTCCTAATAGCTTCATCAATATTTCCAAGGTTTGCTCCCGGACCATCAGCTTTTAAAATAAAGACATCTTTTCCTTCAAGTTTTTTCTTTGCAACAACAGTTCCTTCAGCTATTTTTTCGGTTTTTGAGTCGCCGATTATATTTGCGGCATAAAGCGGACCGATGCAATCTCCAACAGGAATACTTTCTATTAAAGCAGGGATAGAACTATACAATGCTTTCATTTGTTTGTCAATGAAAGGTAATTGCATTTGCAGTATCATTCCTATCTGGAAATTTTTTGTTTGTTTTATAAGTTCAATAAAATGTTTTATAATCTTTGTTATCTGGTATAAACCAATTGTGTGGGTTATGCTTGCGGATAAATTTCTCTGGTACTCTTTTGAAAATCCTTCAGTAATATCCTCAACAAATAAATCAAGTTTTTTGTCGTGCCTGTTTGTAATATATCTAATCTTTTTTGCAATACCATTAGGATCTATGGAATCAGGCTCAACAACAAAAGTCTCCATTATCCTGTCTATACTGGTTTTCAGTTGTTTGTTTGTAAGTTTTGTTTTTTTATCTATTTTTTTAAGTATCATCTTCTGTGCTTTTGTTGTCATTTCCTCGTAACTTGCGGCTTTTGTATTTAACAATGTAAGAATCTGGTATAGCATGATTTTTGGGAATAAAAACATTAAGGCAATAAAAATCACAAAACTAAGTATTTCTAAAGGACCGCCGAACATTATACTATTTGATTAAATTAAATATAGTTCAATTTAGTTGTTTTTGTTTAATTTTTTATTTTGTTTCAGGTTTAATTTCGGATTTTTTCTCTTCAACAACTTTTGTTTTTACTTCTTTTTTGTCTTTTGATTCTTCTTTTTTGCTTTCGGTTTTTTCCTTAGTTTCTGTTTCAACTTTTTTCTCTTCCACTTTAGGTTTTTCAACAACCTGTTTTGTTTCTTCTTTAATCTCGGTCTTTTTTTCTTCCGCAATCTGAGTTTTCATTTTTGTTTCAATTTCTTTGGTTATCTGTGTTTTTAAGTCACTTTTTATTTTATCTTTAACTTCTGTTTCAGTCTTTGTTTTGGATACAACTACTTTTTTCCCTGTTCTTTCTTTAAGAATTATTTCAAGATGGGCTGCTTTTATTCTTGAACCAATGTTCCTTTTGTGCCTTCTCCTGTGCATGTGAGTTCCTTCCAAGGAAGCTATGTGTAAAATGTACATGTTTTCAGTATCAAGATTCTTAAACTCAGCATTCTTTTCAGCAGATAAAATAATATTTAAAACTTCTTTGGTTGTTTTAGGGTAATATCGACCTCCAATATCCTTTTTTGCTTTCAAAACATCTTCAAGGAACTGTTTTGCCACAGGTAATCCAAGACCTCTCACTGATTTGCACACTGGTTTTGCGTTTTTAACTGATATTCTTAGGTTATTTGAGTATGCTCTTGCTATATCATCCCCCTCAACTTTTCTGCTATACATAAACCTTTTCAAATAAAATTAATAAGTAGTGGTTTATTGCAAAATCAGGCATATCTCACGAATGAAAATGGAAAAAATCATTAATATTCTGGGTTGCTAAGCGGTGTATTTAAATCAATATATACATTTCTTTGAAAATGAGATTCTTCAGGAACTATTAAGTACAACATTTGATTATATTGGTATAATTCCCCTGTATAGGTATTCTCAGGCGCTAACACATCATCTACACAATTTAATATATCTTTTTTTAGGTTATAACTGCCTTTAGGTTCACCATCCTCATATAGAAAATTCATCCCCTCTTCTATTAAAGGTTTTAGCCTGCCATTCGTAAGATTTTTAATGCCTAAAAATCTGTTATCTATATCTAAAATCATCGAAGCATCGCCGCAACCTTCATAAATATTCGTCGGGTATTCAGGGTTCTTCTCATTCCAGTCCATCCAGACTTCTTTTAGAAGTTTTAAAGAATATGCGATTCCCCCAAGTTCTTCATTTATTGTAGCAGAGCCTATTGCTTTTTTAGTTTCACTATTTATAAAATCGCTCCAGTCCCTTTTTAAATAAGTTCCCATATTAAATATACTAAAAAAATTAAATATTTTTAGCACTATCAGGCAATTAAATCCAATAGAATATTCTCTGATTTATTTCTTAGAAGCGCTAAACTTTGTCCCCTTTGAAGCGCCTATACCAGCAGAACCGTGATGAAGTGATTTTCTTGTTAATGCGAATTCGCCAAACCTACGTCCTACAAGTTCTTCAGTAATATCTACTGCGACAAATTCTTTTCCATTATGAATCCCGATTTTGTGTCCTATCATTTCAGGTAAAATTATCATATCTCTGCAATGGGTTTTAATAAACTTTCGCCCTTTTTGTTCTTTAAACTTCTCTACTGCGGTTAATACCTTGTTTTCTTCTTCTGTAAGACCTCTTTTGAATTTCCTTCTTATTTCAGAGGGCAATAACTCTACAAATTCCTCTCTTGAGAGCTCTTTTGGCTTTTTCCCCTTGTAGATAAATTCTGCCATAATTAAGAATAAAATTAAATACTTAGGTTTATCTAATAATAAATCTAAAAGTTAACAAATTCAGTTATATCTTTTATTTCAGGGTTTTTTTGAAGTTCATATAACCTTATTCTCATTGAATCTAAATCACCTCTCATCCATTCAAATGTTTTAATATCTTCATATATATTATCTGAAGAATATTCTGCGATATGACCATATCCAATAATCTCTGTAAATACCTCTTTTAATTCCTCACAATATCTGTTATCTTGTTTTGTTGAGAGGTGTATATACTTGTCATCCCATTCTCGTAACATACTAAAAGGTTCTCCTTTATATTCACCAGAATATATAATACAATCTGAACCTGTTTTCAAAGAGTTATAGTCCAATTTTAATACATCCTCCTTAATTTTACCTTTTTTTATGAAATCTGATTCCATCTCGGCGCACATATCTTGATTTTCGTATTCAACTCTGGATATCATTATAAACTAATGATATAAAATAATTTATATTCTTTGGGTGTTTATACTGCTTTTCCGTTAAATTCTGAATATTTCAAGATTATTTAGGATATTATATATGAATCTAAAAGAATTGCGGGAATTCCTCGGTTCTGGCAGGGATTTGAGTAAATTGCCTGATTATTTTTCAATTATCGTTGATGGGAGAAAATTTGAGTTTAAGAGAACCCCGAAGAAAGCCCAAAAACTGGTAAAATATCCAAGAGACAAGTTAATGGAAGAGATAAAGTGGCCTCAGAATGCGGGAACCTATGATATTGGGGATGTTGCAAATCCGGTTATGTTAATTTGCCCGTCGCAGGACAGGGAATTGCAGGAACATGCAATTTATGCGGGTGTATGCGCAACAGGACCATGTTTAACCCCAAGAGGAGTTGAACTCCTGATAACAAACACAATCTCAAACCCAAATGTAAGATATTTGATTCTTGCGGGAAGAGATTCCGGACATTTAACCGGTGATTTAATTGAGAATTTAATACTGAACGGGGTTGATGAAAATAGAAAAGTAATAGGCACAAAATGCCCTTCCTTCCCTTATCTGCCAAACCTGAGTCCGGAAGCAATAAACAGATTTAGGGATCAGTTGGAAGTTATAGATTTAATTGGTGTTTTTGATTCAACTTTGATAACTTTAATAATTCGGCTTTGCCTACAGGAACCAGGTAATGCTTATGAATTAACCTATGAAGAAAAACCTTCAACTCTCTTTAAACAAATTGAGGAACCCAAAAAGATTGTCCATACTTTATTTGATAAAGGCACTGAAAATAAAGAACCCTTAGTGCTATCCTATTCTTTAGTGGATTTGCAGTCCCTTCCTTATGAAGCATTTTCAACAACAGGAACCACGGTTTACGCTTCCACTGTTGAGGAAGCTCATAGAATACTTGTTGATTTTTTAAAAAGGGCCGGAGTGTGGGTAAAACAGGAGAGCAACAGGATGGGTCTGGATGCAATCGCAACAACAATTGTTGTGGAAAATCTTGAGCAGGGTCTTTATCCAAAAAATTACAAACCTGTAGAATGGGTTAATTCTGATGAAAAAATGAAACAGTACTTGAAAGCTTATGGGGTGTGGAATTATTTAATTCCGTGGAGCAATGTTGTGTTTGATGAAAATCTTGAGAAAACTGTTCCTTCCATTCCGGACATGAAATATCTTTCTTATTCTTACGGGACGAGGATTACTGCAAAGGGAATGGATTCCTGCAAAAAAGAAGAGAAGGAAGGAATTATCAGATTGGTGAAATCTTTCCAGGAAAAATATTATGAAAAAATTCCTGATTTTAAATCAATCCTAAATTTTTATCATGATTTGGAAGGGATTCAAAAACAAAGTTTTAATCAATTGCTGGCAATTACCAAAGCTTGTTCCATCATTGTTAAAGATAATATTACCGGGACTTATAGACCTTACCTGCAGTTGCATGTTGCGGATGATTTAAAACCAATTGACCCAAGAAAAATGCATAACCCATGTTATTGCATGTTTGTTCCGTTTTTCAGGAAAACTTATTATCGGGAATATAATAAAGATGGGGTTACACGCAGGTTTTTGGTTCCTTCTTTGAGCGTGGAAAAAGAAAATGATTTGAAGTATGACTGGTTGTTTATGCCATCAGCTTATTTAAGGGCCCACGACTGGTTTGCATTTCCCGCAAATGTCCACGGTTCTCTTGCAATGGGGAATTTTATATTGCAAAATATTGAGAAAGATACAGGGAAGAAAATTCCATGGGGTTGTTATTCACACCATGCTTCATCATTACATCTTGTTGATTATTCTCTTGATAAAAATCTGCTTGAAAAACTTAACCGGACTTTGCCTTCAGATAAACATTGAGAAAAACAGGAAGAAGATAAACAAAGTAAGCAGAGCAGTTAATGCAGTTCTTGCGCTTCCAACCGCAAACTTGCTTAGAAAATATACTAATGGAGTTAATACAAGGAACGCAAGTATAACTCCTGAGGGACCCCCAACAGTAATTCCATAAATCAGAGAGTTGATGAGTTGTATAAATAATGAGAAAACTGTGACAATAGTCATGACAGTATTTGATAAGATTACATAGAAAATCTGAAATAGAATTGACAATGGTGAATCTACCATATACTATTTAGTTCTTAATGGATTATATTCAATTTTTTAAATAAACTTAAATGTGAATTAATTTTGAATAAACCCATTATAAATAATCTATTTTATGGAGTGGTATATATTTGCTTTTGCCTGCGCTTTTATAGCCTCGTTGGCTGCAATAACTGAAAAAAGGACATTAATCAAAGAGCATGCAATGGAGTTTTCCACAGTTCTTGCAATATTCAACTGCCTTTTATCAATACCTTTATTAGTCTTTGCGGATTTTAGTATATTTTATAGCTCAATAGATTTGCTTGTTTTAATTTATTGCGCTTCACTTCTCGGAAGTGTTGCTTTTTTATTAATTGCGAAAAGTATGAGGCATATGGATATTTCAATAGTGTCTCCGTTGCTTAATTTCAATCCTGCTGTAGTGGCTGTGTTGGCATTTGTGCTTCTCGGGGAAAAACTTACACTGATTCAGATTATGGGAATTGTAATACTTATGGCAGGCGCTTATTTATTGGAATCAAATAATGGAAAAAACAATTTTGCAAAAACAATAAAAGAATTTACAACTTCAAAATATATACATTATATAATTATTTCAGTTTTTCTATATGGTTTAAGTTCAATAATTGATAAATATTCTTTAGGTTTTATAACTCCGGTCACTTATTTAGCCACCCTGCAGTTTTTTATAGCAATAAATTTTATAATAATGATTCATCTGTTCCACAATGGTATTTATGGAATAAAAAACGGAATAATGAAAGCAGGAAAATGGATATTTATTGTTGCTGTCTTTACAGTGTCTTATCGACTTCTGCAGTTGCAGGCAGTATCAATGGTTTATGTAAGTCTGGTAATACCTATCAAAAAATTAGGAACTCTTTTTTCAACAATAATAGGAGGGGAAATATTTCATGAAAAAGATATATTGAAAAAAGCCATCGCCTGTCTTGTTATGTTGCTTGGAGTATATTTAATAGTTATCTAATTTAGAATTGCCTAAAATTTATATGAATTAAGAAATAAGGGTCGGTTTATAATTTTTTCAATTGTTTAAGAATTTCCAAACCTCGGGTAATATAAACTGGCGTTTCACACCTTTTCATATCCTGTTCCATTATATCTGTTATATTTCTTGGTTGATAAGAATAATATTTCTTATTTCCAGAAGCATCTTCCATTTTTACTGTGCCGGATTCGTAATCTTTTCTTCTCAAACTCTTTGCAGAGATAAAAGGATTTTCTTTATCGATTTCAATTAGGTTATTGGATGTTAGTATTTCAGTAAAATAAGGGTCCCCAAGATAAGTTAAATGTTCTGTAAAATCTTTATAGGGTTTAGGATTTTTTGTATGGATTTGGTGGAGTGCTTCTGTAAAATCATCTTCGGTTTTGTTTTCCACACCCCAGTAAATTTTATATGCTTCAAGTATCTCTAAAGGTACTCTAAAACCCCTGTTTTGAAACTCAGCATAAATTTCTTCGGGTGTTTTTCCCAAATCAAATAAACCACCCGCCAAATGCAATTCTTCCATAAAATTAAAATCCACAAAATTTTAAAGTATCAATTAATTTCAGTAAATTTTTGAATAAAATTCAACTAATTAAATTCTTTCTAATTCTGTAAGAATTTCAATACCTCTTTGTACATATCCAACATCTTCTGGTCCTTCCATCCAATCCACTTCATCACATTCAGGATCTAAAATAGGTATTGCGGTGAAAGGATTTTCACGGTTAATATTTTCATTATTATACGCAGCCATAAAATTATCATCTCCAGTGTACATTCGGTATTCATCAATATCTATAAATACTTCTGAGTATTCTTCAAAATCCTTTATTTCTTTAGTTGTTCTGAACTGTTCATATCTATTTCTAAATCCTTTTTCTCTTGCAAGATGTGTGTTATATGCTCCATGACTCGGAAATCCTTTTGAATAAGCAGTATGATAATGCCTGATAGAGCTTACTGAGCATTTTATGCCATTGTCTGAAAGAAGCTCATAGACTTTTCTGGCTTTATGCCCTTTTTTGAAATATTCTCTTGCTAATGTTTCTACACTCATAAAGTAATAAAAATTTAAATAATTACCCATTAAGGTAATATTTCCTCTTATTTTCGTCGAATTTTTCAATTGAATACCTCAGCATAGTTCTGGGCATTGTTTTATGGTATTTTTCAAGGAAATTTTCCTCTATTTTTTGGTCTTTTTTCCCAACTTCTCTCAGCATCCACCCAACTGCTTTGTGTATTAAATCGTGGTTGTCGTTCAGGAGAATTTTGGAAATATTCAGGGTATCCTCAAATTCATTGTTTCTTATAAAAGCAAATGTTGAAATTATTGATATTCTTTTTTCCCACAGATTTTTTGAGTTGGCGAGTTTGTATAGAATTTTCCGGTTTTTGTTCAGGAGATAATCCCCGATAATGTGGGGGGCTGATATATCAACCAAATCCCAGTTGTTGATATTGGTTGTGTTCTTCAGGTAAAAATCAAATATTTCTTTCTTTCTTGTTTCATCTGATTTCCTGTATTTGTCAATCAGTATGAACAATGAACCTGATCTATATTCATGGATATTTGAGGATAATAATTCCTGCAGTTCTTCAAAAGATAAATTAATATATTTTTTTGCTATTTTTCTTTGCTCGGGAACAGTGACTCCAAGAAAAGTATCTCCTTCCCCGTACTCGCCTTTCCCTGTTTTGAAGAATCTTAGATAAACTTTTGCTTTCTCCGGGTTTTTTAGTTTTTGTAGTTCTTGTTTCAGTGTTGGCATAATTTAGTGAATTAGAAAAAATATTAATTGGTAAATTCGTTTTGTTGGTTTTGTGAATAATAAATCTAATTATCTGTAATTTTTATGGAAAGAAAAGA
>JAUWTN010000042.1 GCA_030614705.1 Candidatus Aenigmatarchaeota archaeon
CCTGTTAAGCATATCCACAAGTTCATTCAAAGAATAATTATTCCCTGTGCCCAGATTATAAATCCCAAACTCAATATCAGATTTCATCCCCAATTTAAAACCGCGATTAATATCTTTCACAAAAGTGAAATCTCTTGTATGGGAACCATCCCCGTAAAGAACAGGTGATTCTCCTTTTTTAATTGCCCATATAAACTGGGATATTAAATTAGCAAAAGTGGTTTTATATTCTTCGTGAGGTCCGTAAACGCTGAAGAAACGGAATCCAATTGATTTAACTCCGTAAAAATCATGATAAAGTTCCGCAATTCTTTCCATAGAATACCTTGCCTCTGTGTAGAAATCCTTCACAGGAACAGATAAATCTTCGGTATAAGGAGGTTTATTCCCATTATAAACAGAAGAAGATGAAGCATATATTAATTTGCAGTTTTCTCTTTTTGCCAACTCAAGAACATTTATGAATTCATTAATAGCAGTTCCAACAAGCAAACGATTGTCCCTATAAAGCTGTGTTGTGGAAGGAACTCCATAATGATAAATCTCATCCAAACCCTTTAATTCCTCCAATTCAAGCACTTTCTCGCATGGAGATTCTATAAATTTAATCTTATCCTTCACAGCAGAGAGATTATTAAGGTTTCCTGTTGATAAATTGTCCACCACTATAATCTCATGATTTTCCTCAACTAACTCCTCAACTAAATTTGAGCCAATAAACCCGGCTCCTCCTGTGACCAATATCTTCGCCATTAATTATTAACAAATTAAGCTTTATATAGTGTAACCATTTAGTAAGAACAACCATATGAATATTTAACTGCAAATACAACTCAAATTTTTAATGTTCAAGATTAAACAAACTATTTCCGATAATACTCCTTAAACCACTTGACAAACTTTCGAATCCTTTCCTCAATCTCAGTCTTTGGCTCCCATCCAAGCAATCTTTTAGCCTTGCTAATATCCGCATAGGTTTCCAGCACATCTCCCTGCTGCATGGGTAAAAAGTTCTTAACAGCCTTTTTCCCAATATTATCAATATATCTGAATTGATTACAATATTATGGAAGAAAAAGTCGAGTTTAGAGAACCTGAATTAGAAAAGATATGGAAAAAAGTTGTGGAGAGCGGAGCGGCTAAAGAAATCAAAAAAGACTGGTAATTTTCCATTAAATCAATTCTTTTGGGTGTTCTCTATTAATTAACTTTTTCTTGGTCTGTGGCTTCATAAATATATTATTCTCATATTTAATTGCTAATTACAAAATCTTCCCAATCCCTTCCTCTAAACAAACCCTAATTTAAACCCATTTCTCCGCTTTTGAAGGGTCTCAATATAAACCTAAATAGACAAATGTTCTATATATTAAACAACTGTTCAATATATTATGCTATTGAAATTTAGAAGCTTTATTGGATTCAGGGTTTTGGAATTCTTCCTAAAAAATCCTTCAAAAGAGATTCATATACGGAAATTATCCAGAGAACTGGAAATAAGTCCTGGAAGCGCAAAAACTTACTGCAACTTGCTAAAAAAAGAAAATATTTTAAATGAAAAAAAACAGGCAAATTTAAAACTATTCCAGTTAAATAATGAAAATTACCTTTCAAAAGAATTCAAAAAAGCATACCACCTTGTTTATTTTAAAGAACTTGGCATAGAAAAAATCATTAAAAATGAAGTTTCTCTTGCAATATATGGAAGTTATGCTTCAGGAGAATTTGATGAAAAAAGCGATCTGGATATTCTGGTAATTGGTGAAAATAGAGATATAAATGATAAAAAACTGATGGCCTTAAAAAACAAAATTAACAAAGAAATTCAACTCACAGTTATCCCCTATTATAAATGGGAAAAAATGAAAAAAAAGAGTGAACCTTTTTCAAAAACCGTCTTAAAAAATCATATTTTAATAAAAGGCGCAGAACTGTGAAATTTAAATATTGTCTGGAAAAAGGTTCAATCAAAAAAGATAATCAAGCAAAAGAAAGAATACCCAATTCCCTTGAAACCGCGGAAAGATTTCTAAAATCAGCAGATAAAACATATAAGATAAATGAATATGAACTCGCAGAAATATCCGCATATAATTCAATCTTTCATTCTTTTAGAGCTTTGCTTTTCAACAAAAATTACATAGAAAGAAGTCATTTTTGTTTATTTATTGCAATAAAAGAATTGTATAAAGATAATAAAGATATTGCAGAAAAATGCAATATCGCCGACAGGATAAGATTATCGCGACATAATATTCAATATGGAGGAATTTTAGTCAATAAAGAAGAAGTTAAATATGTCCTGAAAACCGCAGAAGAAATTTTAATAATTATAAAGAAAATCTTGGTTCCAAGTTAACAAATCTTTGATATTGACTATTTCCCATAATACTCCCTAAACCACTTAACAAACTTCCCAATTCCTTCCTCAATATTTGTCTTTGGCTCCCATCCAAGCAATCTTTTAGCCTTGCTAATATCTGCGTAAGTCGCCAGCACATCTCCCTGCTGCATGGGTAAAAAGTTCTTAACAGCCTTCTTCCCAATCTCTTTCTCAATCACCTCAATAAAATAACCAAGTTCAACAGGTTTTGAATTCCCAAGATTAAATATTTCGCAGCATTTTCTTCCAAAGCAATAGTCCATAGCTTTCACAACACCATCAACAATATCATCTATGTAAGTAAAATCTCTCTTCATCTCCCCGAAATTATAAACATCAATTGGTTTCTCCTCAAGAATTTTCCGGGTAAACTTAAAATAAGCCATATCAGGTCTCCCAAATTCCCCGTAAACAGTAAAGAACCTGAGACCAACCATATCAATTTTATACAAATGATTATACACAGAAGCCATTAACTCATTTGATTTTTTTGTTGCCGCATAAAGAGAAACCGGATTATCCACATTATCTTCCTCAGAAAAAGGAGTTTTTTTGTTTCCCCCGTAAACAGAAGATGATGAAGCATACACAATCTTATTAATTCCATACTTCCTTGCCAACTCAAAAATATTCAAAGTCCCGAGAAGATTTGATTTCTCATAAGCATGAGGATTCTCAATTGAATACCTTACCCCGGCCTGAGCCCCAAGGTGAACTATAATATCAAATTGGTTCTCAGAAAAGATTTTATCCATTTCTTCCAAATCAGAAAAATCTGTTTTATAAAATTTAACATCAATCTGCTTCAACCTGTCCTCTTTCAGCTTAACATCATAATAATCGCAGACATTGTCAACAATTACAATTTCATTATCTTTCATCAAAGACTTAACCAGATGATATCCAATAAAACCCGCTCCTCCGGTAACCAATATTCTCATAGTCTATTTCAGTTTACTCAAATATTCCTTCACACTTGCCCCGAGTTTCTCTCTCATCAATGCAAAATCAACTGTGGCTCTTACATAATTAAATTTATCCCCAACATCATATCTTATCCCATCAATTTTCTTTGCATAGATTTTCTGTTTATCCAAAAGCAATTTCAAAGCATCTGTTAACTGAATTTCTCCCCCATGTCCTTTCCCTGTTTTATGCAAACATTCAAATATTTCAGGAGTCAAAGCATACCTGCCAATAACCCCGAGATTTGAAAGCGCATCTTCCATTTTAGGCTTCTCAACAATACTTTTAATTTCAGGAGGATCTGTTTCAAGAACCTCAACAACACCATATTTGCTGATTCTCTCCATAGGAACTTCCTCAACACCAATTAAACTGCAATTTGTTTTTTCAAAACTTTCCATTAACTGCAATATTGCGGGTTTACATTTTCTTATAATATCATCTCCAAGCAGCACAGCAAAAGGTTCATTTCCAATATGCTTCTCTGCTTTTAGAATTGCATGGCCTAATCCCAAAGGCTCTTTCTGCCTTATGTAATGAATATCAGCTAAAGAAGAGATATGTTTCATTTGCTTCAATGCTCCCTCTTTCCCTGTATTCTGCAAATGAAGTTCAAGTTCAGGATTTGAGTCAAAATAATCCTCTATTGCTCTTTTCCCTCTTCCAGTAATAATTATAATATCATCAATTCCCGCATTTATGGCTTCCTGCACCACATAATGGATTACAGGTTTATCAATAATAGGAAGCATTTCCTTTGGTTGATTTTTTGTAGCTGGAAGAAACCTGGTTCCGTATCCTGCAACTGCAATAACTGCTTTAGTTATCTTTTTCATTACCTGCTTATTTTATCCTTGCCA
>JAUWTN010000038.1 GCA_030614705.1 Candidatus Aenigmatarchaeota archaeon
AGAATTTGATTTGAAAGAAACAATAAGATTGGATTCTAAATCTGGCGAGGCTTATAATCTTTTAGGTATTATTTCGGTGGAGAAAAATGATTATAAAAATGCAGAGGAATATTTTGGAGAGGCTGTGAAATGTGAACCGGGAAACCCAAAATTCCATAGAAATTTAGTAAGATTGGAGATAAGTAAAAAAAGTGAGATTCATGAGTGGTGGGCTTGGTGGTTTGGAGATACTTTAACTAAAAAAATATTTGCAGGAATATTAATTACATTTTCGATAGTGGGCGTTCTTGCAGCTTTGTTTAGAAATTTGGTTTGTGGTCTTTCAATTGATATATCTGTTACACCTCTAATCAGTTTATTATTGTTAATATTAATATTCCCAGAAATCAGGAGCGGAAAAGCAGGACCTTTGGAATTTGAAAAAGATGGTTCAAGGTCTGGACTTCCAGTTTTTATAGGGGTGAGAGAGCCAATATCTTATTTTCAGTCTCCTTCTTATTTTGATAAATAATTCAAACCCCAGCCAAAATCAAAACAGTTGGAACCAACAAAACACCCATCATAAAACTTCTCCGAACCCCGGTCTTGATGCAGTAAATTCCAATTGCCAATCCAGTCACTGCAATAATAATTCCAATCCACCCCGTGAAAACCCCAACCAAAACAAACAGCAAACCAAAAATACTTTTTGTCAATACATTATATCGGATTTTATAAATATTTCTGATAAGAACTTTCGAGAAAAACAAAGTCAACAGGGAAGCAATTCCCGCAGAGATAATAATCATAAAAAGAATTGTGAATAGCGCGGTTATAGTATATTCAAAATTTAAACTCTGGATTGCAACTGAAGTTCCTGAACGAGGATTCCCAATTGTCCACAAGGCAACAATTGAAAATAAACTTCCGGCTGTGGTAATCCCGCCGATTGAAATCATAAAATCTTTCAGATTATTAATTTTGAAAAGTTGCTGACTCATCACAGTTACCTGACTTGAACCCACCCCAGGCAATAACCCCGCAACCATCCCGGAAAATACACCAACAATTGAACTTTTCTTCCCAGAACAATCCTCAAGATTAACATCAATTTCCTGTTCGGGAATTTCTGTTTTTGAGGATGCATCAAATAAACTTGACAAACCAAACAATCCGCAAAAAGCAGGAAATAACACTTCGCTCCCTGAAAGAGGTAATTTAAAAATCAGCAAACCAAGGAGAGCAGAAGAAACAAAAACCAGAAGAGAAGCAAACCTGTTTCTCTTTTGCGAATGAAATAGATAAATTATAGTCAGCAATAATAAAAGAACAATTGTGGGTTTTACAAACGAATAAATAACCGGGATGAGAATTACAAACACAGGGAAAAGCAGGGCAATTATAATTATGGAAATCAATCCCCCGTAAACAGTTAAGTAAATAGCTTCATAAGCCCTCCCCGAAAGCAGAAATCTTTGACCCGGCAAAATTGAAAGAGCTGTGGCTTCTTCAGGCGCGGAAAACAAAATCGAGGGAATAAAATCCATAAAGGAATTTGTGATTTCAGAACTGACCAAAATTGCTATAAGATTCATAACCCCGATGCCAAGAAGAGGTGAAACAGAAAGCAGGAGAAAAGCAATTGTGTTTGGATGGAGACCCGGAACCAGTCCGGCAATAACGCCCAGAACAACTCCAATTAGCAGAAACAAGAGGATTTCAGGAAACATAACACTTAAATTACTTTTTTTGTAATATATCTATGTCAAAAGGAACACCTAGTTTTGGAAAACATAATAAGGTATTGCACGAAACCTGTAAGAGATGCGGGCATCATGCTTACAATATGAAGCAGAAAGTCTGCGTAAAATGCGGATACGGAAAATCAAAGAAAATACTAAATCTAAGCTGGAGGTGGGCAAAACCAACAGGAAAAGGCAACAGGAAGAAATAACACATTAAATTTATATAATTTTAGAGGAACTATCTGATAGTTACTTTCAATTATTTTATGTAATTTTATGGACGAAGAATCAATTAAAACTCAGGAAAACACAGCAAATTCAGAGGATAACCGAAGAATCATTGAACTCCTCCTAAAAAACCAGAAACTCGTAACCCCAAAAGCTCTTGAATTAATAAAGGAAAAAAACCTCTTAGATAAAGTCCTAAAAACAGATAAAAAGATAATTGACGAAACTGTGTTAAAGTCTCTGGAAGAGCCGGAAATAAGGATTGAGAGAAACCGGAAAAAGAAATTGGCTGAAGAATACAGCGTGGATTTTAAACTTGAGAACCTAAAGATACAACACAAGGAAAGAAAATCTTCTGATTTCATTTCATATTTTAACTCAAAGTTTTCAATGGTTCAGCAGATGCTGGCGAAGAGAGTAAATCCAATTTCAATTTCAAATATAAAAAAAACCAATGACCATGAAGTTTCTTTAATCGGGATGGTTTCTGATAAAAGAACCACCGCAGCGGGAAACAAGATTATTGAACTGGAAGATCCAACAGGAATAATAACCTGCATGGCAACAAAGAATTCAAAAACCGAGGTATTTGACGAATTTGATAATATTTTAAGTGATGAAGTATTGGGGATTAAAGGATATTTCAAAAACAATTATGTTTTCATAAATGAGATTATCAGACCGGACATCCCGATAACAAATACAATGAAAAAAATAGATGCTCCAATAAGCTGTGTTTTTGTGTCTGATCTTCACATCGGAAGTGTTGATTTTCTTGGAGATCTTTTTAATAAATTTATAAAATGGCTGAATTCAAAAGATGCTGAAACAGTTAAATATTTGTTTATTGCGGGGGATTTGGTTGATGGGATTGGAATTTATTTAAATCAGGAGGCGGACTTGTCAATAAAGAGCATCCACAAACAATATGAATATACTGCAAAACTTCTTTCAGAAATTCCCGAACATATTAAGATAATAGTCCAGCCGGGGAATCACGATATTGTGGGTGTTCAGGAACCGCAGCAGCCTTTAAGTGAAACCGCTCTTTCAAAATTATCAAATATTGAATTTGGAACAACCCCCTGTTCTGTTGTAATAGACAACACTTTTAGGATTCTGATGTACCATGGTTATTCTTATGATTATCTTATAAGAGAGATACCGGGAATAAGGCAGGACGGGTACAGGAAACCTTACCTTCCAATGCTTGAAGTTTTGAAAAGAAGGCATTTTGTATCAACACACGGTTCTTCATTGGTTATTCCTGAACTCGTGGATTCCATGGTGATTGACAAGGTTCCTGATATTTTCCATTCAGGACATCTTCATACGGTTGCTTTGGAAAATTACAAGAATGTTTTACTTATAAACTCAGGCACTTTTCAGGGAAGAACGCAATTCCAGGAGATGCAGGGACATATACCCCATCCCGGAATATTTGCACATGTTAACCTTCAGACAAGGGACAGCAAACTGATTAATTTGAATGATATTAAGTTGTAAAAGTACTTTAAAGTTAAATTAGCCAATACTGCGGTTTAAATGCATATTTTTTGTAATTGAGTATTTAAAGGTATTATCACTATATAATAATGAAAACATATGATGTAGCATGGCTTCGTGAAAAAGATGTAGCGCCAGCAAACAGAAAAAATTTGGATGATGGTGTTTATGCTGTGGAAGCTATGAGTGGCTTAGTGTGTTTCGATAGATACAAAGGACTTAGATCTCTTTCAAAATTTAGCAGGGATTTAAAAACAGCTCACAGAGTAACTGAAGGAGATGTGTCAAAAATATATGATATTTTGGGTATAGCTGACTGCAATTTTGAACTTAGGGATGTAGATGCCTTTGGAACTACAGGTTTACCTCAATTAAGAGTATACAAAAATAAGATAGAGGTTGTGGATCCAAAAACAAATGAATATCTTAATCCTGATGACTTTGGAATTTTTGCACCTGATTTTGATGTAGTCAGACCTGTAAAAGAAACACCAATAGAAAACCATTTTGGAGGAATGATTGACAACATTTAACGAAACAATTTGATTTTATTTATATTTTATTTATTAACCTAAATAATGGACACTGGGTTAATTGGATTTATTGTTTTTTTTGCGGCCATGGTTTTGATTATTTATCTTAAGAGAGATAAACTTGAGAGACACGGAATAGTTTTCATGATGAAAACAACAAAATTGAGAAGTAAAATCCAAAAAAATGCAATCAAATATAAAAAATTCTGGAACTTTTATTTTAACCTAGGTGTTGTTGTTTCAATACTCACCATGTTTTTTGGAACATTATTTTTAATTAATAATACTTTAACAATTGCTTCCGGAGTTAGCGAAGCGGGATTTGCTTTGGTTTTGCCTGGAATAAGTTCTGATTTTTCTTACCAACACGGATTATTTTTAGTTCCAATCTGGTATTGGGTTATTGCAATTATTATTTTGATATTCCCTCACGAGTTGTCCCATGCTGTTGCGCTTGCAATGAACAAGTTAAAAATAAAATCTCTCGGAGCATTCATACTTTTATTTATCCCCGGAGCTTTTGTTGAACCTGACAATAAACAGTTAAGTGAAGCGAGCAAGTGGAAACAATTGCAGGTTTTTTGCGCGGGTTCTTTTTCAAATTTAATAACCGCAGTAATATTTATTCTTCTGTTAAATCTTTTGCTGGTTGTTGCATACACCCCGCAGGGAATTTATTATTCTTATCCCGCAGATAAAATCAACATGACCGATATTATTGAGATGGGTGATTTTACTGAGGGGTTGGCTGAAATAAAAACCCACAATACGACTTATCTGATAACAAATGTCTGGTGGGAACAACAGGAAAACTTAACAGAGCTTTATGTTTTTGAAGACTGGCCCGCAATAAGAAGCGGTTTATCCGGAACAATAAAAGGAATTGAGGGGTATGAGATAAGCACTTCAGAAGATGTTTCCGAAATTTTGTCAAATTACAAACCTTATGATACAATTTCAATTGAGACCAGCGAGGATATCTATGATATTACTTTAGCGGATAACAATGGAAGAGGTTTTTTAGGAATTACTACAGGCTATGACCCAATTGCAAATATAATAGCCCCTATGAATTATAGGGCTTATGTGATAAAAAATCCAATCTTTGAACAGGTCGGAGAATTTTTGATAATATTAATTAGCTTTGTTATAATGGTTTGTATCGGAGTTGCAATTGTAAACCTGCTTCCAATGAAACCTCTTGACGGGGGTCTGGTTACTGAGGTTCTTACAAACACAAAATTCACAAATACTCTTTCGTGGATAATAT
>JAUWTN010000009.1 GCA_030614705.1 Candidatus Aenigmatarchaeota archaeon
ATTTCCAATTTAACCTCTTCCAAACCCTCATTTCCTTTTTCCTTTGCAATTTTCGCCACAATCCCAAAATCAGTCTCAAGATTGTAGGCGTATTCCACTTTTTCTTTATCCGCATCAAAACCCAATGCAATTGAATCTCTTATTATTCCCTCAGCAACCCCAAGTCTCAAATCCTCGAGAATTGTTCTTGTAATGTATAAAGCTTCTTTTGGAGTGGAAAAATTTAAAAGCTCAAGAATAATTTTTAGTTTCCTGTTCTGCGAGTTTTTTCCTTCCGGGGTTGCAAGTTCCCTTATTGAAGAAAGAACCTTCTCAATTGTTAATTTTCTCTGAAACAAAGTTGCCTGCCTCTTCTTCTCCGCAAATTTCTCCGCAACCAGACCCAAATCCCCAGTGTCTCTGAATTTATCAATAACCTCTGTTTTTGAGAACCCTAACCTCATAATCGCCTGTATAATTAACTTATCTGCGATTCCCAGCTCCTGTTCCTCAACTTCAAGGAAAATCTTCCCCTGGATTAGAGGGATTACAATTTCAAGTTCATTGGTATCAAGATTCTTAATAAACTCCGCAATAATATCTCTCTTCTCAAGTTTCTTTGTTGTTGCGGATAATTTCTCGTAAATTTCAACAAGTTCTGAATAGTCCATAATAGAGTTTTTAGAAAAATTAGGGTTTCCAAAATTATTATTTAAAATTTCCTCTTAAGTTATGGTAACTTATATATATCTCTTAGACAATGAAAAGAAACCAATAAACTCAATTCCCAGTGGAACTTCTACGGGAATGGATATTGCTAAAGATTTAGCAAAAGTATATACAGAAAAACATATGGATGTCGCTATGAGTGGGAGAAATTTAGAAAGAGAATTATGGAAATTAAAAGTAATGGATAATTTAGATATATTACCTGATGATATGAAAGAATATATGAAAGGAATACCTAAGGAAAAAATATACTGCGATCGTCTCTCGGAAAGGATTAATGATGAATTTATTAAAATATATCCGAGCTTTTATGGAAAATTTCCCGAAATATCTGATGAAGAAATAGAAGCCGACCTCCCTAAATATTTAGAAAGTGTCCTAAAATCATATGAAAAATTAGGGCAAATAGGCGCAGGTGTAATTGTGATAAATGACCGATATTTAATTAGATCCAGTCAGAATTTTTAATCGCAGGGATTTCTAATAGAAAAACTGGGGTTCTTATGAAAATTATTCTTTTTAATGTAGATTATGGAGTTAATGGAAAGGGTTGTTGAGATTCTTAAAAAATATGATATTTGCGACGATTGTCTTGGAAGGCAGTTTCATGAGTTGAACCCGAAAATCCCAAATAAAGAGAAGGGGGAAATACTGAGAAATTACGCTATTATTAACTCAACCTATACAGGGAAGAAAATAGAATTTAAGAAAAATGAGAACTGCTGCCTCTGCAACAATATATTTTCCAAGATAGATTTCTATGTTCAGAAGGTTAAAAAAGAACTTGAGAAATATGAGTATGAAACTTTTTTGATTGGGTCAAAAATTCCCGCAGAGTTGGTTTCAAAAGAAGAAGATTTCTGGGAAGAAAATGGGGTGGATTTATGCGAAGCAATAAAATCAGATTTTAACCGGGCTCTTGGAATCAGCGTGAGAAAAGAAATCAATCATAGAATGAGATTTGAAAACCCTGACATTATGGCAGTCGTTGACATTGAGAATAATAAAATAAATCTGCAGATTTCTCCGCTCTACATTCAGGGAAGTTACAAGAAAAAAACCGTGAAAGGGAAAGTGCAGGTTTCAATTGAAAGTACTTTGCTTAAACACACAGGCGGGGCAGAAGCAATATTTTATTCCATTGGTCGGCTTGAACAAAATGTTATAACAAGTTGCTACAGACCTTTTGTAATAATGCTTAAAAATCCAAAGATAAGAAAACCTGCGTTAACAAAAATGCGGGGGGAGATAAACAAATTAAAATTTGTGTCTGTTTCTAAATTAAGTTCTTCTGACAGGGAAGATATTGATAAACTTAAAAATGAAAAGATAACCGCATCATACAGGATAACAATTGAGTTCAGGAAGAAATTTAAGGATGATGAAATCAAAGAGATTAAGAAAAAATTAATTAATTTGAAAAATAGGAGAGTTCTCCAGTTTCTGAAACAGAAAACCAGAAACCCTTATATCCGGAGAATGAATGTGAAAGTGAGTGGGAAGAAATTTATAATTGATATTGAAAGCACAGTTGGGTTCTCGGTTAATTCATTCCTTGACGGGAAAAGCAAACCAAATTTAACTAAATTGATTGGAAGGGATTTTAAAGTTAAGGAAATTGTTTTGAAAAAATAAAGGATAATGAAAGGTCATGAGATGTATTCTTAAAATTTATTTGGGAAGTGATTAAATTGAATTATTACTATTTAGTAACTTAAATATATAAGTCTAAATTAACAATTATTATGGCGAGGGTTAGATTAAAACCACCCAGAGTGAAACAACCTTGGGAAAGGGAGATGAAAGAAATTGAAGAATCCTGTAGAGGTTATTCTGATAATTCTGAATTATTATATCTAATTCATCCCGGAACGAGTTATGATTGCGATTCTGAAGAAGTTGCTAAGGAAAGAATTGCTCTGGAATTGGAACAAGCAGTAAAAAAAGACCAAAGGGTTATTTTAGTATATCCCACAGACAAAGGTGTATATATAGACCCTGCAAAAATAACGGATATAAGAGGCGGGTATGATGAAGATAAATGGATTAAATCCAGGGATATAATTGGTATTAATCAGGCAACTTTTGTGGGAGGTAAACTAAATAAATGTTTAGGAGGTTCTTACGAAAATTTTATAGATAAAGCTGAACAAAAAAGAATTGAAAAAATTGAAGTAAGGCTTCCGTTAGAAAGTATATATACCGAATATGGAAATACTGCAGCTCAGGAATTTTTAGCCGGAATCCCTTCAATTGGTGAAACTGAATCTCTTTGCGCTCTTTTAACCGCCATTAATGATAAAAAATATTATTTTGGTAAATCTGACTTTGATTATGGGTTTCTAAACAGAGGACCTAACAAAACAACCAAATTACATCTCAATGGAAATCATGTGGCTACTATTGAAGAATTTGATAATTTATATGGGTTGCCTGAAAACACTGCGGATCTATTTTATCAGGAACCAACCCCATTATCAATTGATTTACTTGTTGAATGTGACACTGATGCTCAGCTTACTAACAAATCCCTATCAGAGAAAATGACAAATAGGTGGAATAAAATTCAAGATAATTTTACCTCCTGTATTTATTCCACCAAATAACTAATTTTAAAGTGAAAGAATTGTTTTGAAAAAATACAGGGTGATGAAAGTCACGAGATGTACAATTAATAGGGTTTATCAAAAGGCCAAACAGTATGGCATTCTGGATCCAACTGTTGTCTCAATTCTTCGTCCCAAAGCAATCCAGTACCTTCTTTTATTGCACTAAATAAATCAGTTTCTAATTTATCATGTTCCGGGTGATTTTCAAGACTTTTTAATAATTCATAAGTTCCCTTTAAATGTTTATCCTCAAGATAAGTTATAACTAAAGCCTGAGCCCCTTCACTTATATTCTTTATCCGATACCTTAAGTCCTTTAAATTATCTTCTTCCATTTTCTTAAACAACTTGTCTTTTTCCTGAAAATATTTTGAGTGTTGCCCGAGTTCTTCCACAATCCTCAACCCTTCTTTTTTATCACAATTCATACTTACATCTATAAATTCCATTCTCTTCAAAACAGCATCTTCCATGGCTTCACGCAAGTCTGTTTTTAATTTAGCATAATCAGGATGGTCTTTAGCTTCTTCCAGACCTTTTTTGATATAATCTAAATCTGCTGGTATTTCTCTAAGGTCTTTATACATAGGACAGCCATGTATATTATAGTAATCTTCAAAACAGGAACTTGCAGTGCTAAAATCGGTATTAGCATATTTTCTTAAATAATTTGTATAAATCTCCACCCATTTTCCATGATAATTTGTTATTGTATTTTTGGTTTGGGTCAAAAGTTCATCATGTTCCGGGTCTCCTTCAAGTTTTTCTAAAGTTTCTCTGGCGCGGTCTAGATAAACATAATCCATAAGATAAGGTTGTCCTTTTGTTTCTATCTCTTTGTTGTACCACGCAAGTAATCTTTTATTGCCTTTGATTAAGGATTCATCAATAAGACCTTTACAGTCAGGATGCAATGCATACAAAGAATCAGCAAATCTTCCCAAAGTTGGATCTCTTTCCAGCACATTACAGGCTGTTCTTACTACTTCAGGAATTGAATCGTTATCGACCATATATTATCAAGCAGTAAAATAATTTATATTAGCCTGATAGATTCGTCAATATACTAAAAAATGAATTTGGATTATTGAATTTTAAAAATTCACCTTAATCTTTTTCAAGTTCTTTCTTAAATCTGCTTAAAGTATTTGGCAACTGCTCTGGTGTTACTTTAAGGAATTTTGCGGTCTTTCTCAAAATCTCAATTTTTTCGTCCATATAACCTTTTTCTTTTTTAAAAAGAAAAATGTTAACGAAAAAGAAAATAATGCTTATATTATAAAATGATTGATTAAAAAAATCTCCTTCTTTAGAAGATTTAGTTGCCAAATTGTATTTATATATGACTAACTATTATCCTTGTCCAAAGTGCGGGGAAGATTACTTGTTTGTATATGAAACCAGAAGGAAAAAGGATTTGGAGGAAGGATATATATCAGTTTGTATGAAATGCCTGAATTGCAAGTATGAACAAATGCTTTTGAGGTATAAATTGAGATAAATAGCCAAATTTACTCACTACACGCCAAATAACCGCAAATAAAGCAACTATTAGATGGTGGAAAATATATATTCCACAACCGAAAACTATATATACTCTTTTGTTATTATATATTAGTGGTGATTAAATATGATAGATGATATTAAAAGTGGTGGTGGTTTGTCAAGAACTATAGGAACACTGGGACTTATTCCTGGTGAGAGTGGTTTTCAGAGAATTACTGCTAATGAATTAACTTCTATAAGAGATGTTGGTGTTGACCACCAACCACTTTTGGATGCTTTGTTTGGAACAGAAATTATAACCGGACTAGATGAAAAAACAGGAGGATTAAAGACCGAAAGAAAATTAATTCTTTCAGAACTTGATAATACTACAACCCCTTTTGAAGGAGCTCAATATACTTTTGGTGTTCCTCTTGCTTCTATGGGAACTCATCTTAATGAACTTACAAAAGATACCGACTTGTGGAGTGGTCTTGGAAAACTTACCGGACTTGAAAGAAATTACAATACTGCTGATAGATTGTTATCTTCTTTAATTATTGCCATGCTTCTTAATCCAGAAAGTGATAGAAGATACGCACCTAAAGATAAGCCTATAGCTTATCCTACACCATACATACCTTATGGTTCAACATCAAAACCAAACCCTTACACTTCAAGACCAAGCCCTTATTCTTCCAAAGATGATGATCAAGATGGAATAATTGTAAAAAAACTTCCTAATTATAAATCAATCTTAGATTCATATAACAATTTTTGTAACGATATAATCCAAAAAGACACAAAAACAAATTATAATTAATGAACTATGAGAATACTTAAGCAAAAATTTGCAGAAGGATTTAATATTGCCAGTGGATGCGATACAGTTCCATTGCAATTGGTTGAAGGATTAAGATACAAAGAAGAGATTGAAAGGATACGATTAATAGGGGGTTTGAATTTATATACTGATGAAGGTCCATGGGATTGGTGTGGGTACACAGGTTCCGACATAACAAAAGATAAAGCAGTTAATAAAACCTTTGGTAATCTCGAAGACCTTAACAACTATCTAAATTCTGGAAAATATGATATAATCCATTCTCATACCAGAGGGAAAAAATTAAATGAAATTAATAAAGAATTCCATAGACGAGCCATTCCTATTGTTTATACAATGCATGGAATGGACTCTTTATCTAATCCTTTAGACGAAGAGATGTTTGACGAAGTGGATCTGATTACAGCTCCTTCAAAGTATGCTGCTGATAAAATTACTGAAAAAAATAAAAAATATGCCAAAAAAACACTGGCGGTTCCAAATTCCACAAACTTCACAAACTATACTTATGATCCAAAAGTAAATGAATTATCTGAAGAAATCAGAAAAAAATATGCTCCAAATGGAGAAGAATTGATACTAATCACGGGAAGGTTGCAAGAAGATAAAGGAGTTTATGAATTAGGTGAAGCTGTTTTAAACCTAATAGAAAAAGGGGATAACCTTAAATTAATGCATACTGGAATAATATTTAATGAAGAAGATAAAATACAATTGGAAAATATTTTTGAGGAAAAAGGATACAGAGATAGATTAATATTAAATGGAAAAATCCCTGAAGGTGATGAAAAAAGTCTGGCTGCCATCTATAAATCTGCTGATGTTTTTGTTCTGCCTTCTGATGGAACTTATGAAACCTTTGGTCTAAGTGCTTTGGAAGCGCTTGCAATGGAAACCCCATTAATAACTTCTGCTAAAGGTGGGACCTATCAAATATATATAGAACCTGGGTTTGGTATTGGAGTGCAACCAAGAAATGTGGGTTCAATTGAAAAAGGAATTAGTCATGTAATTAACAATTATGAACAAGAAAAAGAAAGAGCTAAGATAGCAAGAAAAATTATTGATAAAATTTATAATACTGATTTTGTATCTGATCTCTGGGTAAAAATCTATGAAAAATTAAGAGAAGATTTGCCAATTGTACCTAATATTCCTGATGATAATTATACACAAGCTACTTATAAAAAATTAGAAGATTGGTTGAACGATTAATTGTTTATTTGCGTTTATTTGCTGTATTATCTTTATTATCAAGATTATGCGCTTGTCTTAAATAATCTCTCACTTTCATTATCTCTGGATCTTTTTTGTTACCTTTTGCTCTAAAGAACGCTCTCATAAGATTTTCCAGTTCCATTCTAACTTCATGTCTCAACATAAGAAGAACTTTACCTTCTTTAGATAAATCATTTGTGTCTTCACTTTTTACATCAAATAATTGCTGCATTTTTGCATCTAAATCCTCCAACTCTGCACCTTTGGATAAAATTCTATCTTTAATTGTTGCTCTGTCATAATGCCACTCACTAATTCTTGATGCAACACCACCCAAATCTTTCATTTGTGAAGGAGATATAAATCTGGTGGCAACAAACAATATAAAAGTACCTACAATAAACAAAGGTAGGAACGAAGATATAAACATTGCGAAAGTTCCATAAAACCCGCTATATATGATTGTTATATAAAATGTAATTGCAAGCAGAGGTTTTATCTTTGGGTGTTCGCCGCGAAGGAACATATTCACAGAAACATATAAGAAAATAATCATAACCACACTTGGAATAAGCAAAAATTCAACTAATAACTCATCTAAAGGCATACTTGAACAATCTGCACCTAATTTAAACAAATCACATACAGTGTTCTGGATAGCCATAATTATTCATTTTATATATAAAAGAATACCCTGAGATTAAATCCCTTTGATTTGGATAACACCCTATCGGGTATGAAATTAAAAATAACACTTTACTCAAAAAACTGAAATTAGTTTATACTAAAATATAATTTAAAATTAAATCAACCAATAAAAATAATTTGTAACAAAAGCGTTGATAATTTCTTAAATTAAAATCCTGATGTGTTCCAACCCAAACCCTTAATCAACCAATCCAACACCAATTTATATTGAAGCTTGGAGAATCAATACAACAGTGATTGGATTTAGTTCCAACCGTTGAACAATTATATTTTTATAATCAACGCTTTTGTTAATCAATTGATAATGAAAGTTGATAAAAAAACTTATATATACTACAAAGTTAATTAGTTTATGGTTAGTAAAACTAAAATGATTGAAGCGTTGACGAGAGCTAAATTGGTAACTGCGGTAAAAAAGAAAATAAAAAAAGTGCCGTTGAACTGGAACAAAACAAAAATTGCAGGAAAACTTTCACTTGCTGAACTAACAAAAATGTTCAACAGTGTAAAAGTAAAAGTTGTTAAAAAGAAAGTTACTAAGAAAAAGGTTGTTAAAAAGAAAGTTACTAAGAAAAAGGTTGTTAAAAAGAAACCTGTAAAGAAAAAGGTTGTTAAAAAGAAAGTTACTAAGAAAAAAGTTGTAAGAAAGAAAAAAAGGTAGTTCTTTTGTTTATTTTATTTTTATTTGTAATATTTTATAAAACTACTATTAACTATCTAAATTAAAAAAAAGTTTTAGAAAATAAAAATAAATTTATTTTATGCATTTACTTGTTCCAGTATCGCAAGTCCAACCAAGACCCCCAACTGCGGAAGTGCAATCTATATCTACAGCACAGTCCAATTCTGTTGAAACTATTGTACTACAACATTTATTCCTGCAAAAATTCTCGGTTATACCAGCTCCTTCTGAAGTCTCTCCATATTTTTTCTGGCATACCTGAAACAAAGTATCACTTAGTCCATCTTTAGTAACATCCACTCCACTATCGATAGTTGATACTTTAGAACTATCGCATTGATGGGTGCTTGTTAGTACTTTACAACCATTGCTCCATGCCGTTTCAACATCTGTGGAGCTCATAGGTCCAAGACCACCCATAAGGAAAGCCGCAATCATCAATAATACCATTATTGCTAAGGCTATTACAATTACTGAATTTACTGGTAGTTCTATACCCTTCATTTTCATAATTTACTTAGTTATTATATATATAATAACAAACGTATTATTTATCAGATAATCTATAATTATGGATAATAAAACCGCAATGATTGGGGATTATGTTAAAGTTGAAAGAAATAAAACTCAATGGGAAGGAACTATTATACAAATTAGTTCAAAGTCCCTAACCCTAAAATTAAAATCAGGGTATAATATTGGACTTGCTTTGGATAAAAACACAAAAATAAAAAAAATCAAAGCCGGAAAAACAGGAAAACATAAGCCTGTTGAATTTAAATTAAATTTTGATAAAACAAAACCTCCAATTTCTATTTTATCTGCAGGGGGAACAATCGCATCTTCAATTGATTATTCCACCGGAGCTATCTCAGCTTCTTATTCCGCTTCACAACTGGTTTCTTCAGTGCCTGAACTGGTTAATTTCGCAAACATAAAAACAAAAAAGGTTCTTGAAGAAATGAGCGAAAATATGATTCCAAAACACTGGAAACAACTAGCCAATTCAGTTTTCAAAGAATTAAAAGAAAGCGAAGGTGTGGTGGTGACTCATGGGACAGATACACTAAGCTACACATCATCAATGCTATCCTTTATGTTAAGAAACTTAAACAAACCGGTTGTAGTGACTTTTGCGCAAAAAAGTTCTGACCGGGGTTCATCAGATGCCTCAATAAATTTAATCTGCTCGGCAATAACCGCAACAAAAAATATTGCAGGAGTTGTTGCTGTTGGACACGGGACAATGAACGATGATTATTGTTTAATAAATCCTGGAACAAAAGTCAGGAAAATGCATTCAAGCCAGAGAGATTCTTTCAGACCAATAAACTGTTCTCCAATAGGAAAAGTGTGGGCTAATGGAAAAATAAAATTCCTGAGTAAATATCAAAAAAAGGAAGATATTAAAGAAGACTGCTACCTTGATGATAAAATTGAAGAAAAAGTTGCAATAGTGAAATTTTATCCAGGCTTCGACCCTGAACTTCTAGACGTTTATATAGACAAAGGTTACAAAGGAATTATTATCGAAGGGACTGGTCTGGGTCATATTGCCGAGTGTTTATTTCCAAAAATTAAAAGAGCAATAAAAGAAGGTATTGCTATGTGTATGACCACACAAACAATCTATGGAAAAGTTAATCCTTATGTTTATTCCAATCTCAGGAGAATGTCGGATTTAGGAGTTATTTATCTGGAAGATATGCTTACAGAAACCGCATATACTAAACTAATGTGGGTCCTTGGACATACGCAAAATAAAGATGAAGTGAAAGAACTGATGCTTAAAAACATGGTTGGAGAATTTAATCCCAAATTACAGCCCAATCAATTTTTATATTAGTATTTTAAAATAGTAATTATGAATTTCATAGAAGAGATATATAATAATCTCAACAAAATAAATCCCGCAGAATTAACAGATATGTATGAAGCCTTATATCCAAATACTTCCTGCGCAATATATGAAGATGGTCAGGTTGGCGGAAGGTCATTGGAAGGTTTAAAAATAGGAACTCACGATTTATCCCCTCTGGTGGAAAAATATATGATCTACTGCTCAGGTGACAGCCATTCCCCTGGCAGAACTATCAGTGAAATTTTCGATAATATGGGAAAAGTCTGTGAAAAACTCAATTATCTGTGCGCTTCAGGAACAGGGAAATCAGATGACCCTTACCGTAATTTAACAGAATTGGCAGGAAATAATAAAACAAACATTTTACTTAATTTGATAACTTCTTATCCAGATTCTCCTATGGGAAATATAATACAAGAACAGGATGGCAATGTGCTTGAACTTAAAGGTAGAAAATCAAACAACCATAAAAATGGAGATTATATCCAGGAAGGTTTACTTGAAGATGAACTGGAACTCGCAATAACAGAATTAACCAGTGTAATCTCAAGAGGAATTTCTCAAAAGATTGAACCAAATGAATTCTATGAATATTACAAAAATACTATTAATGAAATAAAAACAACACAATATAAAATCAGCGAATTGCAGGGAACTGAAGAATATAAAAATCTTCTGGAATGTTTGATTGATCCCGTTACAAGCGTTTTTTCATGTGGACGGTCAGTTAATAATGATATAGTTAAGATGAGTAATATCAGACTAGGGCATGTTAGACCACTCACAATGAACAGACTTGGTATTGATCCTAATGCAGTTCTGCGGATTGGAGCAAATAAAAATTATGTTATTGGAGAAAGCTGTACACCCAACATGGATGAAAATTCCATACTTCTTTGTGTTTCCAAATCAGGAACCGGTAAAATAGAAAAATATATTAATGATGCTCATAAAGTTGGCGCTGAATGTTTTTTGGTTACAGATGAAGGTTGTGTAGAAAATACTAAAACACTCAAACTAGACACCCCTAATTTTTATACAGACACTTGCTTTCTTCTTTCCAAAATTCTTACTGACTTGGGCTACAAGCTCATAGAAGAGGGTGTGGAAGTCAATGAAGCTGTATTAAGAGCACTTCATGTTAAAGATAAGATTTAATGATTTTTAGAGAATTATAATATGGACCTGTAGCTCAGCCCGGATAGAGCGACACCCTCCTAGTTTTTGGTAATTCTCTTGGAATAAATCCAGAAAAGGGTTAGGTGAAGGTCGCAGGTTCAAATCCTGCCAGGTCCGTAGAAATCTAATATTCAGCATAAACACGGAAAAAGACCTGCTAATTAAAATTAAATAAAAATTATGGACCAGTAGCTTAGCCTGGTTAAAGCGCCACGCTGATAACGTGGAGATCGCAAGTTCAAATCTTGTCTGGTCCACTAAAAAATTCTATATTAAGAATACCTGAAATTCTTTGATTTCATTAAAAAGAACTAAATATCATAATGAACCTAAAAATATTACCGATAGTTTTAATTTTAATAATCATTCTTTTAAGTGGATGCACTCAGGAACAAAATCAACCAAATGAAGCGCAAAATTTAAAATGCAATTCTTCCTGCGATGACAAAAATCCCTGCACAGAAGATATTTGTTCAGAACAAACAAATTTTAAATGCGAGCATAAAGAAATAATTCCCTGTTGCGGCAATAATAAATGCGAACAAGGAGAAAATTACCTAAATTGTGAGGACTGTGCTGAAATTAAGACAACAACAGATTTATCCAAATTAGCTTTTGATTTGAAAGACCTCCCGGACGATTATGAGATAAAGGAGAAAAGAATTGTATCTAAATCTGAAGTAAATATGTCTGAAGCTCTCAATATTTCGAAAGAATTGATGGAATGGGATGAAGGATATATTGCTTCGTTTATAAAAAAAGATACCTTTAAAGCAATAGGTCAAAGAATTTATATTTATCCCTCAGTAGAATCTATCGCAAATATGGATTTTTCTCAGGGTATTTTTTTAATTGAAGAAAATCCATTAAATTCTTACGAAAAAATACCTTGTGATATCGGAGATAAATGCGTCTCATGGAAAATAACTTTCCCTATTGAAGGCAAATCTGAAGAACTAACAACCCATATGCTATATTTTGCCAAAATGAATATTTATGAAGATATATTTGTATTTGATTTGGACTATGAATTATTAATTGAATTGGCTAAAATAGCAGAAGCTAAAATAAAATAAGACGCGAAACAAAAAACAAATAAATAACTCTTGGAAATCTAATTTATAAACCACCAAATTAATATTTTAATTATCACCAAGTTATGGATAGTTATTTTACTAAAAAAGATTTTAAAAACGCTAAATGGGTAATTAAACAGGAATCAATAGACCCTTTAACAGAAAAATCATTATTTACTAAAGGATTATATTGGATTCTTTCCAGTTCAGAAAATCATAAAAAACAAGTAAGAATACACACTCAACTCACAGATAAATTTAAATCACCTGAAGCTATTCTGACTGACCAACAAGGTGTTTATGATATAATAAAAACTTCCAGATTTCCAAACACGAAAAAAAAATACATACTAGGATTTTCTGAATTCTATTTAGAATCAGATTTACCAGAAAGAATACTGGAAGATGCTTATAATAGCAAACAATATGGATTTGAATTAAGAGAAGAACTTGTTAAAAAAGCTCCCGGACTTGGTCGTAAATGCGGTTCAGGTCTTCTGCAAAGTTGCGGATATGATTATCTGGTTCCTGTGGATATTTGGGTATTGAGATTTTTAGAAGATTTTGGTTATGAAGTTAAAGTTCCGGATTACAAAACCGTGGGTGGAATTACTAAAAAAGAATATTTTAAATATGAAAAAATAATTTCGGGTATGGCAAAAGAATATGAAGTTTCCCCGGTTGTATTGCAAGCTGCCATTTGGCTTGAGGGTTCTGGTGGCGGTGTGTATAATCAAACTACCTTTAGTGAATTCTAATATTTAGTTACAGGTTATATTTGATTTCCTCTTAAACTATTCCATCTCCTTTTGTCGCTTCCATTATTTCCATTTCTTTGGTTTTTATCTTTTCCATATAATTCTTTGTAAATTTTTGCGTGATATTCTTTCAATCTTCTATAATCTACCTCATCAAGTTCTCCCTTTGCCAACAAATCACCTGCCTTTCTAAGTTGTCTTTTAACTCTGACAAATTCATTCTGCTTCTCTCTGGAACCATTCACTTCAAGTTTTCCCGTATGCTTCATGAAATCATAATTTTTCTTTCTCCTTAAAAGAGCCTGTTCATAAAGAACCATCCATGCTCCTTCTTCAGTATTGTAATCCGGAAGTTTATCCACTTCGTCATTTAATTCAAAATCATCTATCAAATAATCTTCAAGTTCTTTCGAAGCATAAAACCAAAGAGAATAACAATCATGAACATTAGATCCCGCAACCACGGGATAATCCAAAGGAGAATAATTTAGTTTTTTCAAATCCGCAAAATGTTTTAATTCTCCTGAGACTACTGGATTTTTATTTACATGGATTATTTTTCTTCCGTCTTTTGTCACAGTTCTGAGAGCAGAATTAGTTAATACTCCTTTCAGAATATAATCTTCGAGAGTTGGTCCTATTGCAGGGAGTTCATTTCTGCAAAAATGAGTTATAAAAGGATTATTAATTGAGATTCTATATCGACCATCTTTTAATTCACTGGAAGTAAAATCAACAACCTCATTAAGCCTGTCCCTAAAAAAATCCAATTGTCTTTCATCCCACAATCTCCCTGTAATAACTTTCCTGTCTGGGGTGTGGTACATTAAATCATAGACCACACCAAGAACCTCGCCATAGACTTTTTGTTCCTCCAAACCCAAATTATTTGGATTAAAACCACCATTTTTTAAACTCTTGCCAATTATTGATTTTGCAGGTGAATAATAAGTCAAATTATTGGGATTGGAAGTGTCTCCCTTAAAACCGCTGAAAAAAGAATAATCCTCTAATTTAATACCTTTGTATATTTCCATTCACTACTTACCCAAAAAATTCATATATCTATAGGTCTTATTTTTATTTTTATATTAAGATTATGAAATTGACTAAAATTCAGGAATTTATCGAGAAGAATAACATACAACCCGGAGACGCAGAATATCACACACAAAGAGCTCTTGAGAAAACAGGTAAAATAAGGGTGCTTGCAATTAAAGGAGTGGCTCACGCTGAATACCTCTGCCCTTATTGCGGACATCATGGATATACAACAAAAACATGGAAGAAACCTTTCTCAGTTAATTGCGAGGAATGCAATAAATTATTAAGAGTTCAGAAATTAAAATACCTTGTTAAAAAAGAGATAAAAGAAGCTGAAGGCAAGAAATAATTAATAGGTATATTTAGAATTAAAAATTTATTTTTCCAGTTCTTTGCAAATATCCTCAAATACTTTTTGTATTTTCTGTTCCCCATCCACAGTGATTAATCTGTCTTTGTAGAACTCAAGCAAGGGCTGTGTCTGCTCATTGAACACAGTTAATCTTGTCCTGATAACCTCTTCCTTATCATCTTCCCTTAAGGTTAGCTCGCCCCCGCATCCGCACTTATCATCTATTGGAGGATTTGTAATTAAATTATAATTTCTCCCGCACTTTGCGCACACTCTCCGGTTTGAAATTCTATCTACAATTGCTTCTTCGCTTACTTTCAAATAAATCACATGGTCGAGTCTTTTGTTTTTCTCCTTCAGAAAGTTTTCCAAAGTCTCTGCCTGATTCAGGTTTCTTGGATAACCATCAAGAATAAAATTATCTTTGTCTCCGATTTCTTTGAATATTAATTTTGCAACAAGTTCATCAGGAACTAATTTTCCGGTTGAAGTGTATTTTTTTATTTCCTCATCATTGATTTTTCTGAATAAATCGCCGGGAGATGGAATGGGGGTTAATTCAAATTTTTCCGCAAGTTCAGTTATTTGAGTTCCTTTTCCTGAGCCTGGGGGTCCGAAAATTAATAGTATCATTCTTGGGCTTTCTTAATAGCTAAAATAACATCTCCTGTGTCTTCCAATAATTTCTGCGCTTCTTCTTTTGAGATATTGGTTTTCTGAACAATTAAATCAATATCTTCTTCATTGATTTTTCCCTGTTCAACAACTTCTCCCGCAATCTGGAAGGTTTGCTGTCCCTGCATTTTTATCGCTGTTACCTGAGGATTTTTTATGATAATATCTTTTTCAGGGGTTTTAATAATTACTTCAATCGCATCAATATTATCCATCTGCATACCCATTTGTTTTGCCATTTTTTCCATTTGTTTTGGGTTTATATTCGGGAACATAATTATAATTAACTAATTTATTTAGTTTCTAAATCTTTCTCAATGTTTAAAAGTGTTTCTTTCTGGAAATCATAGATTTTTTTGCATCCTCCTTTAACCATATCCATTAATTTATCAAGTTCTTCTTTGGTCATGATACCGTCCATCTGCAATAGAAGTATTTCGTCTTTTAGAGGGAAGTAAGCGATTGGTATATCAATATCTCCTTCTGTATCTTCCTTTCCAGCAACATCCAAAATTAATGTGTCTTCCACTTTTCCCGCAGAACAACTTGACACCATATCTCTCATTGGAATTCCCGCAAGAACCAAAGCCATTGATGCTGCGTTTATTGCTGCGCATCTTGTGCTTGCATCAGCTCCAAGAATTTCTATGTTTATGATTATTTTTGTTTTTGGTAAGTCTTCAAGTATAATTGCTCTTTCAAGAACTCTTTTAATTACCGCAGAAATCTCAACACTTCTTCTTGAGAAACCTGGTCTGTTTCTGTCATCAGTTGAAAAAGGCAACATAGTATAATTTACTTCGATTACCGCTTTCTCAGAATTTTCAAGGAATCTTGGATATACTTCCATTGGACCATAAACTGTTGCAACCGCAATAGTATCTCCGATACTGAACATTGCGGAACCCTCTGTGCTTCGGCTTACATTTAATTCTGCTTTTAATTCTCTCAACTCATCAAGTTTTCTTCCATCTAATCTTACCCCATCTTTTATTAACTTATTTTCCATTTTTTAATTCACCATCTAAATATTTACTAATTCTATCAGTTAAACCAGATATGTGAGCTTCCCTGCCAATCTTCTCAATTGCTTTCACCACAATTCCTGCATTATCTCCTTTTATCCATACCACTCCATTTTGTCCAACCAAAATGTGGGTTTTTGTTTTTTCCTGTATCATTTTAATCATGCTTGCGCTTTTTCCGATTATTCTTGGAACTTTTGAAGGGGACACGCTTGCCATTCTTCCTCCTTCAAGTTTTTTGGCTTCATTAATTTTCATTGATAATTTTATCCTGTCTGAGATTTCTGCGATTTCCGCGTAAATCCAGGTTCCCGGTTTGTATTGCTGAAGTAATTCCTCCTGTTCCATAAACCTTGAAGATACATCACTAAGATATAAAAATGAAGGGGCTGGTGAAGTCATATTAACAATGAAAAAAGGGTAATTGAAATCCTTTACTCTGCCTATTATCCTGTCTC
Organism: Candidatus Aenigmatarchaeota archaeon; assembly: GCA_030614705.1. Classification (GTDB taxonomy): domain Archaea; phylum Aenigmatarchaeota; class Aenigmatarchaeia; order QMZS01; family QMZS01; genus QMZS01. The sequence goes on from JAUWTN010000009.1 coordinate 16,683, forward strand.
CAACCATTGGTCTGTAGCTGTATTTGAATGGGAGCACATTTATATGAGACTCAGACTTCTTTAAAATTCCAAGATATTTGGAATATGTCTTATTCTCTGAAATATAAGTGCCATTCCCGGTTTTTGGGGATGTGGCTAATAAAGTGCCAGGTGTAACAATAATGTAACCTTTTTCGTCTTCCATAAACGTATAAAATAAATTTTAATATCAAGTGGATAAATGTAAAAATAATTACTCTCTATTATGAAGATTCTGCTTGGAAAAAATGTAATAGACAAACCATTCTGCTGGAATACTGAGAAAGAAAAAAACTCGCATATGGTTGTTCTGGGTACCTCTGGTTCAGGTAAAACAGAAACCCTGAAATCTATAATTCATGAGATTAACCTTAATAAAGTGCCAAGTATGGTAATAGATTTCCATAATGAATTTGGGGATTTGGCCAAGAATGTGCTGAATCTAAGGGAAGTCAGCATAAATCCTCTTGAGATTAACGGGGAATCAAGACCTGAGAATGTTGTGTATGAGATTTCAGATATTATTAAAAAAATATTCCAGCTCGGGGAAATACAGGAAGCTATTTTAAGGCATGCAATAAGGCAAAGTTATCTTGATTATGGAATTGACCTTAAGAAAAAAGGTCCTTTCTCAGATTATCCAAATTTCTCTGATGTTGAAGCAAATATTTACAGGCAGGAAGATTCAAAAAACAAGACCTCAATTGGATCTTTGATTAGCAGGATAGAACCTTTATTTGAACTTGATGTTTTTAAATCCCAAACAAATATATCCTTCAAAGACATCCTTGAAGAAACCACTGTGGTTGAACTTATGGATTTCCCAACAGAAACCGTAAAATCAACAATCGCTGAATTCTTTTTGAGCAAACTTTCCTATTATTTGTATTCTCTTGAAAAAGTCAAGAAGTTAAGATTATTCTGCGTCATTGATGAAGCCCACAGACTTATGTACGACAATTCCCCACTTAACAGACTTCTTAGAGAATCAAGAAAATATGGGATTGGGGTTATCCTTGCGTCCCAGAGACCATCGGATTTTAATGAAACAGTTCTTGCGAATGTTGGGGGGATTTTAACATTTCAGTGCAGTCTTGACAAAGACGCAAAATTCATCGGGAGGCAATTAAATATTGAACCGAGAAAAATAAAAAATTTGATTGAGCCCGGGCTTGGGTACGTGAAGTTCTCTAGAAATGAGAGACCTGAGAAAATTAAGATAATTCTTTTGAAAGATCGGAGAAAAGACGAAGAAATGGAAAAAAAGTTGAAAGAGAAAAAGGCAGAGGAAAGAAAAACCAAAAAACCCGAGGAAGAGAAAAAAGAAGTTAAAGAAAAATTGGAGGAAATTGAAGAGGAGTATGAAGAAGAAGATGAGGTTGAAGAAAACTCTGATGAAGAGGAAGAAGATGAGGATGATGAAGATTCTGAGGACGGAGAAGAACCTGAGGAAAAGAAAAAGTCAAAGAAATTTAAAATCAATATTCCCAAAGGAATGTTTTTCTACAGGAAAGGTCCTATTGGGTTGCAGGGAATTATCAGGATATTTTTCATATCAATGTTTATTGTATTTGGGTTCTGGAGTTTATATTTCCTGAGCCTCTATTCCATTCTGTTCTTTGCAATTGCGATTATCTGGATGCCTTACACTTCAGAACTTCTTGACCCGGAGAAGAAATCAGCCAAAGTAGTTCATGTTTTGAAAAGTCTGTTGAGTCTGATTATCCTAATTTCATTCCTGTATTTCTTCTGACTCTTTTATATTTGCACTAAGATATTATGTCAAAAGAGATTGTTGAAGCAGCCTTATTTTTGAAGTCAAAACCCATGGAACTAGCTGAATTGATTGAATTAACGCAGATTTCATCAGAAGAGATTAAGAATTTTATTGTTGATTTAAAAGGAAAATACGGGAAAGAGAGCGGGATAAAACTGGTTGAAGCAAATGAATCCTACCAGCTAATTGTTAATCCCGGAGTTCTTCCGGATGTTAAAAAACTTGCCCCCTACAAAGATTTATCTCCCGGATTGCTAAAAGCTCTTTCAATAGTTGCTTTCAAAGGTCCGGTAAAACAAAATGTTCTTGTGAACACAATCGGGAACCGTACTTATGAATATGCTCATGAACTTGAAAAAAGAGGATTAATTTCAGCGAACAGGCAGGGGAGAACAAAAATCCTTAAAACCACTAAACTGTTTGTTGATTATTTTGGGCAGGAACCTGAGAAAACCAATCTTGAGAAATTTATGGAAATTAAACCTGTGGAGGAATAAATTTTGTTTCAATTTGTAAAATTTAATCTAACTTTAGAACTAATATTTGAAAGTTATATCAGGACCAATACTTGAAAATATACTTTAATCTCAGGAATAATTCCTGAAAATCCACTCTAAACCAGAGACTAATACTTAAAAATCAAGCAATAAAAATTATGGAAAAATGGGGTTGGACAAAAGGAAATACTCGGATATTTAGAGAGGAACAAAGATTTCGTCAGACCTGGGTCTGGGTTTTAATTGTGATTACTTCTGTTATTGTGTGGTCTTCGACTATCCAGCAGATTTTATTTAATAATCCTATTGGGAATAAACCCGTAACAGATTCTGCAATAATTATATTGTGGATAATATTTGGGATATTTTTCCCAATATTCTTCTATAAACTAAAATTAACAACTGAGGTGCGAAAAAAGGGAATTTATATTCGTTTCTTCCCTCTTCAACTAAAATTCAAAAGAATAGGTTTTGAAAGACTGAAAAAATATGAAATCAGAACCTACAATCCTATATTGGAATACGGGGGTTGGGGTATCAGGCATGGATTTAAAGGAAAAGCCTATAATGTGAGCGGCAATCTTGGGATTCAGATGGAATTTAAAAACGGGAAACGCCTTCTTATAGGTTCGCAAAAACCAGAGGATTTTTATCGGGGGATTAAGGATTGTTTTAAAAATGCGGGGAAAGATTTATGCTAAGTCCGGTATGCCTCCAAAATAAAAAATTGTTTCTCTTTTTCTCCATGAATCTGTTTGATTTGGAAAAAGTTTTTTTAATCTTATATAAACTTCACACATGACATAAGTTAGTGATTTATTAACTGGTTCAACTGTTTTTGAATCTTCAAAAGCATTTAATATTTCCTCCAATCCAATTATCTCTTTTTGATAAGGCATAACCAGAAGTTTTTCATAGTCCTCTTTGGAAATCTTTACTCCATTTATAATAGAATTTTGTGCAATTGTGGGTGCTACTGGAAGTTCACCATATTGAAGAATTCCATTTACTTCCAACCAGGATTTATTTCTGGGAACAATGGAAATCATTTTAGATTCTTGTTTATCTATTAATCCAAATTGTTTCATTTCTTCTAATTTTTGATTATCCATATCATCAGATAGTAGAAATCTTTATATATTTGATTATTTCATTACTTTGACTTAATATTGATTACACCTTAACTCAAATTTTTCGGATTTTGCCTTAAGATTCAGATAGAACTTAAAAGAGAGAAACGTCTCCTTATAGGTTCGTAAAAACCTGAGGAATTTTATCGGGGGATTAAGAAGTGTTTGGAAGGGGTTGAGTAAGTTGTGGATGTTAAGTGAAACCAAAAAAAATATTTTTAAATATATTTTACATTTTTGGAATTTTATAATTAATTATCTCAGATAACAACTTTATTTTCCCCTGACAAAAATTATTTATATTACAAGTTAAAAAATAATATATGGGAAAGAAAAATAAAAAATATCCGGAAGGTCATTTTATAGGTTTATGGATGTTATTGGGATTACTTTTTGGACTTCCTTTTGCATTTGCTTTTGGAGGTACTCAATTCGTTGGTGTGGGTTTCAGTATAGGTGCGTGTTTTGGTTTAATTATGGGTTTTGTAATGGAAACCAAATACAAAAAAGAAGGAAAGATTAGACCTCTTACAAATGATGAAAAGAAGAAGAGAAAAATTGCAGAAATCGTGGGAATTGTTGCTGTAATAGTAGCGCTTGCAATATTTCTTTACCTGGTCTCTTTGTGATTATGTTAAATAAGACAAAAACAAACTTCTTCTGAATTTTTTGCTTCGCAAAAAACGGTCTTGCAATTATATTATAATATAAGCGACAATCTTGGAATTTAAAAATGGGAAACATCTTCTTATAGGTTCGCAAAAACCCGAGGAATTTTATCGGGGGATTGAGAAAAAATAATGTTACCTTTGAAAATTGTGCTTAGATATATAAATATATCAATAAACTCCAGAAAATTAATATTAAATTTGTAACTGAAGTATAAAACC
>JAUWTN010000046.1 GCA_030614705.1 Candidatus Aenigmatarchaeota archaeon
AAAACACTCTTGAAGATGTAACCCCCGGAGATATTTCAATGGCTCTCCCTCACAGGATAGTAAAGGATATTATTGAGGGTCTTGAAGTCCTGAATAAAATTATCCCTGGAGTGGCTTCTGATTCAACCTTGCTTTATGCGCCTGAAGTAAAATTCTATGCAATAAAACTAAATGTTGACAAAAATATGCGAACCTCGGTTAAAAACCTTTATGCGGCAGGAGATGGGTGCGGGTTGTCAAGAGATATAATAAATGCGGCTGCAACCGGCATTCTGGCTGGAAGAGGGATTTTAGCTGAATAATTGCCAAACATTTAAACTTTTATTTCTAACTTATAAATGATAGAACTTGATCCCATACCTGGAATAAGCATTGCGCTTGGGTGCTTTGGTATTGTATATTTAGGTGCAGTGGGGGCCAGTTATTATGCAAGAAAAAAGGAGATTATTCAAAAAATAGGGGTTGGAGATCCGATTAGAAATCCTAATTATTCTAAAAGAGATAAAATTTATGATGGTATTTTTATAGGACCTTATCTAGCAGAGAAAAGATTCAGAGAAGGAAACTTTGATAAAGAATTTCCTGATATTGATAAAGAAACTTTAACCAATTACAAACAAAGTTTATAATTTTGAACAAATTAAATTATGAAATATCTGATTATCAGCGATATCCATTTATCTGAACCAGACAAAATCCCGGAGATTATAATCGAACTGGCAAAAGAAATGGATGGAATAATCTGCGCGGGGGATTTAACTTCGAAAAATATTCTTGAAAAATTAAAAGAAATAAACAAAACATTCTTTTTGCGAAGCAAAAAGATGCCTTCTTTTTGCAGAATGCAAAAAGGGGCACCGTCTAAAGGACGATTGCACCGTCGAATGACGCGTGATTTAATTGTTGTGAAAGGTAACTGCGACTCACTGGAATTACCAGAATTCCAAGAGTTTATTGCTGGAGATAAAAAAATTGGGGTGATTCATTCACATCAGTTCGGAAGAGGGAACCTTGAAAAAATCGAAGAATTCGCAAACTCAAAAAAACTGGATGTTTTGATTTTTGGTCACACTCATCAACCACTCGTGGAAAAAAGAGGAAATTTATTTTTAATAAATCCCGGAACCCTTACAGGAACTATATCAGGCACCGGAGCAAAAACAGAAAAGACCTACGCAATCCTCGAAATCAACAAAAAGATTAATGCTAAACTAAATAGATTATAAATTATGGAGTTAAAAAGAGAAATAACAAAACTGCCAGAAATTGTAAATAAACTTAAGAAAAAAGATAAGGAATTATTTAACAGGTTTTATTCTGTAGAATTATCTATTGGGAGGTTGAAAGTAACTCCTGATATGGAAAATTTTGTAAAAAGCAGATTTAAATCAGTTGAAAAAACCGAGAACCAGAAAATTGTCTGCATCAACAATAAATTTACATGGGAAGGAAACCTGTTTAATGAATTAAGAAGTATGAGACCAAAACCAAAAGCGAAATTTACACCCTCAGAACTTGATAACAAAGAGAATTGTCTTTTCTGCAACATTGAAAAACAAACACCTTTGGATATATTCGGGAGAATAGAAGGGAAACATTGTATAACAGCGAGCAATATTGCAAAATATGATAAATTTCACGGTCTGGTAATATTTGACGAACACAATCCCATGAAACTAAAAAAAGCGTGGTTAAAAGATTATTTTGAAACAGCAGAAAAATGGTTTGAACGAACAGATAAATTTAATAAAGGAATGATTAACAAGTTTCTTATCTGGAACTGTTTATGGAGAAGCAGCGCATCTATTATCCATGGTCACCTGCAGGTGACAGCATCTGAAACCAAATACCAAAAAATAATTAAATTTGAAGAAGTATATGACTTGTACAAAAAGAAATATAAATCAGATTATTTTGCTGATTTATTTAAAATTCATAAAAATCTTGGTCTGGGTGAAAAAATTGGAAAATCCATGGTGATTTATTATCTCACACCAATCAAAGAAAAAGAAATTGTTATTCTCTCAAAAGAAAAAAGATTTTCTGAAATAAGCGATTTAATTTATAAACTGATTAAAAATTATTTCAGAATCGGAGTGCAATCATTTAATATTTCCATAACCAATATCAAAGGATACTGGATGGTTAGATTAGTGGATAGAGGTTCTCTTGAAAACAGAAACTCGGATATTGGGGCAATGGAATTATATGGAAATTCAGTTGTAGCTTATGACCCGTTCAGACTGGCAAAAGAGATTAAATTATAAAATTAACAATAGAAAGTAAATTATCAAAATTAATTAAAAATATTTATTCTTCCAGTTTTTTATGACAAAACCACCAGTCATAGCCCTTATATTTCTTAGTTCTTTCTTTGCTTGTTTTTTCGTCTGTTGGAGGTGGAATTATTACTTCTTCGCCAATTAAGTCATTATCTGGCCAGTCCGCAGGCATTGCCACATTATTTTTATCTGAAATCTGCAATGCATTAACCAGCCTCAGAATTTCATCAGTATTTCTGCCAATTTCCTGAGGATAATACAATATAGACCTTATTATTCCTTCAGTATCGACTATATAGACCGCTCTGACGCTATTTGTCCCCTTCTCAGGATGAATCATATTCAACATTGTAGCAAGCTCTCCAAGTTCATCAGCAATTATGGGAAACTGAATTTCAACAGATAAATTCTCTTTGATCCATTCTACCCATTTGAGATGAGAGAATACCTGATCCACAGAAAGTCCTATAAGCTCGCAATTTAGTTTCTTGAATTTATCATGTTTTCTTGCAAAAGCCGCAAATTCTGTTGTGCAAACCGGAGTAAAATCAGCAGGATGACTGAACAAAACAAACCATTTTCCCGAATAATTTTTAGGAAATTCTTTAATTCCATGTGTTGTCTGAACAACCAGTTCAGGGAATTTTGAACCAATCAAACTAATTTTATTTTCAATATTGCTTTCAATTATTTTACCCTTCATAGATTATATTATTTTTAAATATTAAATATCCCTCCATTTTTCTTTTGAGGAACAAAATTAATATTTATTATCAGATTATAATCATGGGGTACTTGCAGAATTATATAATACGAAATACTGAACTTGAGGGTAAAACTGAAGAGTTTAGCATTCGCGTGGTTGGAACATTTGATTTAGAAGAATTATTGCGGGAAAAATATGACAATTATAAGTCACATGAGATTGATATCAAATCCAACCCAGGAACCCCTGAGATTTATCCTGAATATGAATATTTTCCCAGAACCTGTAAACAAACGGCGTGTTCATGGATTATTCTGGGTAAATTATATTTGAAATAACAAATTAATTAGTCCTTGAAGATAGAACAATAAACCAATACCCCCCATAAGAGCATTTTAATAAACAACAATAGTTATTATGAACCTGACAGGTCTCACTCAAAAAGAAGCTGAGGAAAAATTAAAATCTTATGGGTATAATGAAATTACTGAACTAAACAAGATTTCCACTCTTAAAATATTATTGAGACAAATTAAAAAAA
>JAUWTN010000003.1 GCA_030614705.1 Candidatus Aenigmatarchaeota archaeon
GCAGATCCAACAAAAGATGAAAAAGCTGAATTCGTGGAAGAAATAAACAGAGATAACTGGGAAGAAATTAAGAAATATCTCGGATGTTCAGACGGGACGGATGTAACCGGGGGTATGATTCATAAAATTGAACAGGGAATTGAACTTGCAAAAGAAGGAGTTGAGATTGAAATCATTAATGGGCTGAAAGAAAGAAATCTCAAAAAATGCTTGCTTGGTGAAAGAATTGGGACTTTGATTAAATGGTGAATTATAGATCTATTGAATATAAAATATTATAATCCATGAAATTACTAAAATAAGTTACTCGGCAAATGACGAAGTGCATTTCGACATATTTAAAAAGTTTTTTTGAAATATTTCAATGGTGGATTTAAATGAATATAAAGCTCAAAAAATAGATGAACTGCTTGGGGTCAATCCAAGATATCTAAACGAAGTGCCTATATTGAGTCAATGGGGTCTGGATGCAATAAAAACAGCGGAAGGGATTTTAGGAACTTCTTATAAATCTATGGAAGAATTAACTAAAGACCTAAAAAAATTAAAGTCTGATGTGGAAGACTATCTTCTTTGGGATTAATTTTAAAAATAAGATATAATATGAGGAATTATTTAGAAACTGAAAAAATAAGGGAAATAAAAAAAGAAGTTTCTATTGACTATGAACTTTCTTCCCTTTGCGCCAAAATTGAAGATAAACCAACAATAATCAAACTGAAAGAATATCCAAATGTAAAAGCAGTTGTTGGTCTCTGCGGAAACAGGGATTCCCTTGCAAAAGGAGTTGGAACCACAAAAGAAGAATTAATTTTTAAGATTTCAAAATCAATGGATAAACAGGGGGAACTTTCTGTTTTGGATAACGCACCTTTTCTTGAAAATAAAATAGAAAAACCTGATATTATAAAACACATTCCTGTACCAATTTTTTACAGGGAAAAAGAAAGAAAATATTTTTCATCATCTATGGTAATTGCGAAAAACAAAGAAACCGGAAAACAGAATATGTCATTTCACAGAATGATGTATCTTGGAGAAAACAGGTTTTCAATTAGGATTACTCCGCGACATCTATATGAATTATTCAACAAAGAATCCGGTGATTTGGAAGTTGCTGTTGTTATTGGAGTTCATCCCGCTATTGAAATCGCAGCAGCAACATCTTACACCTCGGATTTTGAAGAACTTAAATTTGCATCAACTTTATTGGGCGGACTTAAAGTAACCAAAGTCGGCAATTTATTTGTGCCTTCGGAATCTGAAATTGTTTTGCACGGAAGAATAACAAAAAAACTTGCTGAAGAAGGACCTTTTGTTGATTTAACCGGAACAACAGATATTGAAAGAGAGCAAAATGTTTTTGAATGCGATACTCTATATCATCGGAATGAACCTTATTTCAGGGTTATTATTCCCGGGGGACTGGAACACAGAATATTAATGGGTGTGCCTCAGGAACCAAGAATGTATAAAATTATATCAAACACAGTTCCCACAATTAAAAATGTTTGTTTAACCGAAGGAGGCTGCTGCTGGCTTCATGGTGTTGTCTCAATCAAGAAGAGAAAAGAAGGTGATGGCAAAAATGCTATTCTTGCGGCTCTTGCGGCCCACCCCTCAATGAAAAGAGTTGTTGTTGTTGATGAAGATATTGATATTTTTAATCCTCTTGATGTTGAGTGGGCAATTACCACAAGATTTCAGCCAGACAGGGATTTAGTTATTGTTCCGGGAGCAAGAGGCTCAAGTCTTGACCCATCCTCTGATTTGGAAAAACACACAACTTCAAAGTGGGGTTTAGATGCAACAAAACCTCTTGATAAAGATGGAAAATTATTTGAGAAAACTGAACTGCCTTTGGAGTTAAAGAAAGAGGATTATTTGGAATAAACTTATTTCTCAAGAAATATTATTTTATAATTTTTGCCATAGAATTTTTCAGTAAATAATTTTAAAATATTTTTATTTTTTACATAAATAACTGGTGGAAATAGATCTCTTGAATTTCGGTTATTTATAGAAGCAGATTCTGGTAAAATAAGAATGAAATCGAGATTATTTTCAAATATTTTGGATTTTGTAATGAAACCTTTGTCCCCAACCAAATTTCCTATTTTTGAAAGAAAATTAAACAATAGGGTATAAAAAATAACACCACCGAGGTAATAATTTTGATAATCTATTTCATCTTTCTCAATGATATGATTAACCGCTTTTAGTAATTTTGATAATATTTTGTTTTCTGTTATAATGGTATGGCTGTCTATTCCAGAATCCAAACTTGTAACTTCGATTAATATTTTCTCATCATCTATTCTAAAATCAAATGTTTTCTTATCCTTTCTTTCGGGTATTTTTACCGCCTGACCTATTGGTTTAAAAATTTCAATAATTTCATCTTCATTTGAAGGTGATAATATTTTAGTTTTCTGGAAATCTTCATATTTTTTAAGTTTCTCTAAATCAACTTTCATAAAATACTAAAATACAATTAATTATGTACCTGACAAATGAAGAAGAATTAATGCTTAAAGGAAGACAGGGGGCTGTTGTGGGGAAATGCATGAAACTGCTTGTTCGGCTTGGCGAGATTTACGGGGCAGATAAAATGATAAATATTTCATCCTCGCAGGCATCAGGGGTTTCCTATAAATCAATCGGTGATCCGGGTCTTGAGTTTCTTAATGGATTTGCTGATGAAGGGGCGAAAGTTAGAGTGCCCACATTTCTTAATCCCGCGGGAATGGATCTTGAAAACTGGAAAGAACTTGGAATCTCCGAAACATTTGCGAAAAAGCAAATGGAAATAATTTCAGCATTCAGGAAAATGAATGTTGTAACAACCTGTTCATGTACGCCTTATTTATTTGGCAATCTTCCTGGATTTGGAGAACACCTTGCGTGGAGCGAGTCTTCTGCAGTGTCATTTGCGAATTCTGTAATAGGGGCGAGGACAAACAGGGAAGGAGGTCCCTCAGCACTGGCTGCAGGAATCACAGGAAGAACTGCAAATTATGGGCTTCATCTTGAAGAAAACAGGAAGCCGGATTTCTTGATAAATTTAAGTGTTGATTTGAAAACAAGTTCTGATTTTGGGGCTCTTGGGTATTTTATCGGGAAAATTGTGAAAAACAAAATTCCTTTTTTTGAAGGAATCAAAGAATGCAACACAGATAATTTAAAATTCCTTGGGGCTGCAATGGCTGCGTCAGGGGCTGTTGCTTTATATCACGTTAAAGATAAAACTCCGGAAGCAAAAAATTATGAATCAATTGCTAACACACTTGAAAAAATTGAATACTCAGCAGAAGATTTGAAAAAAAGTTATGAAGAACTTACAGACAGTTCTGAACCTGATTTAATTGTTATTGGTTGTCCACACGCATCAATTTCCGAGATAGAACTTCTTGCGGAAAAGTTGAAAAATAAAAAACTTGAAAAAGAATTCTGGGTATGCACCTCAAAGTCCATAAAAACCTGGGCGGACAGGATGGGTTACACAAAGATAATTAATGATGCTGGGGCAAAGATTGTGTGCGATACCTGCATGGTTGTTTCCCCTCTTGAAGAAACTGATTATAAATGCATTGGAACAAATTCAGGGAAAGCCGCAAAATACATTCCGGGATTTTGCAAAAAGAAAGTATTTTTTGGGGATTTAAACACTTTGATTGAAAAAGGTTTAGGAAAATGAGAGCAATAAAAACGAGGGGGATTTCAGAAGGAACTGGAAAAGGGGAGCTTATAATTTTGAAAGAACCTTTTGGGTTCTACGGGAACATTGACCCGAAAACAGGAATCATAATTGAAAAAGGAAATCCTCTTGAAGGGGTCTGCATAAAAGACAAGATTTTTGTTTTTCCAAATGGGAAAGGAAGCACAGTTGGGTCTTATGTGATTTACGGACTGAAAAAGAATGGGGTTGCTCCATCCGCAATAATCAATCTTGAAACAGAAACCATTGTTGCAACCGGGGTAATTTTAGCGGGGATTCCCTGCGTTGATAAACCAGATGAAAACATTATTGAAACACTGAAAGATGGTGATGTTGTTGAAGTTGACGGGGATAAAGGAGAGATTAGAATATTATAAACAAAATAGTAAAAAATAGAAACTTTATTTCAGTAAATATTTAACAATTAACTTAAAAATTATCTGTTTCTAAGTTTAGCCAACAATCTTAAGATTTCAAGATACAGCCAGATTAAAGTAACCATCAATCCAAAAGCTCCGTACCATTCCATATATTTTGGGGCTTTGGCTTTTGCCCCGCTTTCAATAAAATCAAAATCCAGAACCAAATTTAATGAAGCAATAACTATTACAACCAGACTAAATCCAATTCCTATCAAACCGCTTCCATGTATATAAGGCACACTCATTCCAAAAATACCCAGCACAAAAGTAAGAATGTATATTAAAAAAACAGCTCCTGTGGCTGCGACAACCCCCAGTCTGAAATTCTCAGTTACTTTTATCAATCTTGATTTATAAGCTGTAAGCAGACAAAAAAGCGTGCCAAATGTCAACAATACCGCTTGAATTACTATTCCCGGATAGGCTTGCTCCATTATGGCTGAAATTGCCCCGAGAAACAATCCTTCAAAAAGCGCATAAACAGGGGCAGTATAACCAGACAAATGTTTTTTGAAAATTGTTATTATCGCAGTTATGAGACCTCCAATTAACCCCACGATTAAAAGAATTGAAAATAATTCTGGATGATTCCAGCTCCATATAGAAGTTGCTACTGTAAGCAATAATAAAAAATAGGTTTTGTTCACAGTTCCATTAATTGTCATTGCTCGTTTTGAAGAAGAAAAACCTTCTCTTGAAAATACCTTATCATTCTTTAAAACTGGATTTCCGGAACGCATCATTATTATATAAGGTAAAACTAAAAGATTGTAAGGAATTTATTATAAATTCGTTTCCAGTTCATATTATGACAAAAACCTATATTGTTGGGATTACAGGAGCAAGCGGAGTAATTATCGGGAAACGATTAGTTGAACTATTGTCAAAAGAAAATAAAGTTTATGTCATTATTTCAGATGCGGCAAAGCTGGTTGCAAAATATGAACTTAAGGAAGAAATTAAATTTGAGAACTCAGAGAATATTATTGTTTACGGAGAAAAAGAATTTGACGCCAACATAGCATCAGGAAGTTTCAAAACCGAAGGCATGATAATTGCGCCCTGCACAATGAAAACCGTATCCGCAATTGCAAACGGATTCTCGCACAATTTAATTGCAAGGGCTGCGGATGTTTGCATAAAGGAAAAAAGAAAACTTGTTATTGTTCCCCGGGAAAATCCATTAAGCGAAATCCATCTTGAAAATTTATTAAAACTTGCAAGACTTAATGCTTATATTGTTCCACCATTAGTTCAGTTTTATTCCTCTGAAACAAAAGAAGAATTAATTGATTATATTTGCGGGAAAGTTTTTGATTGTTTTGGAATTGAACATGAATTGTATAAAGAATGGTCTGGAAATTGATTGTAAATATGCAAAAAGAATCCCTTAGAAAGAAAATTAATTAATTATGATACAAACATCTGCCCCGGGAAATATTTTCCTTTTTGGAGAACACGCTGTGGTTTATAACAGACCCGGAATTATCTCCGCAATAGGTTTAAGAACTTACTGCGAAATTGAAAAAAATGAAGATTCTCTTGTAAATATTTATTCTGATGGTTACGGGGAATTCAGCGCAAAAATAGAAGACTTAAAACAAGTTGGCAATTACGCGGAAAGAATTGATTTAATCTGCGATTTGATTTCAACTTATTACCGAAAATTTAAAATCAATGATGGTGTGACTTTAAAAATCACATCTGAGATTCCAAAAGATTCCGGGGGGATGAGTTCATCAACAGCGGTTTTGTGTTCGGTCTTTGAGGGTTTAAATAAAATATTTCAGAAAGTTGATAAAAAAGATTATTATGAATTTCTGCTTCCTTTCCAGAAAAAAATTCACGGTGGAAGTGCTTCAGGGGTTGAACTTTTCTCATCAACTTTCGGGGGTTATAATAAAGTAAGAATTGATCCGGTCAGATGCGAAAATCTTGGAGAACTTAAATTACCAATATTGATTGCGGATACTGAAATTGAAGCAAAAACTTCTGAGACAGTTCCTTATGTAAGGGCGGGATGGGAAAAAGACAAAAACAGTTATGAAGATATTTTTTATCGCATCAGGCAACTTGTTGAAGAAGGAGAAAAAGCAATTAAAAATCATGACCTTGTTGTGCTTGGAAACCTGATGACAAAAAATCATGAAATTCTTGCAAAAGACCTCGGAGTATCTCATCCTAAACTGAACAAAATAGTAAAGATTGCCCTTGAAAACGGAGCTTATGGGGCAAAACTCTCCGGTGGGGGGAAAGGCGGGGCTGCGATTATTCTGGTCAGCAAAGATAAAGAAGATAAAATAATCGAAAAACTTGATTTCTGTAAAATCTATAAAACAGAGATTGGGGTTAATGGGTGCAAATAATTCATCACAAAATACCTATTAATGCAATAAATCAGAATTACTGAAAAATTAAAGATTGATTCCTTTATAGATTATGTCCTACTCTTTTGACTATGATTTGGGGAAACTTCCAAGAGAATTTTTTAGAGAAATCGCTAAAATCGTTGATAATCAAAAACTGCACAGAAAAATGGGCGGGGTCTCAAAATTAATTGTTAAGAGATTTGGGGTTGATAATCTTCTTGGAATTCAGGTTGAAGATGCAATTTCAATTGTTGAAGATTTGATAGAAGTAAACCTCAACACTGCAATTATCCGGGAAAAATTCAAAGGTGAAAAAGAAAAAGTTTTACTGTTGCCTCACTGCTGCAGGAAATATATGGACTCAAGATGCAAAGCAAAAGTTGAAGAAGAAGTTTCTTCTTATTTATGCGCGCACTGTTCAGAAGATTGTCTTGCAAATAAAGCAACAAAACTTGGGGAATCAAAAGGATACAAAGTATTCATCCTTCCAGGCGGGAGTTGCATTAAAAAAATTCTGGATAAAAGAAATTGTGAAGTGGTTTTTGCAATTGCATGTCCCGAAGAAATAACTATGTGCGTTGAACTTGTAGAAAGTAAAGGGAAATCCTGCATCGGAGTGCCCCTTACAAAAAACGGGTGCTCAAATACAAAATTCAGCTTGACAACCCTAAAAAAGGCTTTGGTATAGAAACAATAAAAATGAATACTACCTAATTATGTCATACTCTTTCAATTATGATTTAGGGAAACTTCCAAGAGAATTTTTCAGGGATGTTGCTAAATTAGTGGATAAACGGGATTTACACAAAAAAGCCGGGGGTTTATCTAAATTCCTTGTTAAAAAATTTAAGGTTGATGAAACCCTGGGAATAAACTCAAAAGACGCAATTTCAATTGTTGAAGATTTGACAAAAGTTTATGTAAAAAATATGATTTATGCGGAAGATTTCAAAAAAGCAAAAGTGAAAATCCTGCTGTTGCCTCACTGCTGCAGGAAATATATAGATTTTAGATGTAAAGCAAAATTTGACCCAAAATATTCCTCTTATTCCTGCGCTCACTGTTCCAAAGACTGCCCTGCAAATAAAGCAACAATACTTGGTGAATCCAAAGGTTATCGGGTGTTTATTCTTGCCGGGGGAAGTTGCATTAAAAAAATTCTGGATAAAGTAAAATGTGATGCTGTTCTTGGGATTGCCTGTCCTGAAGAATTAAAACTTGGGATAAAATTTGTTGAAAGTAAAAATAAAATTGTAAAAATTGTAGTACTTACAAAAAACGGATGTTTAAACACAGAATTTAATATTGATAGCCTGAAAAAGGAACTTGTTTGAACTATTTAAAATTTAAGATTGCATTACTTTATGGTATATAAACCCGATTGTACGCATGCTTTTCATGAACTAAACCGATTAAATTTTATTGCAAGAGTGTATTTAGCAAGTAAATCTTCTTTAGAAGAATTTAAAGAATCTGTTGAAGAAATTGATTCAAACAGATATATTAGCGATATACTTAAGTACCTTGATGACAATAATTCTGAACTTGCTAAAATGGAGAAAAGTCTAAGAGACCGCATAGCAAGTGAATATGAACCCTTTCAATATCCTGAAAATTTTGAAGAAAATCTTAGGGATATTTTCGGAAAGATAACCAAACTAAGTGAAGGAAAACTTCCTGAGGCTGTAAAAATATCATATAATGATTTACTAAACTTGCAGAAGATTATACAACCCGTTTACGATGATATTTACAAAAACCCGGATTATTGCTCTACTTTTCTCTAAAATATCCTCTTAACTGATAATTAAACTCCAAATAAGATTCTTAAACTTAATTAATAATTGAATAATGGTTAAAGATGTGCTAATGCATAAATTTGGCGGGGAAATCGTTAGTACCCCTAAATATCTTGAAAAAAGCGCTGAGATTATCAAAGATAATCACGAATATGCAAATGTCGCAGTGGTATCTGCTCTAAGAGGGGTTACTGAAAGTTTAGCGGAAAAAGGCGGTTATTTTTCAGGAAATGGTTCTGAAGAAGAAATTAACTCTTATATTCAAGAACTCAGGCAAATGCATTATGATATAATTAATCCTCTTGGAGAACGAATAATTATTGAAGAAAATCTGGAAAGAAAATTGGAATCTCTTAAATCACATTTTAACAGCATTTATGATTTTGAACATATTGACCCTCTAATGAAAGACAAAGTTCTTGTATATGGAGAAGGTCTTTCTTCAGAAATATTCCAAGGCTACTTTTTAGAAAAAGGGTTAAATCCAGAAGTCCTCACCGGAAAGAAAATTGGAATTATTACAAATAATATTCATGGTGATGCTGATATTGATTGGGAACTCACAAAGAACAATATTGCAAATTATCTAAAACCTCTGCTTGAAGAAGGGATTACTCCAATTGTGACGGGATTTGATGGAAAAACCACTGAAGGAAAAATAACAACTCTTGGACGGGGCGGATCAGATACCACTGCCTGTGCAATCGGACGCGACCTGAAGGCAAAGGAAATCAATTTATACAAAACAACAAAAGGGGTTACAACCGCAGATCCAAAAATAGTTGGAGAAAAAGTGAGAACAATCCCTTTTTTAAATTATTACGAAGCAATGGAAGCCGGAAAAATAATTCACAGGAAAGGCGTAAAGCATGCTAGAAAAGGAGAAATCCCCATAACCGTCAGATATATCTCAGACCCTGAAATAAAAACTGTAATTAATGGAAACAAAAATGTTGAGAAAGGCGTAAAATTAATTACCCGCGAAGATGGTTGTTATATTATTGAAATCTACGATCCAGAAATGGCTGAAAAAAAAGGTCAGCTTGGATATCTAAGTGATATGATGGCTGACAATGGGATTAACCTTAAACTAGCAAGGGATGGTTTCAACAGCTTGACTTTCGTGCCGGATAGCAATACAACTAAAGAATCCATCAAAGCGGTAAAAAAAACACTTGAAGAAGAATATGATTCTGTAATTATAATCCCTGAGGTGTCCATACTCAGAGCCATTGGAAACCTGGGTTATGCCTGGCGTCAAAGCGCTCAGTTCAATGAAATTATAGATGAAAACACAAATCAAAAAGAAACCTGCCTTGGATCTTATCCTTATGAATATACCTGGGGTCTTGATGGGGTGGTGCCGGATTCAAAATCAGAAGATATAGTCCGTAGATTACATAAAAATCTAATAGAATAATGGGAATCCAAACAAATTGGCATGTTTTAACAGGGGGTCCATGTTCTGGTAAATCAAAAGTCATTGAATACATCAAATCCAAAGGACACAATACATCCAAAGAAGTTGCAAGAAATATAATAGATAATGGGATTGCAAATGGAAAAACTGTGGAAGAAATCAGAGAAAATACAATAAAATTTCAAAATGACATCCTAAACCTTAAGATTAAACTTGAAAATAATCTAGATCCAAAACAGACAATTTTTCTTGACCGGGGAATTCCTGATTCAATTGTTTATTTCAAAGAAGCTGGACTTGATATAAATATTGCAATTAAAGAGTCCAATAAAAGACAATACAAAAAAGTTTTCTTTCTTGAACAACCACCCATCAAAAATGATTACGCAAGAACAGAAGATGTAAAAACCTCAAAAAGAATCAGCAAACTCCTGTTTAAAGCGTACCTTGATTTGGGGTATAATTTAATAACCGTGCCGGTAACCAAAATAATTGAGGAAAAAGCCGAGATTATTTTAAATAATTTATGAATTATAAGAAATTTATTAAGAATAAAATAATTTAAATATCTTTTATGGCCGGGATGGTGTAGCCAACTCTTTTCTCGCTTTAATCTAAAGAATAACAGAAAAGGGTCTATAAGGTAGCATGAGAGACTGTGGAGAACCTATCGAGCCATAGGCGAAGATAGGATAAATGATTGAACTGTTTGCAGTTCATAGAAATCTCTTAGGGGGGGTTCAAATCCCCCTCTCGGCCCTATTTTTTAAATTGTTTCTTATAAATTCCAAAATATTTATCTAAAACTCTTTACAAAAATTGTTAATCTCGGTTTGATATCCTTTTTGTTTTCATGTGATTTACTATATCCCTGATTTTATCCTTTTTCAAATAGACCAACACACCTAATCCAACCATTAAAAGAATTAACAAATAAACCCCGTAATTTGATTCTCCTTGTTTCGATGAATTGCATATTAAAGAAGTTGAATTGCAACCATATTCGCAGGTTTGAATTGCTATCCATTTGTTATCTCCACATTCCTGCAATATCTCTCCTAAACATCTCTTAGCCCCTTCATCACATATTCTTTCAGATATTTCCAGTCCTTCATCTCCCTCAATAATAGAGTCTCCTAAACTCTCCGCATAGAACTCCACAAAAGTATCATTTATTAACTCCACCTCTTTTTCTCCGAAAACTTCGTAAGTTATAATAACTTCATTTCCTTCGCTCAATTCTGAATAAATAAATAAATATTCCGGATCATTTTCAACAATTTCTATTGTTGCTCCTAAAGCTGTTACGGTAATTAAATCCGTTGAATTTGCAAATGCTTTTGGAATAGAATCATAAATAATAAAGTTCTTCGCTGTTTCATTTCCACTGTATTTTATTTTCATTGATAATCTGGATCTATTTTGCTCTGCCTTGAATTCTCTTGTTGCTTCCAAATCAGAAGTTATACTCGCAGACAATCTCAACATATTCTGCTTTGCCTGTTCGCTCATTTTTCCCTTTGCAAGAACCTTTTCTATTGCTGCCTGCAATCTTAAATTATTTCTTAAACCAACACCCGGGATTAATTCAAGTTTCTTTGTTGCATTTTTTAATACTTCTTTCTTTGGTAGAATGGAAATACCTCCAGGACTGCTTCCACCCCCATCATCATTATTATCCTCATCTCCACCAGGAATATCCACAGAAATCTCCTCAGACACAGAATCCGCATTTGAAGACACAACCTGAACTGTTAAAGTTCCTGAAGCACCTTCAGACAGGGTTATTTTCCATGATGCTGCTTTTGTTTCACCTGAACCACCCTCACCACCAGAGATATCACCTAAATTTATGGAGCTTGAACCCGTAACAGTTACACCTGAAAGAGAAGAAATAGTGGCAACACAATTTTCTGCGTCAGTTTCTCCCCAATTCTGCACAGTTATCTGAACAGTCTCACTGCCAGAAGACATTATTGTGCTAATTGGGGTAACAGATAAACTCAATGAAGGTGGAGAAACAACATCAAAATAATCTGAATCTGAAGACTCTGATCCTGATTGTGTAGTTACAGTAACACTTATCTGTTGCATATTCAATTTTTCGTTTGCTTTCACAGTTGTCCATGAAACTGATGTTGTTCCTGAAGAAAAAGATTTTTCCTCAGATTCTTCCACACTGAATCCCGAAGGTAAATTAATTTTTGCTGTTCCGCTTTCAGACAACCCATTGACAGTTACAGTAAAAGCAATACCCTGCATAACGGTTCCTTCATTTGAACCTGGTTGTGATACAGAAACCATATAAGAACCAGCAGAAACCAATTGTAGACTCAACAAACAAAGCATCATCCCAATCAACAGTTTTCTTATCATATTTTATCCATATCGCAATTACCAACCCTAAAATGTTCTCTTATTTTTTCTGTTCCCTTATCACTTTCAAGGTTTATTACAACCATATATTCCCCATCAACCCATGAAGAACCCGGCAAGATTTTAAGCAATCCATATCCCTTCTCATTTGTCTGATTTAATACATAAGTTACACTATAATCACTACCCTCCTCAAGGATACTAAATCCAAATCCAAACATATAAATTTTCTCCACAGAAATATTTGCTCCTGAAATAGATGTTCTATTGAATTCGTAGGTTTTTATAACTACACCAAAAGTATCATTTTCATCAAGGCACCATTTATGCTTTGCAATTATCATTGAAGCATTGTTATAATACATAATTTCCCAGGAAGGTTGTTTCTCCCAAGATAAGTTTTCTTGCTCTTCACCAAACCTGATTGAATCTGTCCAAATATCTGTTGGAAGACGGTTATAATATTCTTTATTGCCGGTTTCATCCCCATAGAAATCATAATGATTATCCCCATCGCTTATCTCCGCAACTTCAGTATCATCATCCACTGCAAATTCTGTCAATTCCTGCACTCCATTATTCTTCCCATCATAGACAACAATTGTGAAATTCTTGTTTGTAGATTTATTTAGGTCCAAATCCTGATTGCTCTCATTTATCATAGTATAATAACTTATTGTAGTGTCTGATAACCATAATTTTACTCCCAAAGAAGATACATTTGCGGTTGTGATTCCTTCCCCTGGCCAAGGTCCTATTCCTGCAAGATATAATCCAGAAGTGAAATTCTCCCCAACTTTCACTCCAACAGAATCAGAGAAATTTAAGTCTGTATCAAAAAATGCTGCGAGTGAGCATTCATCATCTGAACACGCAGGACTGCTCAGGTTCTTACCTTCTATTCCGCATGCAAGAATTACATTGTAAAGAGTACTGCTTATATTCAGTTTCTGCATATATCTCAACCTGTACTCATCACCCAACAAAGATAATATTTCAGAAGAATTAATCCCAGCAATTCCAAAGTCGAGATACCATTCCATATCAGAACAATTTGTTATTTTCAAAGTAATTAAAGTGTAATTCCTGTCAAAGGTTAAATTAATTTCACTTCCTTCTGAATATTCAACACCCAAATTACTCATATTGAAATAACAGGATTCGTTCTGGCTTATATAGAATTTTCCTGATGATTTGTTTAACAGGAAATACTTGTCTCCCCCATCCAGTTCCAGTGTTGTTATATTTGTAGAATCATTTCCAGGTCCAACAATTTCACAGCCTCCCTAAGGATGTGCTCCTCTCATAACACCCAAGACAGCCACACTACCACCACACCTGGTTTCATTTCTTAATTCATGAATATCCCCATAATTTTCCCACCCAAATCTTTCAAGTTTCACAGGTTCAAAACCTGAAATCATATGGGCATAACCTGAATAAGTAGTCACAAGATATTTTCTTGTTGTTGCTCTAGGCCATTTCCAGTCTTTCATTTTCTCCATTCCTTCGCTTGATTCCGCAATAATTCCAAACGCATATCTGCCCGAAGAAATATTATAATCCTGCAGGTTAATTTTAATCTCACATAAATCAGAATTGCAGGTTGTTACATTTGAATTTATCAGGATTATCTGACCTGTTTCATCATTCCTCGCCTTATCTATTGTAAGATTTATTTCCCCGCTTCCCCCTCCAGGTCTTTTAACTATAACCGGAATTGTTATATTATCACCATATCTATAATCTCCAAGTTCAGGCCAGTCTCCTGTATTATTCCTGTAAAACATTATCTCAGTTCCTCTCGGGTCTATACTTAACAGGTACATTCCTTCAAATATTTCCCTCTCCGACTGGTTTGAATGAACAGAAATTATATTTCCGTTCAGGAAATTTTCAGAATCATTTGAAATAATCAAGGTATCATAAACTCCTTGTAAATTGGTGTCTGCAACAAGTAAATAAACCATATCCTCTTTAGTTTCTACTTCTCCTTTCATGAAGATTCCTGATTTTGAAAGAGAGGTATTTACAAAAATATAACTGCCTGCACTTACATTTATTCCGGATAAAGTAACCTCATTCTTTTTTATTAAAGTAATATTCCACAAAGCACCATAAGTATCCATTATTACCCCTCCTGTTGTGTTGTGAGGTGCATTTGTCATATTTGTTTCATTGGTAATCCACACAGTTGTTCCATTGTTATAAAAATAGACAGGTCTGTCCTGTGTGCAACCCTCATCATCGCATATTTCCCTGAAATATCTTTTTCCAAAATAGAAATTGCCATCTAATTGTGGTGGGATAATCTCTATCAGTTCCTCTCCTTCGTGTGTACAGAATTCCCCGCAAATTCCGTTTGCTCTTTTAACTCTGAATTGTTGTTCATCAACAGATACAACCTTCCAGTTTGTACCATTCAATTCAAACTCGTCGTCAGTTGTTAATGCGGATGATTCGGTTAAGTCTGTTGAGGCGTTAATCCAGACATGGGTGGAATTAGAAACTACATAAACTGTTTGTCCTTCATCACAAGATTCACCACCCCAATAATCTTTCCATTCCTTTTCAGATTCTACACAAAATCTCATTCCACGATTATTATCGTATTTATCAGACACATTCAACTCTAAAAATGGACTGCATTCTTCGCCCAAACAGATTTTAATTCTGTCTGCGAGCATAACTCTGAAAATATAATCATATGGATCACCATCCTCATACTTACCAACATCTAAAATCTTCCATTCCCTGCCACCAATAGTAAAACTATCTCCATCACTTAATCCCTGTGTAGAAGCCAGATTAACAGATGCATTAATCCATACGTGTGTTGTGTTTGATACAACATACACCGTACTGCCATTCACACTGCCAGGACATTCTCCTGTTACGCATCTATATTGTTTTGCTGTTTATTTATTCTGTGGGCCTTCATCACAATGACCTGCAACTCCATCTACGCTTTCATATAAAATGCATTGTACATTTACGAAATTTTGCGGATATGTTAAACTTACATTAAATCTATAGTCCACATCATTACAATCAAAATTACTTACAATACCTCTCTCAACAAAATCCTCTGCAGATATTATCATCTTATTTGCATCATCAACCAAATAACAACCGCCCTCATCACACACATCCCTTTCTCCAATATTTCTTATGAACCATGTCCTGCCTCCCGCGGTGAAATTATCACCAATAGTTTTATTTATAGTGGAAGTCATATCCACAGGACTAACAGTTAAATTATTCTCTATTTTTATCCATAAATGAGTTGCGTTGGAGACAATATAGGTGGTATTGGAATCTACAGGACAACCATTAGGTTCTGGATTTGTCCAACTTCCATTTGGCAATATGCAATAAACTCTCGCAGTATTATTGTCATATTTCTGAGATACAGTAAAATTCCAACAATTCTTACAAGACCCATCACACCAGAGACTTATATTATTTGTGCCCCCAGAGCAGGATACATTGTCGCTCTCTAAGTGCCTCGTTCTTTCTATGTCTACATATACTGTTCGAGAATTATATGCATCATCGTGCAACCACCTCTCATTGTCGCATCTATCCTGATCATTACCAACAGAAAAATCTTTATAAATTACTTCCTGCTCGTGTATATGGTAATTATTTATCTCAGGAACATTAAGAACCAAATCTTTTATCCTGAACATCATTTCCTCATCTACTATACTTCCGCCAATCTCCTCTATTTCAAAAACAACAAAGTATTTATCAGAAGTGAAGTTCTCCAAATAAAGAGTCAAATTGCAGATATTGCCAATACAACTGACATCAAATGCATCTTCCAGACCCATATCCGGCATTTTTGCTTCTTCATCAAAAACTTCGAATATTGTTATATTCATCAGATTATGTGGCTGTGCACAGGAACCATCATCAGGAAGTTTGCATCCTTTAAAAATAATTGTAAGATTTTGGTTTCTTGAGAAAACGGGCCCTTCTTTATCATCTTCCTCATCCAAACCACCTTCAACAGACAGTTCAATATTATATTCTGAGAAAGAGAACCAGAAAGTTCCAAAGTCTTCCTTACCGTCATATTCTCCATTTATTATAGCATAAATATCTGAGGTATCATTCTCATCTATATTTATTGATATATTATAGATTTTCATAGGCATACCAGGCCCTTCTCCAGGCCCTTCATCCAAACTGACATTAGCAATAAAAGTATCAACAACACTATAAGAGACCTTTTCCGTAGGAGACATAAAATCCTGCATTTTCATCATAGAATCTATGCTGAAATCCACATCACCAAGGTTAATAGGCTGCCAATCTGAAACATCATTTGCAAAAATACCAAACAACACATTACAGACAACAGGATAAACTATTTACCGGTCAAAAGCCCATATAGATTTTGTTCCATTGTAAATAACAGGCAGAACATTTATGAAGAAATTCCTTATCTCAAATCCACCCCATCCAAAATATTCATCCCCTGTATCATTATTCCTCAAAATAATATCAACTCCATACCATCCAGTTGGAAGGTTTCCGGTTATTGTGAGATTTGCTCCTGAAGTAGTGCTCATTATTACAGTGGAACTTGAATTAAAATCACCTGAATCAAATTCTTTCATCAACTGGTCATTTCTTAAATGATTTACTTCAACTATCAACCCCTCGCATCCAGAACACATTGGAGAAGAACTGTCTGCAAACTCAGGATCAGCCACAGTTACTCTCAAAGTAACCGGTTCTCCTTCTTTTGTGAACCACATTCCTTCCTCTGCATTTACAGGTTCAGCAAATATAATATATTTCTTGACCATGAAAAAAGATTCTCCTGTACCATACTCATTACTACCTTCATAATCCGCCTTATACCTGAATTTAATAAAATAAAATCCCTCACTGGAAGGAGAATTAAACGATAATGTTGAATTTGCAAAAGATTCATTTATATTGTTTCTATAAACCGAGTCTGAAAATACATTTTCATAATTAGGAAACTCCCTATGAATCTCCATTATGCTGATATCAAGCAAAGCAGAAGAATTCAATTTTTCTCTTGTCTTTAAATCAGTTAAGTCAATTTTTATTTTTGCAGTTGTATTTGGTTTTAAAAACCATATAGATTCACCATTTTCACCAATCAAAGAACCTTCTGCGATTAAATGCTGGATTCCAAAAAATGTTGAGCTAGTAAGTTCATCATCTAATTTTACCTTTACATTATAAACACCTGTCTTATTTAAATTATTAATTATTAAAATACATTGGTCCGCCATTTCTGCCGGGGTACCCTCCATAGGGACATTGGATAAATTCAGAGCCTCAGTGAAATTATAAAAATTATAATCAACCAAATCTTTATAAGAATTCCCAAGTTCATCAACGATATCAATTAAACTGAGTCTTGAACAGTTGTGTGTTGAATTAATTATTGGTATTGTATCTGGTCCATTTGGACCAAAACCATTTTCTGATAATTGCATTATTGCAACAGTAACATTATCCTCAGGGGAAAATGCACTAACCGTGACACCAGATCCACCCTTATCCATTTTATCAATAAAATTCATATTTACAGCTACCAAAAAAAGTGATGATGAAGAAATAGAAAAGCCCATAACAAAACTCTGCTCTTGGGTATTGTGCGTTCCTTTTAGCTCTAATTTATATATCCCCTCTTCTTCTGTATTATTATAGGTCCCTTTATATACGCCATCACTCTCTTTTGTTAAACTAATTGTACTTTTAACCCCTTTCGGAGTTATTATCTCTGCAATTGGATAACTTGGATTAATTAAATTGCCATTATTATCCTTCGCTATTGCAACAATTGATACAGTAGAATTTTTGGAAAACTGGGAAGTAACAATCCCAACTCTATTTGTTGCATACCCATACAACTTAAACGAATCTACGAAAATATCAATTAAATTCAGATTATTATTTAGAGAAATTGTATATTTTCCTGTATTGGAAATATTGAATATAAATCTTACATAACCTGCACTATTTGTTGTGTTTGAATTTGTTGATATTGAATTTCCTGAAGAATCCCTGAGAGAAAAATCTATGGTGCAATTTGTACAGAAACTTAGGTTTTCATAAATAGCAAGCACAAACATATTCGTTTCTACAGTGAAATCATATTCATCTTTTAACTCAATCAGTATAATCTTTTTACCGTCAGAGTTTATACCCGCCACAAGATATTTCGTGCCATTTAAAACTACAATTTTATTTATCCCTGATTCCTGCTCCACTTCATTACCAACATCTTCAGAAGTATTATACAATGCAAAATTAGGATCATCATCTATATATAAAGTATCAAAACCTCCTGCCTTGTTTCTGTCAAGAACCGCAAAATAATAAGTATCCAATCCAATAACATAGGTTCCATTATAAACAGCAGATTTGTTCAGGTTATGTAAATCAGAAAAATTACTTCCTGTTGCCAAAGTTGTTGTATTCACAACAATAACACTATTACTGCTGTTTCCTGTAAAAAAAGATATAAGATTAAACTTCTGTTCTAAGATTCTAAACTTTATTTTTACTTCTTCTGAACTTGTGGAAAGCAATGCATAATATTCTCCTTCAGTATAATTGGTCAAAGAAAATGATATATCAAAAGAGGTATTGACAGAATAATCTGTTGAATTTTTCAATGTATCTGAAGAATTATAAATTTTTAGAGTTAATATTGTTGAACTGCTTAAATCTCCACTTAGTATTAAATTTTCATCAGGCGTGTATATTATTTTTGATGAGGTTACCATCAAAGCATTTACAGGAGATAATAATAAAAATATTAACAATAAAGATAAAAATAATTTTGGTTTTGTAAATCTTATAGAATAAATAAACATAATATTAGTTTAATATATATTTATAATTAAAAGTATATTTTAAAAGATATATAATTTATTAATAAAAAATAATTAAATTGGTCCTAGTTGAGTTTACCTGCACTCTTACAAATTCTCAAATCTATCAATAACTTTATTTCTCCCAATTGCATCAACCAACATTGCAATCCTTGGTCCTTGTTTTTTTCCAATTAAAACCTGATAAATTATCTGGAAAAATTCCTTCCCTTTTGGTTTTACAATTCCAAAAATCTGCTGTTGCAATTCTTCAGTTGAGCTTTCTTTTTTTAGAAGTTCTGCAATTTCTTTTAATCCTTCTCTTTGGTCTTCTGTTATTTCCACCTTATTAGCTACAAGTTTAATCTTGACATTTTCAGGTGCGTATTTTTCAACCCAATATTTTACTTTTTCTGACCTTTCAATTGCCAGTTCCAGATCAGTTTCATCCATTTCAATTCCCCTTTCTTTCATCATCTTTGAAATATAATTTTTTAGTTCTGTTGGGGGGACTACCTGTACCAATAACACAAGTTCTGAAAAAGAAACTCTTTTTGGGCAGGTCTTATGCTCTTTAATTTTAATTAATTCATATTTTCTTTTTAAATCTTCGTCCATATCTTCCAGACCAAAATAAATTCTTTCGCATTTGTCAAACTCATTGTAAATATTGTAGACATCCATATCAAATGGTATGAATATTGTTTTGTTTAGTCTCTGCGCATAAATAAATCTTACAACTTCAGGTTCATAAATCCCAAGCAACTGCGAAACTGTTGCAATATTTCCCTTTGAACTTGACATCTTTTCTTTCTGTCCTTTTAGATGAATAAATTCATACATTGGACCCACAGGCGGATTATAACCAAAAATTTCTTTTGAAATCAAAACTCCTGTGTCCCACGAACCTCCCTTTGATTTATGGTCTTTTCCCGAACTCTCAAAATCAACTCCGTAATAAGCCCATCTTGCAGGCCAGTCCACCCTCCATTTGATATTCACAACATTAGTAATTTCCCTAAAATCAATTTCATTCTCATTTCCGCATGAACAAATGTAAGAAATCTTATAATCTCCAAGATATTTTATCTTTGTAAAATCTTTCCCGCATTTTTCGCAGTAAGCTCCTATTGGAACCCAGTCATCAGCCAGAGGTTCTTTCCTGAATTTATTAAGAAGCTCTTTTATTTTCTCTGTTTTTTCCAAAGCGATTTTTATATTTTCAGCGAAAATTCCTTTTTGATATAACTCTGCTGCGCGAAGATAAACAGGTTCTATATCCAATTGTTTCATTTCCTGAATTATTAAAGACTCAAAATGCTCTGCGTAAGATTTATGGCATCCCCAAGGGTCGGGTACTGCGCTCAGAGGCATTCCCAGATATTTCTCAAATTCTTCAGGTACTCCTTTTGGCACCTTCCTAAATCTATCAAAATCATCCCAAATATACAAAAACTTTGCCTGTTTTCCTAATTTCAAAATTGACTGATAAACAAAATATTGAGTCATTATTTCCCTCGCATTCCCTATATGAACCACTCCTGAAGGGGTAATACCGCTCTCTACAATATACACTTCTTTATTCCCTCTTTCTAATACCTGTTTCGCAAAATTATCCGCCCAGTGCATAATTAAATCAATATTTAATTTATCAACACAGTTTATTTAACAGATTATTTCTTGTTCCTTTGTATATTTTCGAATCTGTAACCCAAATTGAAAGTGGATATAATTTATTTAATAAATTAATTTTATATTTTTCACCTATCACCTCAGAAATTGAATCTAATTCAAATTTATATTTAGTTAATAACTTAACTAAATCCGGCTCACTAATACCTTTATCTCCATCAGATATATCATCCTTTATCTGAGCCACTATACCCAGCAAAGAAACCAATCTTCTGACATCTTCGGACTTATTTTCCATAAAATCCGGAAAAGTTTCAATTAAATCCACCAAGGTTAAATGCATATAACTGCCAACAAATTTTAAATTTTTTTCATAATCCCCGGGGTTATTATATCCCCCACCACCATATCCTCCTTTAGACAAACCAATAAAATCAGTTATAAATTGTTCTTTATCCACAGGATAAACCTCTAAATCATCCCTAAATATCTCAGCAATTTTTAAAGAACCCTCCAAACCTTCAATATAAGGCAATTCGTCCCTAATATTTTTTTCATTATCAACATAAGATATAAAATCAACCAGGGAATCCAACATCTCTTTTGTTAATTTTCTATCCAAACCCTTACCCGTTATATGACCGTCTATCACATTATCCAGAACCCTTATCATAAAAAGATAATCACCGCATAAAGACAGAACTTCTTTGATATAATCCTTACCGCCGCCTAAATTATAATAATATTTTCCCGCATAACCTTTCTCAAAAGCACAAGTATTTTTTAAACTTTTTTCCAAAAAAAGTCTTTCTTTATCAGGTAAATCTGAATTTTCAATAATTCCACTCATGTTTTTATAATTTCTGAGTGTGTTGTAATAATCACTTACACTAACCATAATAATTATAATTCAGTAATAAATATATATTTAAAGATATTATCAAATTAATCCTTAATTA
The DNA here is from genome assembly GCA_030614705.1 of Candidatus Aenigmatarchaeota archaeon. Taxonomy (GTDB): domain Archaea; phylum Aenigmatarchaeota; class Aenigmatarchaeia; order QMZS01; family QMZS01; genus QMZS01. Next base: position 21,565 of record JAUWTN010000003.1, read on the forward strand.
TCTTATTATGGGCCTGTAGCTCAATTGGATAGAGCGCTGGACTTCGGATCCAGGTGTTGGGGGTTCAAGTGAACCTTTCTTTTTAGAAAAACATTTTAACTTCATAAAAAAGGGTTTTGAAAATCCTCCCAGGCTCATTTTAAATTAATTAATCCTATTTCTACATTCCTAATCTCAATATTAGTAAGAAGTTATATTAATTATGAAAAAATTTACATACTCAATACTTTTGATGTTAGTGGCTTTATCGGCCGTAATTGGTCTAAGCATCACAAATACCTATGTGTTAAAAAATAATCCTGAAAATTTGGAAGTAACAGTATACAACTCGAATCTTGGAGTAATCAAAGAATTAAGAACGCAATATTTAAACACTGGAACAAACCACCTTCTTTATGAAGGAGTTGCTTCAAAGATAGATCCAACCTCGGTAAAAATCAAATCAATTAACGGAAACGTAGAAATACTAGAACAAAATTACCGGTATGACCTGATAAGTAAAGCTAAGATTTTGCAAAGATATATTGGAAAAAATATAACTGCATACCAGACCTACGGAGACAAAAAAGAAATTGTTGAAGGGACTTTATTAAGTCATAGCAATAATCAACTAGTGTTAAAAACCCGGGAAGGAATAAAATTATTTTCTTCTGATGACCTTGACCTACAGGAATTGCCTGAAGGATTAATAACAGTTCCAACTCTTGACTGGCAAATTTACACTGAAGAAGAAAAGACGCATAATCTGGAAATGTCTTACATGACTTCCGGGATGAATTGGAAAGCTGACTATGTTGCAACAATGAACAAAGATGACACAAAACTGGATTTCAATGGCTGGGTGACTGTAACAAATAATGCAGGAACAACATTTAAAAACACTTCATTGAAACTAGTTGCAGGAGATGTGAATAGAGTATCCACTCCAGAAAGGTATTCGGATGAAATATATTATAATGCTGAAAAATCCGGCGGTGGAAGCAGTTTTGAAGAAGAAAGTTTGTTTGAATATCATATGTATACACTCCAGAGAAGAACAACCCTAAACAATAATGAACAAAAACAAATTTCTTTCTTGACTTCAGAAAATATTGATGTTGAAAAAGAATTCGTCTACGAAAACAACCGATGGTATGGAAGCAACAACAAAATAAATGTAATGCTTAACTTCGATAACACCAAAACCAATAATCTTGGTATGCCATTACCAAAAGGAACAATAAAGATTTTCAAAAAGGACAGCGAAGGAAAACTCCAATTTATAGGAGAAGATGGGATTGACCACACCCCAAAAGATGAAACCCTTAGACTGCTTGTAGGGCAGGCATTTGATATTGTGGGTGAAAGAACTCAAATGGATTATAACAAATTGCCTGGGTGGTATGAATACAAATGGAAAGTAACTCTAAAAAACCACAAAGACGAAAATATTGAAGTCACCGTTCTTGAGAATACCGGAGGGGATTGGGAAATTGTTAGTGAAAATTACCCGCACACCAAAGAATCAAATTACAAAGTGAAATGGAAAATTCCGGTAACAGCAAATTCCGAGTCCAATTTGGAATACACAATCAGATACAAACGTTGGTAAATGTTTTTTTAATTTTTTGTATATTTTAAATTATAAAATATTTTTAGATGTCAAAAATTGAGAATATTATTTAAAAATAATTTTAGATATCCAACTATAAATCAAAAACTCCAACCCACGCTTTTTTCAGGTTTTCATCCCCGAGGAAAAAAGGGTAATTCAAGTTTTCAAGTTCTCTCAATAAATTATCCAAACCCTGCACTCTTACAAGTTCAAGAAGGGATTTTATTTCACCTTCTTCTCCTATCTTTTTGAAAATTAAATAATAGGAATAAAACTCAAGATACTCTTCTTTTGAAACATTCTCGGTTTTGTAAATCTTCTTTGAAATTTTCTCAAGGAAAAACCTGTGCATATCCTGTTTAAACCCATATTTTACCGCTTTCAAATCAGCAAAAAAATTCTGCACAAATTCAACAAGTTTTGGGACTTCGAGTTTCTCCTTAATCTCCTGATTAACTTTTTCTTTTTCATCAATCAACATAAAAACAAACCTTGCGAAATGCCCGTTGAATAAGAATTTGTGTTCAAGAATTCGGTTTTCAGGATTAATAATAATCTCCATATCTTCGTTTGCTTCACCTCCAAGAAAATCTGTCTTATAACTGGAAGATATTTTTATGTGATTAAATCTAAGAGGATAATCAACTTTTGAAAAAAGATTTTTCACAGAATCCCTTAATTGTTCGTTTTCTATATCCAAAAGTAGTTTAGTCATAATTATATATAATTATAGTGGTTATATAATCCTTTGAACGAGGTTTAAAAATAGAATATTTAACTAATAATTCTCTTCATTCTGTTTGTAGTTTGTCTCAATATACCGGGCTTCTCTATATTCATCTCTGCCTGTGGATTAATTTCAACATTCAGCACTTCCAGTAAATCACCAAGATAATCAGAACTCAACAAATCGGGTCCTTCCTGTGATCCACCCTTGGGTGCTGAAACATTAAGTTCAATATGGTCCCTTTCATTGTATTTGTTTATCTTCAACCACAACCTAGACTTGTCTGTTTCATTGGATATTGTATATAATTGTATATCTCCATATTTTCCTATTTCATCGATTAATTCTGACTCATTTCTAACAAATTTAAGAGGTGTATGGTGCGGTAAAATACACTTATCATCCCTCTCACCTATATAAAATCCCTGTTCCTCTGCTTCATCACAATATTCCTCTAATTTATCTCTTTGATTTTTATCAGGTGCAACTGCATAAAAAAGCCTTCTTTTATCTTCTGGTATGCAGAAAAAAACACCAAATAAATCACTGGAAGGAATATATTTTGTATGATTGTAATAAGATAAATCTGTATTATCTGCAGGTCTTGTCTGAATGAATGCATAATCGCATAAATCTCCTTCAAGTTTTTTTAAATATCCCGGTAATTTAGAATAAATATCTAGGGTCTGCAGTTTTGAAGTCTCTATCTTCAATTTAAGCCTTAAATCAGAACTGTATTCTCGTTCAACATCTAAAAAATAAGGAGGTTCAATACTTAATTGTTCAAAATATATCTTATAAACATCTCCGGATTTAATATCACCAATCATTTTTTCAATAGAATGCACTAGACTTCCATCATATCCAATTTCTCCGGCTGAAATCATTTTATCCTTCATATTCTACCACCTTATATTTTAATCTTTACCATATACTTCAACAGTTCCCATCTTCAAAATTTCTTTCATGCCTCTATATTTATTGGTTTCTAATAAAGAATCATCTAAACAATTAGAAATCCCTAAATACTTATATTCCAAAACCCTTGAACCCCCATCAGATATATAATATTCTCCTTCCCCCACTTTTCTGGTGATTTCTACTGCTCTGACCGGTTCATCGCACCAAATTTTAATAAGATATTCAGAGCCCTCTTTTCTTTCATAATTTATTTCTCCTAACAAATTATACAAAAACCAACCAGTAGTATCATCCGTTTTACATTTACCTCCAACATGAACCGCATCAACAAAATAACCGTCTTTACTGGTTTTCGCCTGTTCGTCCATTAACATCTTAGCAATAGATTTATCTAATTTCTGCCTTTTAATAGCATCATACACAGCGTCCCTTATGACCTTATCAGGAATTTCAATCTTCATATTTAACAATGATAAAAAAATTTAAATACTTGATAGTGATTAAAAATTAGATAATTCCCAACTTAACCCCAATATCTCCAGCAGAGAATTCAGAGTTTAATTTCAATATTGCTCTCTTTGCTCCTTTTCTTGTAATCAGGATATTTATTTTATCTAGTTTTACTTTGAATTCTTCTTCAAAAGTTTCCTTAACATCTTCTCTCCAGATGTCCAAGCCTTTTAACTGAAATACCAATTTATTTTCGTCTTCGATTAATCTTACTGCTTTCTCTGAGACAACCGGGTAATCAACTAAATCCCAAAAATTAATTTCTCCCGTCATATTAATTTATTTGCCTGTTCAACAGCGGATTTAGTCCATAAAGTAAGTCTTCCAGGTACAGTTCCAGGAGCAAGTTTCTCAACATTTAATTCACTAACAAGAGATACCTCAACACCTTCTATATTTCTTGCTGCTTTTTGCAATTCGCATTTATCAGACACGACTATCAAAGCGGATTTCTTCTTTTTGTACTTTCTTCCTCGGGTCTTTCCTCTTCCGGCTCTGACTTTCTTTTCTTTTGCTCTTTCAAGTTCTTTTTCAAGACCTAATAGAGTTAAAGCAGAAAACACTTCTTTGGTTTTCTGTATACCTGAAAAATCATCTGAAATTATCAAAGGAACTTCCTTTAAACTTTCAATTTTATGGCCCCTCTTTAAAATTAATTCCTTATTTACTGAAGCTGAAATAGCTGAATAAAGAGCGAGTTTTTTCTCCTTTTTATTCATATCTCTTCCAAAATTCCTTTCTGCTTTCGGAGGATGGGCCTTTCTACCCTTTATTACCTGAGGTGCTTCTCTTGCTCTAAATAACATAGGTCCCTGACCATGAATTCTTGGTAATCTGGCCATTTCCCTTCCGGCCATTCTTGCATGAGTATAAGCTGTAGAACTGCCATGGTAATGCGCGCTTGTCCTTAACCCAGCAAGCTTATCAGCTCCATACTTCTGCCTTCTGTTCGCCTGTGAGATAACAACCGCTTTTTTTATTAAATCTTCTCTTAAAGGGTAACTAAACACTTTGCCTAATTGTACCGTTCCCTGTTTTTCCCCTTTCATGGAGTATACTTCTACCATAACTTTCTTAAATAAATTTTAAAATAACAGGTTCTATCAGAATTTATTGAATGGAGTTCTATTTGTATAAACCTAGAGATTATTATGGGTAATCAATCTTTTAAAGGGTTTTCTCCTCATTTCATAAATTCTCAGTATTATCTTAAGATTTCTATCATTTTGATGTTTTTGGTAATCTCACTCACCAGTTCGGTAATTATCGCTGATCCCGCAGCATATCTCACAGAAACAATTAATGTTGAATTTGACCATAATGGAACTATAATAAACCAGGAAAACAGGGGTTTTATTGAAGTGGAACTATTTAATACAGAAGATGTGCTGCAAAATGTAGAAATTAGTCTATCTAACACACTTGGAACAAATTTAATCAGTAGTGAAACCTATGCAACAGTTGCTGCATCCCCTTCAAGCGGGGACAAGACCCGATTATATATGGATACAGGCGAAGGTGATGGAACTATCCGTTATCTTTTTAATGATGCCACACTTATAAATATAAGCATTAACTATTGGAATGAAGCTGGTGGGAGAGACCTCACCCCCGAAAATAACACAATTTATTTTGAAGTTTTCCTAAACGCAAGTGAACCTTTAAATAACATACAATTCAATTTGAATATAGCCCGAGATACTTTAATCACCAGCGATTCTATGAATATTTTAGCTGTAGATTCAGACTCAGGAATTGCTTCTTTAATAAACAGCGATTTCGATAGTTTTAATGATATCATTCAATGGACCGGCAACCTGAACACAAATACAAGAATAAACTTTACAAGCAAAATAATACCTGATATAAATTATCCAATAAATCAACTGAGGATTGATATTGATTCGCATGAAAGCTCCCTCAATTATTCGCAACCAGTAACCTTCACGGGAATAACTTTATCAAATAGATTTGCAAGAGGTGCTGTAAGACAGGGTTTGCGTATAATGGCAGAAGAAAAAAACTGGACTATAATGGGTTTTATGAAAAATATAGCGAGTGGTATTGTGTATGATATTTATAACTGGAATTTATATAAAGTACTTGACAATGGTTCACTTAATAGTACTTCAGTATTATCCAGCTCAACAGGAAAAACCCTTCTACCCGGAAATCTTACAACAACCCCTGTTTTTGATTGCGTGGATAATTATACTTTATGCACAGGAATTTATGATACAGGCATAACCGCAAATACCTCAGAAAAACCAACAGCCTCAAATATATACTATGCAGCTTCATTTAACTGGAGCATTGAATGGGGTATTTCAGAGTACTTGGGAATTATTAATGAAAAAGTAAATCTGCCTGTTTTTTATCAGATGGAAGTCGGACTTGATAAAAGAATAAATCTTCTTTACAACGATGGAACCGGAAGGCTTCTCAGTATTGAAGATGAAATAAGACATCTCGGACATGCAACCTTGCAACTCGCAAACATAAGCATCAACATCACAGGTTTAACGGGATGGGAAAATTCAACTTTAGAAATTTTTTATGTAAACAACATAAATGAAACAAAAATATCTGACTATACCTGTATTAAAACTGGCGACACTCTTACAATAGATATCTCTTCAATCACTTCAGAAAAAATTCATGTAAATGAATTCATTCTTATTAAATATAATCTCTCCAGAGGTTCTGAAAACTCAGACATAACCTACCCGTTTGGTCTGAACACAATAGTCACGACAAAAAGCGGCACACCTGTTAAAAAAAGTTTAACTGACAGCATCAATATACCTGGGATTCAACAAGATGAAGAGGATGACGAAGGTGGTAGTGGTGGAAGCAGCGGCGGGATGCCAGAAACAAAAGATTTTATAGACATTTTAAAAATAAAATCCACCAGCAAATTCATAACAACCTCGCTGATTAAAAATGAAATTTCATTTAAAATACTTGATACAGGCGCTAAAGGAATACGAGACCCGCTATTTTTTATATACCTGCCTGAAAAATCAAATATATATTCAGACGAAGTAAATATTTTTCTGTTAAGAAATAACAAAAAAGAAAAGCTAAATGTTGAAATCAAAAAAACAAGCAACAAAACAATAGGCTCTGGAATTTACACTGAATACCTGGTTCAAAAAATAACAGGGTCAACGGAAACATTCATATTGTATAACCAAGACATTATAACTATTGATTACAGGGCATACATTCCTTTAGGCACCAGTGAAATAATAACCCGATTATACGGACACAACTATTACGATGATGTATATATGTTTGAAGATGCAATTACAAAAATAAGAAGGGAATACTGGAACCTGCAAAATTTAGATATAAAAAAAAGTAAATTTGAACCCAATAAAATATTTGTTGGAAAACCCGTGGAATGGATTAAAACCCTGGAAATTTATAACCCAAATGAAAGAACTGTAAAAGAAATGTACACCGCAAAAATTCTAAGTGATAGATTAAACAGCAAAGTGAAAGAATCAAAAGACGGGAGCACCTATGAAATTCCCTTAGAAAATGAAAAAAAAGAAACCATTGATTTTCTAATTAATATAAAACCAAAGGAAAGAGTCACTTATTTTGTTTTCGCAACAACATCACCCATACTTGAAACAAAAAGAGAAATAAATATTCTGGAAATAACAAACAATTCAGTAAAACTAAATTTGAAAATCCTGATAAAAAATTTAGGTAAATATGATTATCAGGAAATTTATCTTAGACTGCCAATACAAAATATATTGGAATGTAACTTTAATTATTCAAATGTTAATGGTCAGACCGAGATAAAAATACCAAATATGAGTTCACTTGAAGAAAAAATGATAGAAATTACCTATGAAGAAAAACCGCCGGTTCTTAAAATATATCTTGATAAATCAGAATATCTTAACAAAGAAAATATGAACCTTACAATCATTGTTGTGCAGGCAGATAAAAAAGGGTATCTTGAACTTGAGATAACAGGTCCCGGGAATAACCCCAACACCCTTTATGCTGATTTAATTCACCTTGACAAAACAAATAAAAAAATAAACCTTGAACTTCCTCTGGATAAATACCTTGATGGAGATTATATATTATCCGCATATTATAAATCAGACTTTCAACAAATTTTAATTGAAAAATTGGATATCTCGGTCTCTGGCGAAGAATACAAAGAAATACATTGGATTTTATTTTTTATCTTAACTATCTTAATTGCAGTTTTTGCATACAATAAAAGATACAAGAGAAAAACACTCAGAGAAAAATTAAGTGAATTAAAATCAAAATTATAAAAATAATTGAATTTAATTAATCCTCCAATATTTTAATTTTATTTGGTGATATTACCAAATAATTTTAACAAACATAAAAATACAGAGAACTCATTGACAAAAATTAATTCTTTAATTTATCATGGAACTGCGCTATCTTCACAAGTATGTGGGGATTGCCATCTTCATGCCGTTCATATTCCGATAAAAGTTTTATATAATATTCCTTAGCAGTTTCATAATTCCCTGAACTTATTAAGGTATCTATATAATTAATAAGTCGATTTATTTTTTCATCTCTGGTTACTGGTTCTTCTTCCTGCGCTGGTTTAGTTATATTGAGTTTATTAATTGATAAATGGGATTTTCCTCTTCTACAATCAGATTTTATTTCTCTTGGTTCACTTCCAGTTGGTTCCAATTTATCTTCAATTTTATCATCCACGGATTTTGACAAGTCAACAAGCGCAACTTCAAAATCCAAAAACTTTTTCTCAATATATTCCTTGTCTAAATTTACCTTTTCATAAACTTCTTTTTGCTTCCGTTCTGTATCTCTTTCAAGTTTTTTATCAAGATATTCCTTAAATTCTGTTTTTAACAAATCCACTCTCGCAGTTAGTTCTTTATCCTTTTTGTCTTTATAGACATACAAATTATTTATTTTATTTGTAATCTCTTCCAGTTGATTTTTATATGAATTTTTTAAAGCCTGTAGGTCTGCAGCATTATTATCCACCTTTGTATTTAATTCCAAACTAATGGTATTCAAATTATCAATCACTTTGAAATCCACCATACCTTCGAGATTTTTAGTTAATCCTAAATTAACTGATTTTAATTCATTTATTTTGTTATTAATTTCTGATTGCTCTTCGGTTACAGAATTTAATTTGGACTTAAAATCATCAATATTCCCTCCTGAATTGCCTTCAAATTCATTCATTTTTTTGTCAAACTCCTGCAATTTAGAATTATACTCTGTAAGTTTATTCTCTAAATTTGATTTAACCAATTCAGGCAAACCATTTAAGTTATCTTCAAATTTTTTCTTTAATGATTCCACATCAGTGTTTGAAATTCCGCCCAATTTATCTAATTTTACATTGGTCTCCGAATTAAGAGTTTTTAATTCTGAAGTAACTAATTTTAAATCTGTTAAATCATCTGCGACTTTGGAATGTTCTTTTTCCGCAAAAGATATCTTATTTTTAACATCTCTCAAATCCTCTTTATAACCATCAAGTTCTGCTACTGCTGAAGAAATGTCTGATAATTTTTCCTTGATTGTTTCTTCTGTTTTCTTATCTATCTTCGCATTAATATCAGACAAATGGCGATTATATTCCGCAAGCTTGTCATTTAAATCAGATTTAATTATCTTAGGTAAATCCTCTTTTAACTCGGGCAAATCCATCACCTTGTTTCTTATAAGCTCTTTAAGCACTTCCACGTCTGTTTTTGTGCCTCCGGCAATTTTCTTGTTAACATCCCCCACAATATCCGCAAGATCTCCTATTTTACTATTTGTATCAAACTTAAACTCCGCCATCTTACCCTCATATTCATTCTTTAATTTTTCCGCATTTTCTTTTGAAGAAGACTCTTCCACTTTAAGAGCTAACCGGTCAACAGTTCTTAACATCTCTTTAATTGAATCCTCATTCACTTCTATTTTTGAAAGATAGGTTCTCATTTTGTTATAAGTTTCTTTCAATTCATAAAATAAAGAATCCACCTTCCCTGCATCTCTCTCTGTTTTTGTTTTTAATTCTTCGATTAAACTTATTTTCTTATTTAATTCGTCTGTGATAGCCACCACATCTTTTAATCCCTCTATCTGTTCTACAGAAGAAGATATTGTTGCAAACTTTTTTGAAATTATTGAAACCTTATCATTCAGGGATTCTACAACCGCAGTGTTCTTTTCAATTTTTGTATCTTTCTTTTCAAGGTTCTTAAAAATATCATCAAGCTCCAGTTCTTTTGCAACTTCAGAAATCTTATCAAAATTCTTTTCCAGTTTATTGTAACTCCTGTCACGCTCTATTAAAGAAGATCTTAATTCGCCTATTTTCTCAATTACACTGCTTATCTTTTCATTTGTCTCGGGTCTCGTGCTTTCAAGTATCTCCACTCGACCGCCAAGTCTTTCAAGTTTTAATATTGCCTCCTGCAAAGGACCTTCAACATTCTGAGATTTTGGAATAAAAGAAACCACTTCTTTCTTTTTGAAAAAACCAAATTTCTTCTTTTTTACCTCATCCTCTTTCTTTTCAATATCCCGGAATTCCTCACCAGTCATCACATTTCCTTCATCTTCTACCATAATCAGACTTTCTCAAGCGACTTCTCAAGCGAAGTTATATATATCTCAACCATTCTGAAATTTCCTGTCTTAAGTTTTTTCATAGCAAGTTTAAAGTCAAGTTCATAATCCTCAGTATATATCTTGCGTTCTTTCAAATCCTTTATCTTGGCTTCAATAACTTTTAATTTTTCTATATTGGTTTTGTATAAACTCAACTCAGCTTCAGTAATTTTATGCGGGTCATGTTTTGTTGGTCTGAACTCAACAAAGAAAGGTTTACCATCATTATATTTTGGATATTGCATTAACCCTGCGCCAACACCCATCCTAGTAATTCTCTGCGAATATTGCTCGCCATATTTTGTTTTTACTTTTTCTATATCCACCAAAGATTTTGTATTTAACTGGATTTCTGTAAGAACATTACCCGATATCGCTGATTTAAAGTCCGCCAATACCTGAGAACACATTATAATTCCAATACCCCACTTCCTGAATTCCCTCGCTGCTTTTTCAAGAGCAACATAACCTCCAGTCCCCCCATATTTTTCAAGCAACCTATGAACTTCATCAAAAACGAGCAATAATTTTAAATCTGAAGATTCTTCCCAAGTCTCTCCAAAAATGGATTTAATTATGTGGTCAACGGCTTTATCATATTCCCCGGGTTTTAATTTATTCAAACAAAAAATTGTTATTTCGCCAGAGTTTATGAATTCTTTTATTTTTAATTCAAAGTCTGGTTTTTCAACATCATAAATCAATCCTGGATATGATTTTATATCAAAATCACTCATACCAAATTCCTTATATTTCCTTGTGAGATTTGAATCTTTGCACGCCTTCACAAAACCAGTCCATTGCGCTGTTGGGTCAAAAACAATTACAGGAATATTTTTATCAAGAGCTTCTTCAGCAATTACAGAAGCGGATACAGATTTCCCGGCTCCTGTTGCCCCAGCGGATATAAGGTGTGTTGTTAAATCTTTAGGGTCGAAATAACAATAATTATCAGTTCCTGCAAATTTTCCAATTTTAAATCCTTCCCTCGGAACTTTCTTGTAATCCAAAGGATATAAATATCTTTGTTCTTTTTCCTTTTCTTTTTTCCAGATAAGATAATAACGCCAGATATAAGTCCCTCCTACGATTATACCGGTTAATAATGCCATTAAAATCAATCCAACCATCCAGGGTGATTCAAACAATGGTCTGACTACTTCGAAGGTTTCTACATCCATAATCCCTCTATCATAATATATTGCCCAAACTTCTAAATTATAGAAGCCTTTTTCAGTAATATCCAGCGGTATGTCCTCTCTTACTATCTTTGTGGTCTCTAAAATTACTGAAGTATTCACCTCACTCACCACTTTTCCGGTTTTCTGCTCTTTAATTATATAAGTTAAATTTATTGGCAACAACTTCTTTTCTCCAAGATTGATTAACTTAACAAGGAATTCAAGATTATCCCCGGGATTTATTTCTTTTGTTGCAAGTTCCAGTTCAACAGAGAACACTGCGGTTGCTTTTTCAAGAACCGTAATCGAAATTGGAACATTCTTCGTTTGATCTCTCGCCTTGATTACAATATTCCCTGTATAAATCCCGGTGCTTTGGTTTAAAGGAACTGTAAGATAAAGGGGTATCTCTTCTGTTGAATCCGGGGTTATAACTTTTCTTGTAGAACCCAAACTCAAAATCTCTTTCAAAGTTCCTGTAATTTCAAGACCCGTATCAATATCAGAACTCATTCTGCTCTTTAAAGAAAGTTGATAATTTCTTGAATCTCCCTGAAATATTCTTACATTGGCGAGATTAGTATCCACAATTAAAGGGAAATCATCCAAAGGACAATCCTGAGGACAGTTCTGGTAATTTTCGCCAACTTCGCAAACCCCATCCCCGCAAGTTGAAATTTCTAAATCAATTGTAGTGGTTCCGCCTGACGAACTTCCGCTAGGTGAACTTGTACCTGGATCAACAGGTGGAGTATAATAATATCCGCTGCAATCAATCAAAGACTCACCAGAATAACAAGATTCCGCAATAATAAATGCAGAAAGCTCTGAAGTATTAAATTCAAATACATTGCCTGAAGGATCAAAATTTCTATCTAGATAATCAGAACTGGAATTGCATTGTTGAGCCGCATAATTCCAATCATGGCACACAAGAACTTCAAGATTATTTACATTTTTTATGGTCTTACCTGCAATTATTGCTGATGCAAGTGCCTGCTCAAAATCAATAGTAAAATCCACATTCTCAGTTAAATTTGTCTCAATTACAATACCTAATAAAACCGTCCCTACAGTATTGGGTAATCCTGCATGCACTAAAGGAAGACTTGTATAATTTGGATAATAATCAAACTTAAAAGGATTATTGGTGTTATTGGAATTATTGAAATCAGCATCGCGCAAAACTATTTCCTGGCCGAACAAATCAACCTTCACATCATATTTTCTTTTATGTAATGTCCAGTTATATATCTCGCTGGTCTTCGTGTTATTTTCATGTATTCTATAAAGCTCATCCAAATCACACCCTTCCCTGTAAAAAGTAAAGTTTGCATCTATAGGAATTCCATCAGGGTCTATCAAATTGCCTGAAACCTGCACAGGGATATAAATATCAAACCATCCTGTTTTATTGCTCTCAACATTTCCTGCAGTAGTATCATTTGCGTAAACAATTATATCATAATCTCCTGTATATTCGGGTCTTGAAAAATTGAAAACAAAATTTCTCTTATCAAATTCATTTTCAGCTGAAAGATAAGTTTCAGTATAATTACTTAAACCTAAATTCCATGATTGTCCGCTGTTGGTGTGGGTTACCTTAGCGTTCACAGAACTTATATTTTTGTTATCGGTTATATTTACTTCAAAAGTTATATAATCTTGAGTATAAGTGTTATTGTTAATGAAATCAGCAGTTATATTTGAAAACCATGGCGAAATAGAATCAACATAGATTACTGCGTCTTCTTCCAAATCAGACAACACCACACCATTCACTTCATAGGTTCCAGTAACTTTCAAATCATTCTCAATTATATTATTAGTAACATTTGGGGCTGTGCAATTAATATGCCATAACTCATTGCCCGAATGATATGAATAATTAACAACATTGCAATTACTCCCTCCAACTAAAACTGCCCAACTCATATTTTCAGTAACAGAAGTGCTTCCAGACAAAGCTCTTACACTAAGCTCTAAAGTATCATTTACATTCACATCTGCAACCGGAGTTGTCCCGTTTGGACTGATAATATCCACAGTAAAATTAATTATTTCAAAGAAGATTGAAATATTTATAAAATCAGGAGCATCTGAATCCAGATTCTCAACTTTAAGAGTATAATTATAAGTCCCCACTGCATCAGGACCAACACTTGTATTATAAAATATTTCAACAATTCTTTCCGTATTATTGGTCACAGTAATCGAAAGTTGAGTTGCCTTGTTGGTATCATTTAAAGTAAGATATTCTGCAGTTGTTCCTGAATTTACAGTAATTGATAAATTAAAATCGAAGTTTTCATCTTTTATATTATCAATCCCAATTTCGCCTAATTTATTTACCTCTGCTTTCAAACCAACGGTTTTATTTAATGTTAAAGGTGCTGCATCCCAATCCAAAGGAGTTATATTCAAAGTAAACGGCAATATCTTTAAACAATCCAGACAATTGCTGACATTTGCAGTAATATTTAAATTATAAACTCCTATCCAGGAAGTGCCTAAAGTTGAAGCATTTACAGTCATTAATATTGTTTCTTCCCCCCCGCGATCTAAATTAAAATTATTGTTGCTGAAAGTTATCAGGTTTATAAAAGTTGAAGAATTATCTCCTGTCAGGTTTATAACCGCATTTGTTAAATTTACATTACCGTAATTCTGTATTGTAAAATTTGTTGTTCTGTCTGAAGATATTGGCACAGAAAGAGAAAGACTGTTTTCAACAAATTCCAATTGTTTGTTTGGCTCAACAAAAATTGTTATATTTTTATTAACTGTGTCATAAGTAGCATCTCCGTTTTGCCAGGTAACATTAAACCATATCGTCCTGTTTCCGGTATCCGCTTCCGAAGTTATTGTTATATTAAATAAGTTTGTGCAATTCTCTCCAGTCCGGATTGGATCGCAAACAAGTTCCTGGATATATATCCCCGCAATAGAAGAAATATTTATAACTGGACTGTACATGTCCCCAGTCCCATTATTTATTAAAACAAAAGTCATGTTTTGCGTAATATTGTAAACAATGGTGAGATTTGATGCTTCAAGATATTCGGGGGTTAAATTTAATTCCGCGGTGGTGTTGCCTCCTTCCACAATAGCCTCAACCACCATACTATCAACTCCCGCAACATTATAAAAAATATTTGATTGGTCAGTTATATTGCAGGAAAAAGGGTAAGTATCAGCTCCATATATCTGCGATTCCTTAACTGCGATTCCCTGCGAATTTGTTGTGTTATTTCCTATATACAAAGTGGTTAAATTATAAAAATCCACTGAATAATCAACAATTCCATCATAAGTATAATTATCCGCCACCATACACTGCAAAGATAAACTCGCGTTTACCATGCATCTGTATTGCCAGATGCCTGTTGTTGAATTAAGAGTGCAATAATCAGAATCAATTGTCAGATTCTTCACATAAGAGAATCCTGTTAAATTAAAATATCTTATTTCTGAATCAGATTCATAAAACGGTTTTTCCGCGTCCGCAATTATTTTCCTTCTCCCAACATTTTCTGTTCCTCCCAATAAATAAGTATCATTAACAAGTCCGCTGATGCTTTTTCTATGGGTTAAATTTAATTGAGTTGGATTTCCTGAATGGAAATTTACGCAAGCCCCATCATCATCCACAAAGCAGATATAATTTATCTGGGCATAAGTCATATCCATAGCATTTTGCTCATGCTCATATTCATTTAGAATAACAGAAATATTTTCAGCTGAAGAATAAGAACCCGAACAGGTGGCCACAGTCCAGGGTTCTTCAGAAGAATTATAACCCCCATAATTATTCACTAAAGGAGTCAAACCGCATAACACACCCCCTATTTTTAACTGAAAATCTCCATGATAAGTGCCATCAAAAAACTCACCCCATGCCTTATAACTTATATTTATCTTATCTGTTTTTGTGATATTTGAAAGATTTTGGAACAATTCCACACCCCCTCCATCCCCAGATAAATCCGCAAAAAAGGTTTCATTCTCAAAGGAAACATTTGATACGCAATCATCACATGAAGAAACAGTCCACAAAGAAAAATCAGTGGAATCAAAACCCGCATTTAAAATATTATATCCAACATCATTTGTTGACGGATTGCTGTCTTTTAAATTTATTTCCAAAGTTTTGCTGGCGCTCGCAGTCAGGTTTATTAAAAAAACTAATTCGGTTAGATTATCCAGATATACCCGACTATTATTCAATTCTGATTTTGCTGTTGAAGTCCAGGGATAAACTGAAAAAGGTATTGTCGCTCCATCCATCCTAAGCTGAGTATTATTTAATTTCCAGTCAATTAATTCAAAATCACCATCCGCAAAAAAACTTCCATTCAAAATTATTGGGTAATTTACTCTGTCCCTTCCTGAAGTATCTTCAATAGTTACATTAAGCCTATATTTATTTACAAGATACCAACTCACGTTTGCGCCGCCAACACTTTGCCCGCAATTATCTTTCACTGAAGAATTTATACTTAAATTTTGTCCTTTATAATAACTTCCGGTTTCTAAAGGCGACAGGATTGTTAAATTTAATCTGCCCATCAGGAATACTGATTTATTGGTCTGATTATTGGAAATATTATAATAATTATCAGCGCCGGTTTTATTAATTATTACTATTAATATACTTTGTCCAACATTAAAACTGCTTGAACTATTATATTCCAGAGAACATCCTCCTGAAGAATTTGTCGAACTGTTCCCAATTGGTGTGGAGGTATTATCCATATAGAAAGAACAATTGTAGCCTGATTCTTCTGCAGGCGACCCATACAAATTTAATAACCTTGCATGAAAAATAGTGGATTCATTTTTGTAAAAAGAAAAATTAATCGGGTTGGTTATTTCAGGATGAATACTCCCCCTGATGGTTATATTTAATTCTGTTGAATTTCCTTCATTGTAATAAGGGTCATTAAATATACCTATCTTCCAATTTGAATGTCCTAAAGAAAAATTCTGATTTGGTGTGAAATTAAAATTACAGAATCCACTTGCGTTTGACTGCGTATAATTTGCAAAAACACCCCCAACCCATAAAGAACAATTTGCGCCTTCAACACAATCCGAAGAATTTGTATTATTAACAAAAACAGAAAGAAAGATTGACTCGTTCCTAAAAACAAGAGAATTATTTCCTGAACCTAAAGAGCCATTGTAGATTACAGAAATCTCATGCTCAAATATATTGAAATTTATAATTGTTGTGTTGCTTACGCTATGGAACTTCTGGGAAAGATTGCTCTGATTGCAATCGAAATATTCGAACAAGAACCTGCTTGTCCCTGTCCAGTTTTTATCTGAAGTTAAATTAAATTCCACAGACTCATTGCCTACGTTTTTTAGACCTTTATTCACCCAATTCCCTGTCTGATTTTCAAAAACCCAGAGTGTTAAATTAGTTATATCCCCATCAATATCCGATACATTAAGTGAAAAAGTGAAATTAGTGCCCCAGATTCCTGAATAAGGAGTGAGATCAATA
>JAUWTN010000024.1 GCA_030614705.1 Candidatus Aenigmatarchaeota archaeon
AAATTAACTAATATTGTTTTATTGGGAGAAAAACAATATGGCAATAGAAATTGTTACGATTTTTTAATAAGCCTTGATGGAGCAAAACTCAAAGAATTTATGAAATCAGACGAAACAGATTTATCACTTTCAATATCTGAAGATACAAATATTATATTCAATATTTGCTTGGATAAACAATATGGATTTGTTTCTTTTTTTAAAGTGAATTTTTCAGAATATGACTCTGTACTAGATAAAGAGAAACTAGATTTTAGTTTTAACATGAAACTAAATAATTATAATCCTCAGGGTGCAAACGAAGAAGATGTTAAAATGCCTTACGATTTTGGAATAGAAGAACTTAAATGTAAAACAAACACAATTACATTTATTTTAACCCCCTTCAATGAATTGGATAATGAACTCCTAGTAACAACAGGAAAATATTCACTTGGACAGGAAACGGTTTATGATAGTGAATATACAATAAGTACAGAAGGTATGCAGATTGGAAATGAAAAAATGTTCATTATTAATTTAGATAAAGAACTTGTCATAGGCTCTAATGAAATTGCAATTTGTCCTAAACAAGGGGAATGTATAAAAGAGTTTTGTTCTTATTTTGGTTAAGGAAATTAAATTATCAAACAATATTGTTGGGATTGCTAAAAGAGTTGTTGTTTAGGAGAATAATCTGATAAGATTTTAAATTGATTATAGGTAATGGAAGAGCGAAATAATTTAACTGAAGGGTCTATTTTAAAATCCCTGGTAACTTTATCAGTGCCAATTATTTTTATTAGTATATTGCAATCAGCTTATCAGTTAATAGATACTTTTTGGGTTGGGAGGCTTGGAACAGATGCAATCGCCGCAGTTTCCATTAGTTTTCCTATTATTTTTTTGATTATTTCTTTAGGCGGAGGATTATCAATAGCCGGCACTATTCTTGTTGCTCAATACAAAGGAAAAGGAGATAAAAAAGCAATAGATCATATTACATCTCAAACCTTTTTGATGGTTATTGTTGTCTCAGTTATTCTTTCAGCCATAGGTTATTTTTTATCTCCTTTTTTTGTTAGTTTAATGGGTGTTGAGTCAAATGTTTTTTTAAACGCGGTTTCGTACCTGAGAATTTCTTTTATTGGAATGATTTTTATGTTCACTTATATGATCTTTCAATCATTAATGAGAGGTGTTGGGGATGTTAAAACTCCTTTGTGTATTGTTTTTGGAACTGTTCTTTTAAATCTCATTCTTGATCCTTTGTTTATTTTTGGTTATTGGTTTATTCCCGCTCTTGGCGTGGCTGGGGCTGCTGTTGCCACAATATTAACACAGGGAATATCCGCAGTCATTGGAATAATAATATTGCTAAGAGGAAAACATCAAATACACTTGCGGTTAAATGATTTGAAGCCTGATATTCCTTTACTCAAAAAAATGTTTGGACTTGGATTTCCCGCTTCCATTGAGCAATCAACAAGAGCATTGGGAATGATTATTATGTTATTTTTAGTTGCGGGTTTTGGAACAGTTACTTTAGCCGCTTACGGTATTGGAGGAAGAATTTTAACTTTTATTGTTTTCCCGGCATTTGGATTATCAATGGCAACATCAACGTTGGTCGGTCAGAACCTTGGCGCCGGGAAAATTAAAAGAGCGGAAAAAATAGCAAAATTAAGTTCTTTAACAGGTTTCATTGTTTTAACTCTGGCGGGGATTTTTGCCTTTTTCTTTGCCGAACAAATTTCCGCAATTTTCATCCCCGGTGAATTAGAGACTATTCAGGCAACCGCTTTATTTATTAAAATAATGTCTTTAACTTTTGGATTCATTGGGGTGCAAATGGGTTTGAACGGAGCTTTTAGGGGTTCAGGGAATACAATGATTCCTCTGGTTTTGTCCATAATCGCTTTATGGGTTTTAAGATTTCCCATAGCTTATATTTTATCAAAATACACAGCTCTTGCGGAACTTGGTCTTTGGATAGCGTTTCCAATAGCCAATGTTATTGCCGCAATTATAACAATTGTTTGGTTTGCCAAAGGAACGTGGAAGCAAAAACAATTAACCGAAGATATTAAGTTGACAAAAGAGGTTACCAAAGAAGCAATAATTGAAGAGGGGGTGAGTTGATTATAATTTAATCTTTTGCCAAAGCATCTATCAATTTTTTGTTGTTGTGTTCGTATAGAAATCTGTGTAAATCCTCTTTAGCCATGAATAATAAAAAAGTGGAGAAACAATTACAACTCAAGCACGAATCTCATACAAATCACCTATTTTCCTGATTTCAAATTTCTTCTCCAAAAATTTCTCTGTAACCCAAATATTTGTTTTTGTGTGGTTGGTTAGTTCAGAAACTTTGCAACCAGAATTTCCCTCTGCAAGACCAATAAACGGAATTAACTGGTCTGCAAGATGTTTGTCAACTGTCGCCCCTGAATTAATTTCCTTAGCCAAAATTTCAGCACATTCATTTCCAACCTTTTCTGCTTTTTTTCCAACCTCTCCGAGAGTTCCCGCACCCAAAATAGTTTTATCTGTCCATAATTCAATTCCAGTTCCGACTGAAGTTGAATTAACATATTCTGTTTTTATTTCCAAGGGCATATTTAGTTTTTCAAGAATTTTCTGTGCTCCTTCAACCTGCCTTTCAGCAACTTTTGCGTTTCTCAGTTTCTCGGAAACAATTGATAATCCTTCAATTTTATTAACCGTCCTTTCGATAGAATAACCTTTTAATTTAGACGGGAAAATCTCCGCAACAACTTTAGCCCCGCCTCTTGGATAAAACCCGTGTTTGAGAATTTTCACTTCCGCTTTGAATCCAAATTTTTCGAGAGTTGGCAAAAAGATTTTCTGAAGATAAACAACTGAGGGAGCCCATTTCCCAAAAGTTCCTCCTCCAATAATTTCAATTTTAAGAGGTTTTGTTAAATTAACGCAAGCGGGAAAAATCGCCTGTAAAACCAATCCCACAGAACCCGCTGTTGAAATATTAATTAACAGTTTTTCCTTGTCAATTTTCCCGGGATGAAAAGAAATCTCTTCTGAGCCAATTTCGCCCCCTTCCAGCTTTGCATTGCACAGTTCAGCAACAGCAGATATCGCTGCCAGATGCTGAGCTTTTAGCCCTGGTGTTGGTCTCCCAGCCCTTATATTAAATATATGAACCGGCTTCCCTGTTAAACAGGATAAAGCAACAGAAGTCCTTAATATCTGCCCTCCCCCCTCAAGGTAATTTCCATCAATCTCCATCATAATTTATTGATAATAGTTTTTTTAGAAAAACAATAGATTATGCGGCTGTAGTCTAGTGGTTAGGATCCTGGCTTCCCACGAAAATTTTGATATTATAAACCATGTCAAGTTTCGGTAACAGCCAGTAACCCGGGTACATTCGTTTGACTTTGTTTAAACAATGCCGTAATCAAATCCCGGCGGCCGCATTTAATCTATTTATAGTGATAATTATGAATTCCAGAAAATTCAAAGGAGCTTCTGTGGTAATAAGTTCAATCATGCTTATAGGAGTTCTACTTGTAATTACTTCGATTGCATACACCTGGGGGATGCCAATGATTCAGAGAAATATGGATAAACCAACTTTATACAAGGCGGAAAACTTCCTCACCAAACTTGATAAAAAAGTTGATGAAGTCGCAAAATTAGGTTCAATAGAAGAAATTACTTTTAATATTCCCGGGGAAATAAAAATAGACGCAAAAAATAACACAATAGAATTTTCAGTGCAAACAGAAACAGCTATTTACGGAGGAGGACAATTTATATGTTTCAGTAAAAGTTGCAACACAACTTGGGGGGAATTTGGAATAGATTCTTATTCTGTTACCGGGGCTTATGTTCATATGCTTGATGATTATGCTTCCATTACAACCTACAAAATAATTTACAGAAACCTCACGAAAAGCGACGGAAGTGTTTATCTTCTGGATATTGTGACTGTATCCAACGCAACCATCATAGGCTCTGAAAATTCAAAAATAGTAATAAGTAAAATAGGCGAGGAAAGGGGAGCATTGACAAAAACACTTGTATTAGTAGATATTAGATAAAAATCTATATTTTTATGAAGGGGCAGCATAAGGCAATCAATGAATTATTGTTATTTGGCATAGGCGCATTAGTAACCTTATCTCTTGCGGGAACAGTAGCTTCTTTTGTAACTTCGCTTCAAAAACAGGCGCAGACAGAACAGTATTATATAATGTCCAACCTTGTATCAATGGCAACAACAAAAGCATATCTATGCGGTAAGTCAGCGGATTGCAGTATCACTGTAGATATTCCGGAAAAATTATCTGATGCAAGATATACAATTTCATTAAGTAAAAATTATATTAATGTCCGCAATTTTAGAAGCGATGAAGGAATAACCAGAAAATTATCCAACTTTGAAGACATCTCAACAAACGGACTGGCAACAAGTTCCGCAGGATATTTTGTATTGCGCTCAACCGATAGCAGCGTAAGAATTTCAAGATAATGGTAAAGGTAATTGTTAGGAAAAGGGTTAAAAAAAGAAAACCAATAAGATTAAAAAAAAGCATTAATTATGTTTTAAAAAAGAGACCTATTGTAATTAATTACATACCCCCTAAATTAGAAAGACCTAAGGAAGAACCAAAAAAAGATAAACCACCTCAGTGGCAATTCCCCCCAAATTTTGAATGGATGAATATGGATAAAAAAAAGACTGTTAAATGGGAAGGTTTGCCTTTCCCTTATGTAGAATCAAATATAAAACCAACTGAAAAATCCTTTAAAAAACAGGATTTGCGTTCAGTATCCATGAAATATCCTTTAATTCCAAGTCAACCAAAAAGAGGAGAAGAAATATACGCCTATACACATATATACTGGAGTGAAGAAGGTAATGAATTAATTTATCAGGTAGTGGAACCTGAGATAAGCGAATATGATAAACAGGTTTTGAAAATTCTAAAGGATTACATCAGGGAAAAAATTGACATAGACTTTGCGGCAATAAAAAAATTTGAAGCAAGAAATTATATTTTCAAAAAAATTGATGATGCTATTGATTATTTTAAATTAGATCTTCCTGAAGCAATGGTAAAAATATTCAGGTATTATGTTTACAGGGATTTCCTTGGTTTTGACATGGTTGAACCTTTATTGCAAGATGAGAATATAGAAGACATTTCATGCGATGGAACAAATATTCCATTTTACATTGTGCATAGAGATTCAAGATTTGGTTCAATAAAAACAAATGTTTCTTTTGATAATGCTGAAAAGCTGGATTCTTTTGTGATGAAACTGGCTCAAAAATGCGGAAGAGACCTTTCTGTTGCGCACCCTTTGCTTGATGGAATCCTTCCTGATAACAGCAGGGTCCAGGCAACCCTTGCAACAGACATTGCAAGAAGAGGTTCAAACTTTACAATTCGTAGATTTAGTAAAGAACCATTCACCCCATCAAAACAAGTATTATCTCACACCTGCGATATTAATATAATGGCTTACCTGTGGTTTGCAATGGAAAACGGTCGTTCCATATTAATTTCAGGGGGAACAGGTTCAGGTAAAACATCTTTTTTAAACTCAATTTCAATGCTTGCAAAACCAGAAGAAAAAATTGTGAGTATTGAAGATACTGGTGAACTTCAGTTGCCTCATCCCAATTGGATACCTGAAGTTGCGAGGTCAGCCCTTACAACCGGAGGTCGGGGTTCAGTAACTTTATTTGATTTGCTAAGGGAAAGTTTAAGGCAAAGACCTGACAGAATAATTGTTGGTGAGGTTAGGGGTAAAGAAGCTTTTGTTTTATTTCAGGCAATGGCAACAGGACATCCCGGACTTGCAACCATCCACGCCGAGAGTATTGATACTTTAATAGATCGTTTGATAACAGAGCCAATAAATCTTCCTTCAACTTTGCTTGAAATATTGGATGTAATTGTTTTCATCTCAAGAGTTAAAATCGGCGACAGGATATTCAGAAGAATAACTGCCATAGAAGAAATTGCGGGAATGGATTATAAATCAAAAAGACCTTTGGTAAATAATTTTTCGAAATGGAACCCAAAATCCGATGAATTTGAAATTGCGGATAAATCTGTGGTATTAAAAAATATTGTTGATAGAACAGGAATAAATGAAATTGATATGGAAGCTGATATTTTAAATAAAATAAAATTTCTAAAATGGCTGGCAAAAAACCAGATTAGCGATTATAAACAAATAGGGGTTTATTTTGCTCAATACAACGCAGATAATGCTAAATTTCTGAATGGCATTGGGGAAGTGGACGAAAAAACAATACCACCTAAAGAAAGAGAAAAGCGAAACAAACACAAAAGGGGGCATCATGGAAAAAAACATAAGTGAAATTACAATCCAATTTATAAATAAAAATATGGGCATGACAGGATTTCCAATTAACCTTTTATTGTTAACCAATCATTTCATTCATTTTCTGAAAGAAAATGATGCACCGTTCAAAGAACGAATGTTTGGAGTGTTGGCTTTTTTTAAAGGCTGACTTTGAACCTGCGACCCCCGCCTTAGAAGGGCGGTGCTCTATCCAATTGCTCAAAACCGCATTTTTTAATATATGCAGTTTTACTGAGCTACATGCCCATTATTTAACTTAACAAATAAAAAGGTTTATGGATGTTGATAAACTTAAGCTGAAAAAGATACTGAGAGAGCTTGAAAGCGTGAGAGGACGGCATACAGAACTGGTAACCTATTATATCCCCGCAGGAAGCGATTTTAACAAAGCCTCGGAGTTTATAGGTCAGGAAATTGCCTTAACAAGAAATGTAAAAAACAAGACCGTAAGAAAAAATGTTCTTGGTGCTCTTGAGAAAATCACACAGGAATTAAAATTATATAAAAGTCTACCAGAGAATGGTTTCGCAATATTCTGCGGAAATGTGTCAAAAGATGAAGGCAAAATAGATCTTAGACTTTATATCATAACCCCGCCCGATAAAGTAGCAATTAAATTATATCGATGCGACCAGAAATTTGAAACAGAACCACTGAAGGAATTCATGAAAGAAAAAGCAAGTTACGGAGTTATCTGCATGGACAAAAGTTCAGCTGATATTGCGGTAATCTACGGAAAAAGAGTTACTATTTTAAAACACATGACTTCGCTTGTTCCCGGAAAAACAAGAGCAGGAGGACAGAGCAGTGTGAGGTATTCAAGAGTGAGAGAAAATTTATTGGTTTCATTCCTTCAGAAAATTGCGGCAACAGCCAGAGAACTTCTTGAAAAAGAAGATCTCAAAGGAATAATTTTATCAGGTCCGGGACCAATAAAAGAAAAATTTCAAAAAGAAGGTTATCTTCTTAAATCCATTGCAGATAATGTCATTGGCATCGTTGATACCTCAGACACAGATAAACCAGGAATCAGGGAAACTCTGGAAAGAGGGAGGGATTTAATAAAAGAAACCGAATTTGTGAAAGAACAGGATTTGTTAAAGGACTTTTTTGTTAAATTAAGTCAGGGAAAAGGCGAGGTAGTTTATGGGGAAGTGGATACTTTTTCAGTTATTAATGAAAATAAAGCAGAGATTGTTCTGGTTTCAGAAGAATTTGAAAATATGGATAAAATTGAAGATTTGTGCGAGCAAATGGGAATAACTATGGAGATAATTTCTACTTCGTCCCAGGAAGGCGTTGAGTTCAAAAATATTGGGAGTATTGGGGCTATTTTGAGATATGTTTAAAAGAAAGAAAAATTTTAAAGGAAAGAATTTATTTTTTGAATTTTGTGTAAATAAATAAAGTACATAGTGAGAGCAAATAAGATACAGTCAATAGTAAAAGTAAACCTATAGGATTTCTTTCAATAAAAAATAGGCTTCGAGAATATACACCCAAAAGAATTTCTGGTATGGAAGGATTCATTACAACACAACAACAAATTTCTGACGCTTTCACTACCCCGGCTTTTCTTATATTAAATTCTGAATCAATACCTTCCTTGCAATACTTATCACAAGGTCCTCCTTCATTTCCAATAAAACATTGAGAGTTTGAATTTGGATGAGTAAATCCCATTTCATAGATATAAAATAAAGGTACGAGAAGAAGACAAAATATAAATAACAATACAACCTTTTTTGTTGTTGGTTTAAAAAATTCTTTCCAGTCCATATTATTATCTTGATTAATCATTAATTTCCTGGAAGAATTGTCAAAGTTATGCAAACCCCAAATAAACTCGCAAGCAATCTTTCTAAAACAAAATCATTTTTTTCCATAATTCAAAATAATTATTTCTTAAAATCAGCCTTCTTGAATTCATAAGCTCCGCTTGCAAATTTAGTCTTGCAGTTTTTGCATTCCCAGATTCCGAAAGCGGTTCTTCTCACAGTTTCTTCTCTTGCGCAAACCGGACAATTATGCTGTTGTTTTGAAGTCTCAAATACTTTATTATAAGTTGCTCTCAGCTTTTTCCCGTATCTCGCTCCAAATTTTCCTGCTGCCTTAGCTTTCTTTGTTGCCATAAATAATAATAAATTTTTTAAAGAAACCCTATTTATCTAATGTAATGTATATATGAGTCGGGTATTTGGCAATTTACTTAAAACTTTTCTCTTATTTACAGGGATTTTATTATTAAGTTCCCCGGTGTTTGCAATTGCAATTAATTTAACTTCATGTTCAATTCTCGGAGACACAAATGGGGAATATAATCTAACCGGAGATATTACGGATATGAGTTCTGAAACATGTCTGGAAGTCACCGCAACAGGAATTACAATTAATTGTCGGGGATATAAAATCTCAGGAAACGGAACCACAGGTATTTATTCAAACAAGTACAACACAATTATAAATGACTGTGTTTTGGAAGGCTGGAATAAAGGAATTCATTATGAAGGTTCTAATAATGGAGAAATTAAAAATACCTCAATTTCTTCCTGCGGAGATGTGGGAATTCATCTCTCAGTATCCTCAAACAATATTCTTAAAGACAACATCTTAAGCAATAATTATTATGGAATGAAAATGGGTTATTCCTCAAACAATAAAATTTATAATAATTTATTCAACAACACAAACAATATAAACTTTTACGGGATGGGTTCAAACAATTTTTGGAACATTACCAAGCAAAAAGGCACGCGAATTTGCTCTGATGGAAATTATGTGGGTGGAAATTACTGGGCAACTCTATCTAAAACAGGGTACTCAGAAACATGCGCAGATTATAACAAAGATGGGTTCTGCGATGTAAGCTATAATCTTGACATGTCTTTTGGAGATAATCCTTCCAATATAGATTACATTCCATTAAGCAATAAATATGTTCCCGATACGGTATCCCCGGAACTGGAAATAATTTCGCCTTCTGACAATCAAATTTTCCATAAATTTACTTTAGAGATTACCATTAATGTTCAGGATTCAACTTTGCATTACACAAATATATCTATAGGGAAAGATAGTCAATCAGAAAACCACACCATAACCTATGATAGCGGAACAGTTACAGTTAATTTGAGTGTTTCTGTTGGGGGGCATTATAATATCACGGCTACTGCTTATGATTTAAGCGATAATTCAAATTCAACAACAGTATTTCAAATCTTAACTCCTATTGGAGTAACTGAATGTTCTAACCTTGACTTGCAGGGAGGGAAATATTATTTGACAAGAGATATAACAAATTCAGAAACCGCAAGTTGCATAAACATTCAGGCGGATAATATAACTTTTGACTGTCAGGAACACATTATTTATTGTTCAGGTGGAACCTATACTACAGGAGTTTATTTAAATGGAATTGATAATACTAAGGTAAGAAATTGCGTAATTAATGGGTGGGATTATGGTCTTTTGTTGGAATCATCTTCAAAAAGCGAAATTATAAATTCAACATTTTTCAATAATGCCATAGGTATATTTTTAAACACAGCATCAAATAACAATATCTACAATAACCTGTTCAATAACATAAATAATCTGAAATTTTACGGAACAATTTCTCCAAATACCTGGAATACCATAAAGCAAGAAGGATCTAGAATTTATTCCACTGGGGAATGCATAGGGGGGAATTACTGGGCAAATCTAACCGGACAGGGATATTCAGATTACTGCGAGGATTCTGATATGGACGGGTTTTGCGATGAAGAATACGAAATTACAGAAGACAAAAACAATGAAGATTACCTTCCATTAAGCAACAAATATGTTCCTGATTTAGATGCTCCGAACACAACAATAATCGGAACAGAAGACACAGGAAATTCTTATAATTTTGGAGACTGGACAAATGCAGATTATGTGGAAATAAATTTAAGTTGTTCTGACTTGCGTTTAGGGTGCAACAAAATTTTTTATTGTCTGGATTTAAATAATACCTGCGTGCCGGATTCAGTATATTCAGAATCAATTTTTATAGGTTCTGAAGGAACAAATTATATAAGATATTACAGCGTGGATATGGCAGAGAATGAAGAGCCATTAAACACAAGAACTATTAATCTGTTATCCAGCACTTATAAAATATTAATCAATTATCCATTGAGCAATTCTTATTTGAATAATTATGATTTCACCGCAAGTATAAGTGTGCTGGATAACAAGACAATGGATTATGTGGTCATACTCTTGAGCAATTCAACAGACTCTCTGGAAGAGATGACCGTCACCAAAAATGGAACTTTTATAGTAAATTTATCAGTTTACGAAGATGGAATTTACACGCTATCCGCAACTTTTTATGATAAAAATGGGTTCAGAAATGAGTATGTTTCAGAAAATATTGTAATGGATACGGTCCCTCCAACTATAATTTCTTTTGAACTAATGGAGGAATATGATTTTGGAAGCAGTTTTTTTCCTGTCTGCATAGCAAATGATGATTTAAAAGGTTCTTTTAATGGATTTATTTCAGGGTGGGATTCCTTCACAGCAGGAAAACAAACAGCAACCTGCACCGCAACAGATGATGCTGGCAATTATGTGCTGGAATCAAGAAATTACACAATTGTTGCTCTTATATGCGAAGACTATCAAAAAAGATGTATGGGAAAACAAGCCCAGAGGTGCGTTAATAATGCCTGGGTTACAAGTGAAGTTTGTGATTATGCCTGCAGTCCCGCCACCTTTAGTTGCATACCCAAACCACTTGACTGCGAAGGGAATGAAACAAGATGTCAGGGGGATAGCCTCCAAATATGCACCAATAATTCCTGGAAAACATCTAAAATCTGCGACCTTGGATGCAACAGCACTTTATTAGATTGTAACACTTCAAAAAATCCTGTGGATATGTCCTTGATAATTATGCTGGTTGTTGCCTTGGTTTTTGTAATTGGAGGTGCAGCAGCATTCATGTATTTCAAATCAACAAGAGAACCTGACACTGATGACTTAACCAAAAAATTTGATTATATCAAAAACAAAATAAAAGAACTAAAAATACAGGGAATTAATACAGCCCGTTCAGAAAAAGAAATCGGACTTGCAAAACAGGATTCAAATATGGGCTTAACTGAAATGGCAAAAACAAGACTGGAATCTATTGAAGGAAGATTAAAGAAAGCAGCTAAAACAGTTGAAGAAAAACTTTCCAAAAATAAACCGCCCGCACATTCTAAATGAATAGTTATAATTCGTAAAATTATTTAGTCTCTGTGGCGGGGAACTTTATTCTGGCTAAAATTTAGAGATTTTCAGGAAATTAAATTATAAATAGTTTTAATTATTACTTATTAATGGCAGATATTGATTATGAAAAGTGGAGTAAAGAACAAATAAACGAAAGTCTGGATAAAATGAAATATACATTTCTTAATAATCTGGGAACC
>JAUWTN010000016.1 GCA_030614705.1 Candidatus Aenigmatarchaeota archaeon
GGTACTCAGACACCTGCAATGATTATGATAATGATGATTTCTGCGATGAGCCTTATAATTTATCCACAGGAAATATAGATTATCTTGTATTAACCAATAAAATTGCAGCTCTGAACTTAATTCCTTCATGGAACAATAGTTATAATTATACCGGAAGTCAGACTTTGTCTGCGGGAGAAACTGAAACCTATAATATTTCCCGAAGATTATTCATAAATTTAAACCAAACAAAAATTTTTAGTTTTACAATCAATAATTCCGGTGACTCACTTTTATACAACCTAACGCAAATCAACTCAACAAATCTTACAAACACAGCAAACAGTTCTATTGCATTAAATTTCACCAGCATTATACTTTCCAATAATATTTCTGCGGGAGGACTTGGTTACCTAAATATCACGATTGAGCCTCCGGCAAATTCTTCTTACCTTGGAAATTATTCAGGATGGATTTCTTTGAATTCTCCGAATGGAGAACCCTATAATTATCTGAACCTTACTTTGAATATTACCGTTGTTAACCAAACCCTGCCAAGATTAAATCTTATAAACAATATTTATTACATTAATGATTCAACTAATTTAACACCAGTGACTTTTGAAATTTATTCTCATGACAACCAGACTCTAATTAGCAATTCATGGAATACATCCAAAGAATATAATCTCACCCTAAAAAATTCAACGGGAAGTGCAATTCAGAACATTTCATTTTCAGTGGATTCAAATGGATTATTTTCCGGAAACATAAATACAACAAATCTTGACGAAGGAAATTATTCTCTTTCTGGAAATACAAGTGATGAAGTTAGAAATATTGTAGAAATCAATTCCAGTTTTGAATTATTGTACTATCTCAATGCAGATGTTACAACTAACCCAGCCATAATCGTAAAAGGATTCTCTTTTGATTTCATGGTGAATGTTTCAAAACTCGGAAATTTTACCGCAGAGAATGTAAGTGTTTGTCTCAACTGGGCAGGAACCGGATTGAATCATTCAAATTCAAGCAACTGCACTTTTGTTGGGGATATTAACAGCACAAATTCGGGTTTAGCAATCTGGAATTTTACAGGAATTGAACACGCAAATTACATAATTAATATTACTGTTTCTTCAGAAGACGGAAAATTTAATTACACAAAACAACAGGAAGTTGTGATTAGGTGGGGTATTTTAGACATAACTTGGAAAACAGAACCACTAACAGATGTAGATACAAATGTTGAATTTTATGTAAAAGTTTATGTTAACAACACGGGAAATTTGGATGTTACGGGTGTTGTTATAAATCTGGTTTATTCATCATCATATTTTACAATAGTCACTGGTGAAGATCCTTGCGATGAATGCGCGGGTACTGTGGGTGTTACCTGCGAGGATTGTTATTGGAAAGTAAAAGGAACCACCGCAGAAAATGATAGAAATATTGAAGTGACCGCAACAGGAAATAATGCAACTGGAGATGACATTAATAAAAATGTTGATATAAACACGCCAAGCAGTAGTAGCAGTGATGATGATGACAGCGATGATAGCAGTTATAATGATTTTGGATCAACAACCAGTTATGGAATTTCATTTGAAAAACCAACATCTTCATATTTATACATTGCTCAGGGAGGAAGCTATGATTTAAAAGTAGAATTAAAAAACACGGGAAATACAGAACTGAGTGATTTATATCTAACCTTATCAGGATTGGATTCAGCTTATTATTCAATCACGCCTTCAGTGAAAGATGATTTAAGTTCAGGAGACACAGAAGATTACACAATCCATTTCTCAATTCCAAATGATTTTGAAGCAAAAAATTATGAAATAACTTTAAAAGCAATTTCCGATGAAGCTGAAGAATCAAATTTAATCACTTTGAAAGTTAAAAAAACCGACCTTCAGGTTTCCAACGTAACCAATTTAAGCATTATTCAAGGGGAAACAAAAACAATGACTTTTTCCATTAAAAATAATGGGGATGCAACATTACATCAGGTGTATCCTAATTTAACAGGAATTTCAAGCGAATTATTTGGAATTGATTCATCCAAAATAACAGTATACAGCAAAGAAACAAGATATTACACCATCAATTTCACAATACCCGCAACAGGAACTCTTGGAATAAAAGAGATAAATCTAACTATGGTCTCTGATGAAATAAAAGTACTGAAGCAATTAACGCTTACAGTGCTTCCTTCTGAAGAAGAAAAATCAACAATAAATGATAATTATGATGAACTTGTAGCTCAATTAAAAATTATCCTTGAGAAACTTGAAAAAGCCAAAAAAGAAAATAAAAATACCACTTCAATTACTTCAGAAATTGAAAGCGCAAATCTCACTTTAACTCAGATAGAAAAATATCTTTCAAACGGCAATTATGCTGAAGCAAAAAACCTAATAACTGATTTAGACACCGAACTTAACTCAATGCATTTAGAATTTGAAAACCTTGAAACAATGAATGCCGGCCCCGCTCTGTTAATAATGGCTGTTGTTGCTTTTTCAATAATACTTATGGGTGTTGTTGTTGCCTACACATTCCTGCCAAAAAAAGGATATGTTCCTGGCAAAGGATTCAATATGATGAGCAAAAGAAATGAAATCGAACAATCAATAAAAAATATTTTCAAAAAATTAGGGGCAACCGGAAATGTGGAAGAAAGATTGAGAAAGAAAAAATTAACCGAATGGAAAAAATGGTACAAAACTGAAACAAAAAAAAGAAAATATTAATATGGTGGATAAACCAAAGAATCCAAAAGAATTTGGTGAACTTCTTGAATTTTTGTTTGTTTCAATCTTATTCTTTGGAGGATTTTGCGTCTTGTATATCAGCAAGGTTACATTAACTTCATTAACAATACTGCAGGCAAAATTCCTTGAGATATTTGCTTTGGGGGTGCTGGAAAATTCCATATTTGAAGTTATAATGAACACTTTCTCAGGAATCTTTATTGCTCTCCTCGGTTTCACAATATTTTGTTTAGGGCTATCATTCCTTGCAGTAAAAAAACCAGGTAAAATGAAATATTTTTTAGTTGCGCCAATTATTTGTTCAGGAATATTATTCAATTTCTCAACCATGTTCCTGTTTCTCGCAATTGGCTTGTTTCTTGCATCTCTTTACGTAATTCCACTCGGAGAGACTTACCAACAGGAATTAAAAAAATGGAAGAAATTTCGAATAGGGAGCAATGCTGTATCCCATGCGCTTCTTGTTATGTTTATATTCATATTCATTGGCTCGCTCGTCTCCTTTTATACTGATGATTCTTATTCCCAAAATTATATGACCGCAACCGCAGAAAGTCTGTCAAATATTGTTGGGGGTGAAATATCAAATTTTGCTCCAGGGGGAGATTCTAAATTATCTGAAAGCATGATTAACAAAACTGTTGAAGACCAGATGCAAAAAATCAGGGATGAATACCCTGACCTCACAGAAGAACAATATTCACAGATTGAAGTTGAACTAAGGGACAATATTATTGAAAAAGCAAATTCATTTGAAGCCAGTGATATGGGATTTAATATTACTGAAACAGTGTTTAATGAAATTGAAAATTCTCCCTTGGTAAAATCCCTTTTAATCTGGTTCCCGATAATGATGAGCATTACAATCTGGGTTTCTCTTGAATTCTTCAAAAATCTCCTGTTTGCGCCTGTTGCGGGGATTTTTTCTTATATTTTGTTTAGTATTTCTGAAATAAAGCTGAGCAAAAAACAGGAAATAGAAACCCTGAAAAAATCAAGTCAATAAAGTTTTTACTGAAAAGTATTTAAAATTTAAGATATATTCATTTTATGGGAGAAGAAAATCCATTACTTGATCTTATTAAATTCAATAATAAAATTAATACTCAAGTTTCTATGAAATCTGATGCAGAAACTTTAAATAGATTGGCAGAATTGATGAAAATAAACGAAACTTTGGGTATAGATACTTATATGAATTTAAAATATCCTGCCAAAGTGGAACATAATAATCTCAGTGCTGAATTATATCTGATTTCAGATAATTCAATTATATATTTTCCGGAATCTACAAATCGCGTTAATGTTGCCTATATAAATCAGCCAAATATTGTTGAAATACAAGAAAGTCCATTAAAATGGTATGATGAACCGGAATTTAGAAGAATAGAACCTGTAACGCATGCTGAAGAAATACCACCAACAAATAACTGGATAAAAAATGCTTATTCCACATCTGTGCAGGACATAAAAACTGCATTTGAAGGATATAAGATTTCTGAAAAATAAAACAGGTATTTCTTTTATTAATTATTAATAAAATTATGGTGGATAAATTAAAAAACCTTGCCGGAGTTGGTGAGAAAACCGCTGAAAAACTTAGGGAGGCGGGATATGAAGATTTAATGTCTATTGCTGCCGCATCCAAAGGAGAAATCTGCGATGCAATTGAAGTTGGTGAAGGAACAGCCGAGAAAATTATTGAAAGCGCAAGAAATGGAATAAATATGGGTTTTGAAACAGCCGAAGCTGTTTATGAAAAAAGAAAACAGATCGGAAAAATTACAACCGGATCAAAAGCATTGGATGACCTTCTTGGGGGTGGATTTGAAACAGGATGCATTACAGAAGCTCATGGGGCTTTTGGTTCATCAAAATCACAATTAGCATTTCAATTAGCTGTGAATGTGCAGCTGCCAAAAGAACAGGGCGGTCTGGAAGGATCTGCTATTTTTATAGACACAGAAAACACATTTAGACCTGAAAGAGTTGAACAGATGGCAAAAGCCGCTGGTCTTGATCCTGAAGAAGCATTAAAAAATATATTTGTTGCGAGGGCTTACAATTCCGACCATCAGATGCTACTTGTTGATAAAGCAAAAGATATAATCAAAGAAAAAAATGTAAGAGTTTTTATTGTAGATTCTTTAACTTCAATGTTCAGAACAGATTATTCTGGAAGAGGTGAATTAGCCCCAAGACAGCAAAAATTAAATAGACATCTTCATGAACTGCAAAAATTATCAGAAGTTTCGAATCTTGCTGTTTATGTTACCAACCAGGTAATGTCCAATCCCGCAGTAATGTTCGGAGACCCAACCACAGCAATTGGTGGTCATATATTAGGACACGCCGCAACATTCAGGATGTACTTAAGAAAAAGCAGGGAACAGAAAAGAATTGTTAAATTAATTGACTCTCCTTCATTGCCGGATTCTGAAGCAATTTTCAAAGTTACTGAAGAAGGGATTCGTGATTAGAGCCCCAAAAATATAATGACTAATAAATTATTGATTCTATAAATATTTCACAACCAACGCATTACTAAACATAACTCTCTTCCCCGCAATCACAACACACATAAACATCCTTACCCCTGAGTTCATTAAGTTTATCCAAATCCAATAAATTCCATACTTCTTCTGCCACATCTATTGCGGATTTTGCATCACTCCACCTCAATATTTTAACCAGTAATTTTCCCCCAATATCTTCTTCTTCAATTTCCTTTAAAGCTGTTTCATTTGCTTCCTTTTCTTCCTGAATATCCATAATGTGATACTTAAACTGGTGTCTTGTATTGACTCCGCATTTTTTGCAATAAACTTCTTTTATAACTTCCATCTCAACCACAATAAGTTTATCTATTTAATTTATACAAATAACAAATTTGATTATTATTTAGAAACTCTGCACAAAATCAACCTTCTCAACTTTCAGATGTTTCTTCATCAACTCTGCGATTTTCTTTTTTGCTTCTTCGGGAGTTGATTTCTTTTCTTCCACGATAACTTTTTTATCTTCCATTTTTGCTTCAAGTTCTTCTCCTGTTAAAAATTTAACAATTGCTTTTGCTTTCTCATTGTTGTCATCAATTTTCTTGTTTACCTTAACTTTGTATTCCAAATCCCTTCCCGCAAGAGGGTGGTTAAAATCTATTCTGACCCTGCCTGAATTTACAGACTGGATTTTTGCTTTCACATTTCCAAGGTCAAGAATCATTCCGGGGATTGGATTTATTTTCTGTTTCCTTAATTCTGATTCTGAAACAGTCTTTATCATTTTTGCGTCCCTGATTCCAAAACCATCTTCAGGGGTTATTGTTGCGGTCTTTTCTTCTCCAACATTCATCTGTTTAATTATTTCCTCAAGACCTTTAACAACAAATTTCTCTCCAAGTATAATATTTACTGGTTTATAATCTGATTTCTCATTGAATATTCCACTCTCTTTTGCCAGTTTCTCGTCTGTGAGGTCAAATATATCACCTGTATCCTTTATTTTCCCCACATAGTCTATTTCAACGAAATCTCCTTCCTGCATAAAGTTATATGAAAATTTTAAATTTAAGCCTATTATTTCAGGAGTTTATAACAATACAAAGTCTCAAAGAATAGTTCCATTTCGCCGAGTTTTACCAGATTAAACCTTCTCTCCAGCTCAGAAATATTATTAAAAGAACTTAACAAAATTACCCCTATCCCCCCTTCATTTAAGTGGTTCTTAACCTCAATAAGGAATTTCTCGATGAGTTCCTGTCCTTTCTCACCCCCATCACAGCTTAAGTCCTCTTTCCCGGGAAGATATGGGGGGTTAAAAAAGATTAAATCAAACTTCTCTGCCACACCCTCAAAAAGATTGCTGAGCTTAAACTCAACATTCTCGATTTTCTGCTCTTTCCTGTTTTTCTCGGCAAATTCCACGGCTTTTGAATTAATATCCACCCCTAAAATCTTATTCACTTTATCCGCAATACTCAAAGATATATATCCTGAACCAGTCCCCATCTCTAAAACACTCTCAAATTTTCTGGTTTTAATCAATTTCCTTATCTGCTCTGTCAGGAAATAAGTATCCTCATCAGGCTCATAAACCTCAGTGTTCATTATTTAATTTATTATTGATTTATGGATTGCTTATTCTGCAAAATTGTGAAAGGTGAAATTCCAACACTTAAAGTTTATGAAAATTCATCAGTATTGGCTTTCCTTGATGTTAATCCCTGTTCTCTCGGACACACAATTATAGTTCCAAAGAAACATTACCAGAAAATTGAAGATATTCCTGAAGAAGAAACAAATGCATTATTTTCAGTTATAACCAAACTCGTGAAAGTAATTCCTGAAACTGTTGGAACAACAGACTGCAATGTGGGATTAAATAATGGCAAACTCGCGGGACAGGAAGTTCCTCATGTTCATTTTCATATAATCCCAAGATTTGAAGGTGATAAAGGATCCTCAATTCAGGGTCTGGTAAGAATGGAAGTTGATAAACAAAAACTGCCTGAACTTGCGGAAAAAATCAAAAATCAAATTGGAAATAATCCAAAGGGAGATAAAACTTCTGAAATAAAATCAGACAAAAAAGAAACAACTGACAAAAACCCAAGTTCTTCGCAAAGCGAAAAAAATGGAAAAGAAGAGAAATCCAAAGAAGTAAAAGAAGAACAGCCAACAAAAAGCCCTGAAAGAGAATGGCAGGAATTTGACGTGGAACTGCAAAATAATCCTCCAGATTACTCTGAAGCAAGAAAAGAGGAATATTGAGTAAATAATCACTTTTTAATTGACCTTCATTTTCAATTAATAATTAGTTAAAAATATTTTTCTATAAAATTATGTCGGGGTGGCCTAGCGGTAAGGCGTTGCGCTCATATAAATGAGCTGAGAGAGAAATCTATGATTCGGCGCTGGGAAACGCAGAGATCGAGGGTACGTTATCCTTCAAAGATAAATATGGATAATGCCTCAATCAAATCCCTCCCCCGACACTAAATTTAATGCATTTAAAAAGTGCTTATATTATGACAAATGGAAAGCAAAATTTCTCAAAAATTGACAACACAATTAAAAAAAATAATCACCTGATTCGTAAACGAAAATTAACTTTTGGGCAGAAAGCATCGGATAGATTAACAAGATTTTGCGGTTCCTGGACTTTCATACTTTTATTATTCATATTCATTGGTATCTGGATGTGCATAAATATATATTTTATATTCGTGCGGTGGGATCCTTACCCTTTTATTTTACTGAACTTTGTCCTCTCATGTCTTGCAGCTATAGAAGCTCCTATTATCCTAATGAGCCAGAATAGAGAAGAAGAAAAATCAAAGCTAAAGATGGAAAGGGATTATCTAATAGACAAAAAATCTGAGAGGGAAATTGGGGATATCCAAAAAGATTTGGATGAAATAAAGAAACTTCTGAAAACCCTAAAAAAACAATGAATCTAGTTGAAGGATTAATTAAACAAAAATATTTAAAAACCCTTAAAATAATTTCCGCTTTTAGGAAAATAAAAAGAATTAATTTTCTGCCTGAAAAATTAAAACAATTTGCAGAACTAAATAATCCTCTTCCTATCGGATATGAACAGACAATATCACAACCACAAACCATTGCTATTATGCTTGAACTCCTTCAACCAAAAGAAGGAGACAAAATTCTTGATGTTGGGTCCGGGTCGGGATGGACAACTTCATTATTATCTGAGATTGTCGGAAAATCAGGGAAAGTTTACGGAATCGAATTAATCAGGGAATTAAAAAAATTCGGAGAAAAAAATACTGAAAAATATAATTTTGTTGAGAAAAGAATTGCAAAATTTATCTGCGGGGACGGGTCAAAAGGGTTCCCTGAAGAAGCCCCATTTGACAAAATCCTTGTTTCAGCAGCAGCAGATAAAATTCCATCCAACTTAAAAGAGCAACTTAAAATAAACGGCAGGCTGGTAATTCCTATAAAAAACTCTGTTTTTTTGATTATAAGAAAATCTGACAGATTTAAGGAAGAAGAATTCTTTGGTTTTAGTTTTGTTCCTCTTATTATAGAAAAATAACCTGTATTTATTTGTTTTTAAACAAGAAATATAATGGAAAACCTATATTGCACAAGTTGCGGAAGAGGGGTGACAGGAGATAAATTTATAAGATTCCTGTGTCCTGAATGCAGCAAAGAAGATATTATAAGATGTCAAGTATGCAGAAAAAACGCAAAAATCTATGTTTGCAAAAAATGCGGTTTTACAGGTCCTTAATATGGGAGAAGTTGCTGTTGTTTATAAGATAAACCCGGAATTAGACAAAAAAGATGGAATTAAAACCAAACTTACTGAAATCGGAGCAAAAGAGATTCAGGAAGAAGATGTTGGCTTTGGAATAACCATGCTTAAAGTAGTTTTTGTTATGGAAGACAAACCAAACTGCATGGAAGACCTTGAAAAGAAAATAGAAGCTGTAGAAGGTATCAATTCAATTCAAATAGAAGGAACAACCTTATTATAATTATCTTAATAAATTCAAATAATTATCATTGATTTAATGGAAATTTTTTACAATTATCCAATTTTTATATTAGACTCCGGTTGGTCCTGATTTTTTTCCAACCAACAGGCGGGCTGCTCCGGCTCCGGCCAGCACTACCCCAGCCCCTGCAACAACTTCCAATGCGCCTATTCCATCAGGGAGTATTCCCGCTAAAGGAAATTTATCTTTTTCTCTTTTAGGTCCAATTTCCACATATCCGGGAATTAATTTAGAATAATCTCCATTTATATTAAATTCGTCCAAAGGTTTTTTCAACACAATAGATTCATTACTATTATCTTCGGTTAATCCCAACTCTCTCGGAGTTATATCTGATTTATTATTGAAACTATAAAAATCTCTAAAACTTACTGGGGGGTACCCATCTTCAGCTCCCAAGATAATTACTTTTTCAGGATTGTCTATATACAAATGCGAAGCATATTGAATATGGCTTGTTTCTTCGGTGGGGAGTTCTCTTTTTAATTTTTCAAATTCTGGTTGTGTCTCCTGCAGATTAATTAAATAATTTTGCATTGAACCTATTACTTCCTTCCTGCAATTAATTTCTTCACTCTGATAAGCAAATCTGAAATGTCCCTCAAGAATTTTGGTCAAAGGATTATCCTCTGTGCGGTGGGTTGTCAATTTCACCAGACCTAATTGTTCGGGTTCTCCATCACCATCAGTATCCAAATAAACCAAATCTGGCTGCACATGCTTCATATGGTGATTATTATATGATGCTCCCCATATAGTGAGGTAAGTTTCAGGAAGATGAATTTTTCCTTTTTCCAATATGCCATCATCCTGATAATCCTCCTTTAAAAGACTTTTAGTTTCATACATATTGTTCATTATAAACAGATTAATTTTATCCGGAGTTGGTATTGGTTTATCTAAATCCAAAGGGGCTTCTCCAAAACCATTAATGCGCTCCAAGGTACCTAGATACTTAGCATTTTTAATGAAATTAAGAGTATTATCATCATCCCCATCAGATTCCACCCCATCAAACCACTCAGGATAACCCCAATTATCATCGTCTCCATGCAGATCATAATCATCCTGATAATATACCTCATTTGGATTATCAATTTTATCCAATCCCAACATTCTTGGAGTCTTTCCTATGATATCACTATGGTAAATAACCTTATCTGTAACTCTAATTCCATCAGTGTTTTTCCAGTAAGCTAATATTTCAGCGCTGCTAAAATCTTCAGGATTCTCAGGCACACTAAATGGATTTATTACATAAGCGGGATGAAGGTCTGCAAATTCAATTTTATTCCCATAATTATCATATAATATTTTTGGAACTTTTAATGCATGATTTTTTATTGGGGTTATGTCCTCCGACCCTTTATATTGATAACACATAGGCGCCAAGGTTTCTATTTTACCATCTCCATCAATATCCAAACCTATCATATAAGGTGATATATCCTGATGATCCGATGATGATGAAGCCAACCACACCCCAAGGTCTAAATCTGAACCCGAGATTCTGTCAAAATGCACTAATTGATTATCTATAACCAAATCACCAAAGCCCCCCTTACTAACATGAGTATATTTTATTGCGGCTTTTAAATCTTCTGTTATCTCATCCGGAGTTTTTATTAATTCTTCCTGAAGTTTATATTCTCTATCAAACCCGCGACAATTATCATATAATTCAGAAGGGGATGCGAAACTAAAAAAATGATTGGTGTCATCAAAATGATCTGTTTCATCCCCAGGCCAATTTATATCATCTGCAGGAGAAGCGCTGGCAACACCAACAAGTTCCGGCAGTTCAAGGTTGTCAAAATATTTCTGCATTTCATACCCACCATCAGATACGCAATCTGCAAGAGGACCTGTGGACAATAAAGATCCTGCAACAACAACACCTGCCACCACTGTAGAATCTTTGGGGTTTTCTTTTATTACTCCAGGTAAGGTTTTTAATAAATTGTAACAATCAGTTAAAATATTATTTGATTGAGCCTGATTAACAGGTTCTTTTCCAATATTTTCTGTTGGAAGTCTGCCGGATTCTCTATAAGAAAACACAAAATTATTGTAAGGTTTTAGTTCTTTGGCTAATCTTCTTTCCTCTTTTAATAAACTCCTGTTTTTCAGTATTTCAGTAATGCCTATTGGCACTTTCCCCGCTGCATCTTCATATTGGTGGAGAATAGTCCAATGTTTATTTGGATTGTAACCATAAACCTCTAATTGTTGCTGAGTATATTGACTGTTTATATCCACTATGGAATCTCTCATAGCTTCAATTTCTCCTGATAATTTTGAATTATAACCACTTTTCATAACTACCTTTTAGTGAAAGACTATATACTGCTTTTTTATAGAATTAGACAATTGACGAATTACACTCAGTCATTCGTCGTTAAAGTTTATTTTTCCACAAAACAAATACCCCATTCCTTAATAAATAATTTAAAGACAAATTAGTTTAGTGATATACACATGGTAGAATTTGAAACACTGAAAAGTGAAGAAATGAAATTCGGAACAAACAACTTCATAGAGATATCAAAGAAAGTAGCGAAAGGTGAAGATGGAGAAAATGAATTCTTGCAGATTTCAAGAGGTTATTCTCTTCCAGACGGAACCAAAAGATACAAGAAATCAATAGCGATTCCAGTGGACAACGAAGAACTAATAAACTTCATAGCAACAAAAATAAAAGAAATGTAAATACCAGTTTTAATTTTTATTTTTTATTATATATAAAACCTTAGTATATAATGGGTAAGATAGTTAATAAAAAAAATATGTTTTTCCCAGACAAGGAATTCAAAAAAAAAGCTTTGATAAACAATAATTCAATTTATAAAGAATCGCTTAAAAATCCAACAAAATTCTGGGCGAATATTGCCAAAGATTTATACTGGTTCAACAAACCAAAAAAAACTTTTGTTCATAAACCACCATATTTCCAATGGTTCACCGGAGGAAAAATTAATATTAGTTATAATTGCCTTGATAAAAATCTTGAAGATAGAAGAAACAAAGTTGCTCTGATTTGGGAACCTGAATCTTTGGAAGAGAGAGAAAGGATACTTACTTATTATGAATTATCCAGACAGGTAAATAAATTTTCAAATGCTCTTAAACAACTTGGGGTTAAAAAAGGAGATGTGGTTGGAATCTACATGCCAATGCTCCCTGAAACAATAATTGCAATGCTTGCATGCGCAAGAATCGGAGCGGTGCACGCAGTTGTATTTTCCGCGTTCTCAGCCAATGCATTAAAAATCAGACTCGAAGGCACAAAAGCAAAAATACTCATCACCGCCGATGGTTATTACAGGAGAGGAAAAATAGTAAATCTAAAAGACAGTGCAGATGAAGGAATCAAAGGCACAAATGTAAAGAAAGTTGTGGTTGTAAAAAGAGCTGGCAATGAAATCAAATTTAAAAAAGGAAGAGATTATTATTGGAATGAATTAACTGAAAACCAAAAAGATTATTGCGAAGCCGCAAAAATGAATTCCGAAGATACTTTATTCATATTATTTACAAGCGGTTCAACAGGAAAACCAAAAGGAATAATCCACACCTGCGGAGGTTATACTGTGCAGGCATATGCAACCTCAAAGTTTATTTTTGATTTAAAAGATGATGATATATTCTGGAGCACTGCTGATTTGGGTTGGATAACAGGTCACACCTATTCCTGCTACGGTCCTTTATTAAACGGGGCAACATTTGTGCTTTATGAAGGAGTGCCAGGGTACCCAGAACCAAACCAATGGTGCAAAACAATTGAGAAATACGGAGTAACTACTTTTTACACAGCCCCAACAGCAATAAGAATGTTTGAAAGAGAAATGAGAACAATAAAAGAGAAAATGAGCACTTTACAATTAATCGGTTCTGTTGGTGAACCAATAGATGAAGAAGCCTGGAAATGGTATTTTAATCAGGTTGGAAAAGGAAATTGCCCTACTCTGGATACTTGGTGGCAGACTGAAACAGGGGGTATTTTAATAACAAGCCTTCCGGGAATAGGTCCATTTAAACCAACATTTACAGGTATACCTTTCCCAGGAATTAAAACAGATATACTTAATAAAGAAGGAAAACCTGTAAAAGCAAATGAAAAAGGGAACCTTGTAATTCTTCCTCCTTTTAGCCCTGGGATGTTAAGAGGAGTTTACAAAAACCCAAAAAAATATAAGGAAACTTATTTCGGAACTTATGGAAACAAAATCTATTTTACAAGCGACGTTGCCTATAAAGACAAAAATGGTTTGATAAGAATTGTTGGAAGAGCTGATGATGTAATTAAAGTTGCTGGTCATAGAATTTCCACAGGGGAACTTGAAAATATAATTGATTCTTACAATAAAGTAAGCGAATGCGCAGTCATAGGAATTCCTCATGAAATTAAAGGGGAAGTTCCTCTTGCTTTTGTTGTTTTAAAAAGCGGAAAGCCCGGGGATGAAATGAAAAAAGAAATAGTAATGCAAGTTGAAAAAGGAATTGGGAAAATTGCAAGACCAGCGGAAATTTATTTTGTGAAAGAACTTCCAAAAACCAGAAGCGGAAAAATAATGAGAAGGATTTTGAGGAAATTATTTTCCAAAGAAGATATGGGGGATTTAAGCACTCTTGCAAACCCGGGGAGCGTTGAAGAACTTAAGAAAGTTATTCAATAAATTAACAGAATTATTTTTAATTTATTCCTTGATATTTACTCTGAACTGCTTAATAGCCCGGTATTTTATTTATAGAAAAAGATTTAAAGATAGTCTAAGATTATTTTAAATAAGTTGCCTAAAATTAAAAACAAAATATTATACCTTTTGTTATCTTGATTAATTTGCCAAAATTATCTTGTTTCCAATATCCTCAAACCTTATTATTAAAATCCCTTTGGTATTATCAAAAGTTGATTCCACCACATAACCATCGTAAGCGCCTGCAAGAGCGCCAGGATTTACTGCAGAGATATCTCCGTCCAAAGTATAACATATAAAATCTTTCGCAAATCTTTCTCCGGTCTTTGACCAACAGATTTCTATGTAGGTTCTTACCTGCGATTCAGAAAAAGAAGCGCTGGTCATATATTCTGCCTCATGAGATTTTTCCTCACTATTAATATTTAACATTTCTGCTATCTGATCAGAAAAACTAAAAATAAGACCTATTACAACTCCAGCCACAACCAATAATATAACCCAACCGACTACTGTGTCTAAAGCTAAATCCCCTTTCATCCTTTCACCATAATACAATCATTCGTATAGTCATAATATATTAATAATACTTTTTGAGTATTAATTACCCCACCATCCACGGCCCAAACAATCTGATCTTTTGCGCCGCAACCATAATCAGAGTTCTCTATTGAACTGCAATGATCTTCTTTTATTAGAATATGACTCACATTCCCTTCATTAACATTAACCACAGTTTCAGTAAGCACCAATTCATAACAAGCATAATCTTTCTCCAGACGCAGGTTTTCAACTTTATCCCAACATGAAATTATATAAGACAACATCATCCGGGATACTTTCTTATTGTCACTTTCTTCTATCCTGAATGTTTCCAAAGGTTTTCCATAAACGCAAACATCAGGAATTGAAGGATTCTCTGAAGATGGCATCAGGCCCGCTATTCGGATATAAGAACCGCAATATAACATAGTGAGACT
Organism: Candidatus Aenigmatarchaeota archaeon; assembly: GCA_030614705.1. Lineage (GTDB taxonomy): Archaea > Aenigmatarchaeota > Aenigmatarchaeia > QMZS01 > QMZS01 > QMZS01. Next base: position 14,966 of record JAUWTN010000016.1, read on the forward strand.
TTCCTGCAAAGTTCCTGTAATAAGACCAATAAACAATAACACCCCCACAAGAGCAATCACCATGGCAACAACAACATCAATCCCAAGTCCCTTACCCATAATATCTATTTTCTATAATTACTTTATCTAAAGTGCAACTTATTATAATATAAACAGGTCCTGTTAAATTATCCATCTCCAAATCATCTGATTCAATTCTAAGAGGGTCGAGACGTTGCATTAATTCAGCTTTAGTTATTGTGCCTGTGAAGTTCGCAAATATTTTAAAACAAAGAACAGTGTCATGATTTCCCTTGTTTTGTTCAGCGCAATCATAAATGTATTTCTTCAAATCCAGGATAATATCATCTTTATCCCCTTTGAGTTCAATTTCATTCCCACTATCTACATAAATAAAAGATGTTGCCAGAGTTATAAGAACCAACACAGCAAAAACACTTGCAACCAACAATATTATTGTTTGCACCGAATATTCGTCTCCTTTCATACTGAATCCGAAATTTGTAAAACAATTGGCTGGAAAATCATAACCATAATTATTAGTATTACTGAAAAGAATATCAAAGCAATGGTGAGATTTCTTGAGATTGTATAATCCCTGCAAACCTCATCAAACCCACGGTCAATCCCCACAATAAATATGCACATTATCACAACAACCTCTATGAGGTAAATTCCTATGGTCAATTCCAGAACTGTTGGAGGCATCACCTCTTCCAGTTTTATTAAATCCAGACCCTGAAACACAGTGCTTCCTGACCCGCCGCTAGAATACATTTTTTCCACCTTTGAAAGAGCAAAAGCAATACTTTGTAAAAGTTGTACAATTAAAACGCCTGTGGCCGCAGAAATACCACCCATCAAAGGAGCAATAAAAGTTGTCTGGGTTTTTAGATTAGTAACAACATCCTCAAGCAGATATTTTATCCTTGCCTCAATCTTTTCTGTTTTCTTCATGCTGCGAATAATATTCTTGATTGCTCCCGCGACAATTAAAGGTCCTTTTGACAAAGAATCTGAAATAATACTCATTATATTTTTTATTGTTGATGAAGGGAAATCTTTCATTATTCCATATTTTTCATCAAACAAAGAACTCCTGAAAGTCATTGAAAGACGGGAAATACTATTGAATATCTTGCTAAAAAATTCATAAACTGGTGTTTTTTTCCTATTCATTCTGTCATATTTATTAAGAACTTTTGGCAACGCAACTTCTATAGGAATATTCTGAGCAAGAGGATTCTGCAATTCAAATAAACCATCAATCATATTTGCTTCAGTCTTCTTTATATATTCCTCAAGTTGATAGCGATCCTTACTCGTAAAATAAGTATAAACAATTATCGCGATTCCAATCCCCCAAATAATAAACATAGCGCTTAAAAGATCCCACAAAATATACTCAGACCCATACCTTGCCAGACAATATTCTTTCCATTTATCATCAGCAAAATCCCCCTCATAATTTGCATATATAAAATGCTGGTCAA
>JAUWTN010000035.1 GCA_030614705.1 Candidatus Aenigmatarchaeota archaeon
TTCAAAATATTTACATAATATCAGAAATAAAAGAAGGATTTCGATTAAAAAAATCAATAAGAGCCCCTTCTTTATTATCGATTTTCTTTAATTCATCAAGAGACACCCATTTATGTTCTTCTGCTTCATTAGGATCAAGTTCAGGTTCTTGATTTGTTTTAACATAAAAGAACATAATCAACCTTGAAGTTTCTTTTTGCGCCAAAACATGGAATTGCTGATCTTGACCAAACCCAATAAATTTTGGATTCTCAAAAATGATTCCTGTTTCTTCTTTCATTTCTCGAATTAAAGTTTCTTCCAATTTTTCTCCATGTTCGGCTCTTCCACCAGGAACCCTCCAAACTTTAAATTTAGGACACATTACAATAAGAAACTTCTCATCTTTTTCGATTAAAGCAGAACAGATTACTTGATGTCCTCTAAGCTGTGCTCTTGTCATATATTATTAAAGATGGATTTTTTATATAAACCTTTTGTCAAACAAAAATTTCAATTAATATCATATTTAATTGATAAGAAATTTTAATACAATTTCTCTTCCGCGCGTTTTGCTGCGATAACCATATTTTTAAGTTTTCCAAAAGCAATTTCATAAGGTAAAAGACGCATTCCGCAATCAGGGTCCACAATAATATTTTTCCCAAAGTGTTCAATGCCTTTATAAATGAAATTTTCAATATCTCCAATTGGTTCGATTGTTTCTCTCATTGTATTTACGCAACCAAACCCAATTATTTTTTCATTTGAAATTAAATCTTCTTTTGAATAAGTATTTAAATTATTCGGGTTTCCTGAAAATTCATGGTCTAAGATATTTACATTTTCAAGATTTAAAAGAGATTTATAAATTTTTGAAATATTTCCGCACACATGTAATTTTGTCGGCACTTTTATTCCCTCCAAAACCCTGTCAACAAATTTAACTTTTTCATCTATTCCTTTTTGAAGCACACTGAAACAAGGTTCATCAATTTGAATCAAATCCGCTCCTGCTTTTTCAAGTTCTTTTGCATTTTCATGGAGTATGTCTGCAAGTTCACCTATAAGATAATTTCTGTTATTGTATTTTGTTAAAGAAAACTTCGGCGCAACATCCAGAGAATATGAAAGGGTTGTTGGTCCTACAATAATTCCAGCAAGTTTAGATTTACCCTCAGAGAGTTCTTTTGCTTTTAAAAAATCATCTATTGTGGTAGGATATTTATATCCCAGATTCCCAACAATTTCCGGAAGTTTTGGTTTTAATGAAGTTCCCCGCAATTCAATTCCTTCAATATCCTGAGCAAATAAATCAACCATAGTAGTTCTCACCTGCCCGTCAGAAATTATATCTATCCCTGCACCCATCTGGTCATTTACTGCTCTTGTTAAGGCATCTTCGTAATTTAGCGAATCTACAGGATAACTGCCAACCACAGTAGTTATTAATTTATTTCCAACTTCTTTGTATAAATCCATTTACTATATTCTTAACAATCATTTAAACAGTTCTATTAACCCTATTCAGTATAATTTACAGCATACTGATGGATAAAGTAGCCATAAAATTCTCTGAATAATTACCTAAATTTAATTTTATATTATTTTATGCATCGATAGTCTAACGGTAGGACATTGGCCTTCCAAGCCAACAATTCGGGTACATTTGTTCTGGTTTGCCGGAACAGTGCTGTAATCGAATCCCGATCGATGCATATTATTTATATAATTAGCTTATTATGAAATATTTAATTCGCGGAACAACATTACCAATTTTAGATGTGCAATTAGCTGAAGGTGAATCTGTTTATACTGAATCTGGGGGGATGGCTTGGTTAAGTCCAAATGTCTCCATGGAATCTAATATGAAAGGCGGTTTGGGCAAAGCTTTCGGGAGAATGCTTTCCGGCGAATCATTGTTTATGGTAACTTATACCTGCGGACAGGGAACTGGCATAATTGCATTTTGCAGTGAATCCCCGGGCAAGATTATTCCCTTTAAACTAGTGGAAGGACAATCAATAATTTGTCAAAGAGATGCTTTCATGATGGCAGAATCCGGTGTTGATTTAAAAATGGAATTTACAAAAAGGTTTGGAAGTGGGTTTTTCGGCGGAGAAGGATTTTTTCTTCAAAAAATTACCGGTCCCGGAACAGCATTTCTTGAACTCGCAGGAGAAATAACCGAATATAATTTACAGGAAGGTCAAACCCTGAAAATTGATCCTGGTTATATTGGGGCTTTTGAACCAACCATAACTTATGACATAACAAGAATCAAAGGTATAAAAAATATGTTATTTAGCGGAGAAGGTTTATTTTTGGCAACAGTAACCGGACCGGGTAAACTCTGGTTGCAAAGTATGCCTTTATCAAATTTAGCGCAAAAAATAGGTCGTTATATTCCGAAAAAATAATATGAAAAATATCTTTCGTTTTTTTATAGGTTTTATTATTTTTTTAGTGATTCTTATAATTTCAACTTTATTGGCTGTGTTTCTTTATCCTTTTGTTCTCATAGGCTCTATATCCATCTTATTGGTTCTTGGAATAATCTGGGTCATATTTATAATAATTTGGATAATTGCGCTTATTTGGTATCTATCGCGCGAAGAACCTAAAATCAAGAAAAATAAAAATTATTCAATTGATCAGGGGAAAGAAAAATAAATTTATATTTTATTAATTTCAAAAATTAAATCATCTCTGCCTTAATTATTTTAACTTCATCAACAGGTCTGTCTCCCGACCCGGTCTGTACCTTTCCGAGTTTGTCAACCACATCCATCCCATCAACAACTTTCCCGAAAGCCGGATGTTTGGTGTCAAGAAAACTGTTGTCAACAAGATTTATAAAGAACTGGCTTGAACCTGTGTTTGGTCCCGCATTTGCCATTGATATTGTTCCTCGGTCATTTCTGTTTCCTCCAGCATGAGTGAATTCATCTTTGATATTTGGTATTGTTGGGTCTCCATAACCAGTTCCGGTTGGATCTCCGCCCTGAATCATGAACCCGGGAATAATCCTGTGAAAGATTACACCATCATAAGTTCCTTTCTCAACTAATTCCTCAAAATTGCCTATAGTAATTGGCATATCGCCGTATAATTCTATTGTAATATCCCCTAAAGTGGTTTTCAACAAAACTTTCTTTGCAACTGAAACATTCTCTGTTGAATTATCTCCCCCAGCAGGTGAATCTGAAACTCCTTCCATAAATAATAGTCCCGCAATTATTAAAAGACCTAAAACAAAAGCCCAGATGATTGAGTTTCCTTTCATAATATTATAATTATTTTTTCTTTGAAGACTTCTTAACAAAATCCATCAATTCCTCGGGGAATGGGAACACTATAGTGGAATTCTTCTCTGAAGCAATTTCAGATAAAGTCTGGTATAACCTTAGTTTTAAAGAAGAAGGTGATTTGTCAATTATCCTGCCTGCATCAAGCAATCCCTGAGCCGCCTGTTTCTCCGCCTGTGCAAGAATAATCCTTGCTCTCCTGTCTCTTTCAGCTTCTGCCTGATGAGCCATAGCTCTCTTCATATTTTCAGGAAGTTCAATATCCTTAATTTTCACGTCCGTAACTTTAATTCCCCAAGGATCTGTTTCCTCATCAACCACCTTTCTTATTTTCCTGCCGATTTCTTCTCTCTTTGCAAGAACATCATCAAGTTCTGCTTTTCCGCACATATCTCTTAATGCAGATTGGGCTAATTGCGAGACCGCATATTTGTATTCCTCAACCTCAAGCACAGCCTGATCAGCTTTCAATACTTTGAAAAATACAACACCGTTTACTTTGATTGGAACATTATCCTGAGTCATAACTTCCTGTGAAGGCACATCTGCGGCAATTACCCTTATATCTACTTTTTCAATTCTATCTATAATTGGAATTATCCACCTGAATCCTGGCTCAAGAACACCAACAAATTTACCAAACCTGAATTTAACTCCCCGGTCATACTGATCTATTATTCTGATTCCAGCAAAAAAAGTTACTATGATAAATAAAAGCAATGTAATTTCCCACGCCATAATTATTTTATTATTTAAATAAACAATTTTATTCGATTTTCTTTATCAATGGCTCTGATTTATTGATTTTTCCTGAAAAATTAAATTCTTTCACCTCATCCCATTTTACATCCTCGGGTTTTATGTTGAGATAATCAAAAATCTGTTCGGAGAATTTTGGGGTTATTGGATAAAGCATTATTGCGAGATTTTTCACAAGATTTCCCGCAATGTAAGAAATTCTTTTTTTCTCTTCTTCGTCTTTCTTCCACGGTTCGCTGTTGTTAAAATATGCATTTGAAAGTTTTGCGTAATGGATAATATTTTTTAGCGCTTCGTGGAATCTACAAGAATTGTAATCTTTTATGACACCATATTCTGTACCTCCAAATCTTATCAAAGTTTTCTCTTCTTCTGATGAGATATTTTTTTTATATGAATAATCCAACTTAGGAATTTCCCCGAAATTAGAATGACAAAAAGATAAAACCCTGTGAACAAAATTTCCAATTATATCCGCAAACTCATTGTTTATTGTTTCGTTAAAAACTTCCATTGAAAACACAGAATCATTTTGTTCAGGATATAAAGAGATTAATACAAACCTCCAGTAATCCGCAGGATATTTTTCAAGGGCTTCTTCTGTGGTTAATCCATTCCCTCTGCTCTTTGAAAACTTTATTCCCTTTGCCTTCAACCATCCGCATGACATTATCCTGTCCGCGAGTTTCCAGTTTTCTTTGCAACCAATTAACATTGAAGGGAATATTATTGAATGGAAAATTGTGTTGTCTTTTGCCATGAATTGCACTAACTCAGTTTTATCATTTCTCCACCAATCTTCAAAATTCTGATTATTATTTTCGCACCATTCTTTTGTAAATGCAAGATAACCTATTGGAGCATCAAACCAAACATACAAAATTTTATTTTCATAACCTTCTTTTGGAACCTTAAATCCCCAGACTGCATCTCTTGTAACCGCCCTTTGCTTTAATCCATTTTTCAAAAAACCAATTGTTTCTGTTCTCGCAAGTTTGCTCCATTTTTTACTTTTATCATCTACAAACTCCGACAATTCTTTTTCAAATTTCGGAAGGTCAAGAAAAATATGTTTTGTTTTCTTAAATATAATTTTGCTCTTGCATAAAACACAATAAGGTTCAACTATATCCTTTACATCCACCAGTTTCCCGCAGTCATCGCATTGATCTCCTCTTGTAAGACCTCCGCAGGAAGGGCATTTTCCTTCAACCCATCTGTCAGGCAAAAACCTTTCGCATTTTTCGCAATAAACATTCTCAACTTCTTCCTCTTTAAGAAAACCGTTTTCATCAAGTTTATTAAATATATGAAATGACATTTCTTTGTTTGCGTCGCTGTCAGTAATCCCATAATAATCAAAATTCAATTCAAACTTTTTCAAAATTTCCTTCATCTTTTCATGATTCTTATATACCAATTCTTTTGGGGTTATTTTCATTTTTGCGGCAGTAACCTCATACATAGTTCCATGAGAATCAGAACCGCAGACAAATAAAACCTCATCCCCTCTTAGCCTGCAAAATCTCGCATACACGTCAGCAGGAAGCATACTGCCAACAATATTACCTAAATGGGAAATCCCATGAATATAAGGCAGGGCAGAAGTAATTAATTTTCTCATAAAAGATATTTAAAATAGTTTTTAACACCTTAATTTGCATCCTTCTGAGGTTTATTAAAAATGAGCCTCTCTTTTTTAAAGAAAAGGTTAATTATGTTCCAATTAGAAGAAGTTAATCCAAAAATTAAAATTCCTAAAGATTTGAAAAAAATAGATATAAAATATGAATTAATCAAAAATTTTATTAATATTTCCATACACCACCAGGGAAAAGAAATTGTATACGACCTCATAGAACCAAAATTAACAAAAAAAGAAACTATGATATTTGACAAATTATATGATGGGTTATTACAATTAATAGACTTGTCTCCAATGGATTTTAAAAACAAAGATGAACTTATAAAATATTTTGAGACTAAAATTAAATTTCTACTGAATGAATATAATTATCAGGTTTCTGAAAAAAGCTATGACAAA
>JAUWTN010000041.1 GCA_030614705.1 Candidatus Aenigmatarchaeota archaeon
AAACATATTCAACAAAATGTCCCTTACCAACAACTTTTTTTCCAAATGCGAAATATGTAACTATTACTAAAAGTGGTATTGCAGCAATTATAGGACCAAGTTGAAAATATACAATTAAACTTCCTATTCCGACCACAAGAACCATACCCCATTTATTCCCTCTCGGGTCATTCAGGAACCAATCAAAAAGTTCCCTTAAACCTTCTCTTTCGCTTTGGACCCCAACCAAAAGTAGAATACCTGCAATTACCAGAGGCAAACCAAAAATCCAATAAGGAGTAAATAAAAGCAAATAAATTCCGAGAAGGAAAGCAAAGAATTGCAATAAAGGAATTAAAGGCACTTTTGTTTTTTGGGTTTTCTGCTTTTTTTCAGGTTTTGATTCCGTACTTGGTTCATGATTTGGTTCAGAAACTTCTGGTCCTAATTGAAGTGGTTTTTTCGGTTGTGGTGTTATTACAGGTCCTTCGTCTTTTGGTTTTGAAGTTCCAGTGTAACCAGGTCTTATCATTGGTGAATATTCTCCTTGTTTTGGTCCTGATCCGAGTTGAAGTGGTTCTTTTGGAGCCTCTCCTTCTTTCAATGCTTTCACTACATCCTGAAGGTCCTTACCAGAACCAATATATTTTTGTTCTCCGCCTTTTAACCTAAGCCTTTCCTGTTCTTCAGAATCATCATAAATTTTCTTCCATTTTATTATTTTATTTCCCATATCTTCGGTTTTTTCGGATTCTCCTTGTTCATAATTCCTTACATGTTCTTCTCTTCTTACTTCCCCAACACCACCTACTTTTTTTGTCTCTTTGTAATATTCAGCTTCCTCTATTAAAAACTTATAACTTGATTTCATTTCCTTAAATTTTTCTTCTGATTCAGGTGATGAATTCCTATCAGGATGATACTTCATCGCCAATATTCGATAGGCTTTATTTATTTTTCTAACATCTCCATTAATTATATCCTGCCTGAAGATTCTAAACTCCTTAGGTAAATCATTATCAAACTTCTTAAATTTATTTACAGCTTCATCCAAAGTCATAGAATCCATAATATACTCTGATAATTCTCTTATAATTAGCTTATCTAAAAATAGAATTGATTTTAGATTAAGATTTACTTTTAAATAATAATCATATATGGCAATTTTATTTGATTTGGAAGATAAAAAAATCTATGATGTTTACGCTAAAATTATTATAGGAACGGACGAAACCTGCGACATAATTCCAAAAGGAAATGAAGAAATTTTAAAAACAGTTTCAGGGAGACATGCTGAAATTTTTACAAAAAAAGAAAATTATTGTCTGGAAGATTTGGATTCCAAAAATAGAACTAAAATAACACGCTATGGCAAAGATTTTTCTATGACCGAAGAATTGGATTCTTATCGTCCTGTTGAACTTCACAGTGGAAATGATATTATGCTCGGAAGTTATAAAATGAAATTTATTGAACACTAATTCTTCCAGTAAAAATTTGTTGGTTTTTTATTTTAATTCATTTCAATATTTACTCCTAAAAAAATTATTTCATCTCCTCATTAACAACCTCAACCCCTTTTTGTTTTAAAGTCTTTGATCTGACTTTCTCAGCCAAGTCCGGCAAAAATTGTTTGAATGCTCTTTCAAGAGCAGCGCATTTAATATCAATTGTTTCTATTTCATCGTTCAATTTACTAGTTTCTCCTTTTGACCCCTCAATTAATTTCTCCACTTTTTGAACTTCATTTGTCAACAAAACTTTCATTGCATCAATTTCTTCTTTTAATTTTTCCTGATTTTTCTGGATAAACTCAAATTTAGTATCTAATTTTTCAAACTTTTCTTCAACAACACCTTCAACAATTTCTTCTATCAAATCAGTTGGTTCAGATTGCATCTCAAGATTTGGTTCCTGCATACCTGAAAATCCAAGTTTCTGTTCGGGCATTAATTCCTGACCTCCCTGAGCCGGCTGGGCTTGTCTTCCAAAACCCACTTGATCTCTTTGCGGCAACTGGGAGGAACCTTGTTGCGGAGGTTGCATTCCGGGTGGTTGCTGTGGAATTCCCTGAGGGGATTGCATTCCCGGAGGTTGTCCAAAATTTTGAGGTGGTTTCATTCCAGGTTGCGATATAGGATCATTTGAATTGCCGACACTGGATTTTAAAACATGCAACATTGCTTTTTCAATTGCCTGAAAAGAAAATCCCTGCGCTTTCAATTTGGTGATTACCTCTCTATCAGACTTACCCTGCTCTCTCAACAAAGTAACTTCCTTAATTGGAATACTTCCCATCTCTTCCCCCTTATGGCCGAACGGCAACTTTAAACTCATCTTTCAATTTTTTAACTTCCCGGTTTAATTCATTCCAGGTCACAAATTCATGTTTCATCGGAGATAATAATTCCATTTCCTTTTTGATTGTATTTATTTCTTTCTCCTTTACAAACCCTTTTTCTTTTTCGTGAACTTTCACTAGCTCATTTTTCAGGTCGCTTATCTTATTATCAATACCCTCAATTTCTTCTATAATTTTTTCAAATTTTTCAGTATTTAATTTACTCATTTTCAGCCTGTGTTGTTCTTCATTACTTAACTTGGAATTAATCTGCCTCATCTGTTCATCAACAGTCCTTAATCTTTGCGTATGTGAATTTGCTCTTCTAACTAACTCCTGCACAACTAACGCATTCTGATTTACTTCAGGCATAATATACTAGCCTTTTATATATAATCTATAAAATTCCTCAATAATTAATCGTATTTCTTAAATCCAATTCTGGTTGCAATTTCCCTGAAACAATGTCTGCAATAATATAAATTGTATTTTGTTATCACTCCGCTTGTTGATTTGCATCGTCTGCACTGTGCAGGCAATTCTTTCTTTCTTGTGTCCATTATAACTAATTCAAATTAAACTTTTATAGTCCTTTATTTTTAATTTTATTTTATGTTTATGCCCAAAGAAAATAATGAAGTGAAAACAGATGAAAAATTGGAAATAGCTGAGAAAACAAAAGAAGCAGCTAAAACTAATTTAAAAGAGAATACCGAAGTCAAAGACACTCGTTCTTCGAACGGTGCCCCTTTTTCGCAGAGTGAAAAAGAAGGGATTAAAATTGAAGATAAGAAAAAAACTGAAGTTATAGAGGTTAAAAAAGAAATTAAAGCTGATACTAAAACGGGAGGGAAATCTAATAAAACAGAAGAAAATCCTAAGGAAACCCTAAAATCAAAGAAAACTGATGTTGTTGAAGAAGTTGAAAGCAAACCAAAAAAACAAGAAAGTCAAAAAGGCGTAATTCACATTTATTCGAGCGGAAATAACACAATACTCCATGTTACTGATATTACAGGCGCAGAAACAATCTCAAGAGTTTCCGGCGGTATGATTACAAAAGCAGATAGGTTAAAAAGCGCTCCATTTCAGGGAATGCTTGCAGCTCAGAGAGTTGTGAAAGAAACTATAGAAAGAGGAATCACTGAAGTGGATATAAGAGTCAGAGCTCCGGGAGGACACAAATCATTATCTGTTGGAAAAGGGTCTCAGGCAGCAATTAAAGCAATTTCAAGGTCTGATTTAAAGATAAACATAATTGAGGATTCAACTCCGGTCATTCACGGTTACATGAGGAAGAAAGGGGGTAGGAGAGGAAGAAGATTATAATTACTTTTAAAACTATATTCATTTAATCAAAAGATAATTTCATTTATTTATATTATAGATTCCAGAATTTTATATTGATTGAATATTTAGCTTAATATCTAAAATAAATTTTGAAAATTATTCATCTAAAATTTTCCTCAATTCTTTCTGTTTCTCCACCCCGATTTTGAAAATTTCGTCCATTTTATCCATTGGAATTCCTTTAATTCCTGTTTTCTGCATTGCGCAGATTGTGCTATCATCAAGGTATGAAATTGAAATTGAGAAATCAACACCGCCTTCTTCAGACTGGTTTAAATCAAGGATGTATTTGCCATTAAGTCCTGACACCATTACAAGCACAGGTTTTGATTTTAACTCGATTTTCTTGTCTGAAATACCTATTTTATCGTTTTCTTCAAGTTTTGGCATATTCATATTCATTAAAGCTTTCACTGTGGCTAAGTTAAGGGCTTCAAGAAGATTTCCATCATAATTCATCACATAACAGTCTATAAACACCTGAAATGCTTTTTCTCCTTCTGTCACGCAGAATTCTTTTAAATCAAGCATTTTGCTTTCTCTTATGCTCCTGTCAAGTACCCGTGATATCTCAATGTCCGAGTGTGCTGGCAATTCCTTCCAGATAACTGG
>JAUWTN010000027.1 GCA_030614705.1 Candidatus Aenigmatarchaeota archaeon
CATCCCTCACCGTCAGAGTTATTCTCGTTAGATGCCTTCGCCATCGATGGTCCCCTTGGGATTAACGGACTGTGGAGTTTTTTCCTGATACTATTCATAGAAAAAACATTCCACCCCTACCCCAAGAGTACCTCTAACGTCTCCTAATCTCAAGTCTAAAAGTATTTCCAGCGGTCTCCTGTTTAGCAGGAGATTTAACCAGAAACTTTTTAAACCGGCTACGGATGCTTTAAACCCAATAAACGGGGTCACCACTTGTGGCTCGGGTATTACCGCGGCGGCTGCCACCCGTATTACCCACCACTTATTCGCCAAGCTTTTTGGACTTAGCAAAAGTTTTCCCTAATGGAAAAACACTTAGAGTTCCCCTATCGCACTTGCGTGCATTGTAAAGGTTTCGCGCCTGCTGCGCCCCGTAGGGCCTGGATTCTTGTCTCAGAATCCATCTCCGGGCTATTGCTCTCACAACCCGTACTGATTATCGGCTTGTCGGGACATTACCCCGGCAACAACCTAATCAAGTATAATCCCATCCTTAGTTCAGATAAATTCTTTCCAGAACTTTTATCCTATCTTCTTTATCCTCAGTTTCCCGAGATTATGGAAGGTCTAAGGGCAGGTTGATTATATATTACTGAGCCGTTCGCACTTCGAAATCCGAAGACTCCAAAATACTTGCATGGCTTAGTCGAACTCTAATAGCAGTGACCTCCGGCAGGATCAACCGGAATACTGCGGGTTATCTCCTTATTAAATTCCTCAAAATGATGCACTCCTTTTATTCTAAACTTTGAAATTAAACCAAAGTTCAGTAACTTATTCTACTAAGTTACTCATTGCCCTATGGGCTCTTCAATAATAACTTATTAATTAAATTAATTAAATACTCCTTTACAGAATATTGGTTAAATGTTAAAATAGATTATAATCAAATAAACCAATATTATTGCAATTAAATTATCTTGTCTTTCTCTCTTTTCTTCCGGTTCTAAGCATTTCCAGACTGATTCCATTCACAGCGCAAACCCTGTACCTGACACCAGGAATACTCCCAACAGATTTTCCCTGTGAACCTCCCATTCCTTCAATTGTTACTTCATCGTGTTCATTAACAAATTTAACTGCCCTGTCTTTTGGCAAGTGGGCTGTAACTTCTTTCCCGTTTTTAATCAATTTTACCCTGACGCATTTAATCATACCAGAGTGAGGCTGCTTCTGTTCAAGCTGCCTTTTGCTCAAAACCATTCCTTTTGCCTGCGGTGATCCTTTTAAAGGGTCTGTTTTCTTGAATAAACCCAATACTTTAATCTTATGCCCTCTCTTACAGTATTTTGCTTTTTTTCTTTTTTCCACCATTTTTCTTGCATTGAATGTTCCCATAATTAGAAATTTAATAAAATATAAGGCTCAGAACCTGAACAATATTTTATCAATATTATAAACCCTTTCCAAAAAACTTTTAATAGCCTCCATATCCCTTCTAACTTTTTTATTATCATGCCTGTTTACAAATAATTTTAAACTGCCATCAGATTCCTTTATCCTGAGTTTATCAGAGATTATCTTTATAAGGAAATCTTCTTTTTCTTTAAAATAAGGGAAAATAATTACTTGATTGCCTACATGCTTTTCTAACATTTTTATCTTCTCCCCTTTATTTGATAATACTCTTGACATAAAATTTTTGTCAACCAAAAAATAGACTTTATCTTTAATCACGCAATCCATTGGAGCAACTCCTGTCACCAACTCAAATAAAGAGATATAATGCAATGTATTCTTATCAAATGTTCTCATCTTTCAAATCACCTAGTTCCCTGAATTCACTTTCATTTTAGCATACCTAAAACAGAAATTGGAAAATTTTTACCTAATGATTTCCCAAGTTCTATTGCGTCCACATTCAAACGTTCAATTTCCACACTTCCGGTATCTCCAAGCAAATCCATTGGCGCATTAGTTGATAAGTAGAGTTTAATTATCTTATTTTCTTTCATCAATTTTTTTGATATTTTAGGTCCTATCACTAATTTATTACTTTCATATTCTTTTTTGAGATTAAGTACATTATCTCCTTTCCTTAATTTGCTTATACCTTCCATTTTAATTTCACTGTTCCTGTACCTGTCTGACATACCTGGTTTATTACTAAATTACTAATTAAAGTATTTAAATCATCTTTAGCATTATTTACCGCTGAATCAAACAGAATTTTTATGGTTTCCTCAAAGTTTAATCTTGCAAGAACACTTTGTTTGGATTTCATAAGTCCGTACCTGCTCATAGGTTCCAAACCTCCATTAACTGACATTACATCTCCAACAACGCCGATGTATCTTTTGTCTACGCCAACTCCCTGTTCTTCAAGAGTTTTATTTATTTCATATATTAAAACATTTCTTGCAGCTTCCACACCCAAAACATTTTTAACTGCTATTATATCTGTTGTTGTTGTAATAGTAGTGTCCACGCCATCAACAAGCATGAATTTCTCAAAACTGCCTCCTTTCACCTGTATTGTCCATTCACTATCTCCATGCAGAATTATTGTTTCTTTTGTTCCTTTTATTCCTTTTATGGATAAATCAATTAATTTTTGCTTTAAAACTCTAAATTCAGAATAAGTTTTAACTTCTTCCAGATTGATTACTTTATCTTCAATACTGCTTGGATATTTTTTAACATATTTCTTAATCACGCTCAATACACTTTCCAAAGTCATATCCAATTCTTTTAAACCGCTGAATTCAAGAGTTACCTGAAAATTTGGAATATCATAATAAATATTTGAAAGCACATCACTTAAGTTTGATTCCACAATATTTCTTGCTATTTCTTCAGCACTTTCCCTTGAATTCTCAAGCAAATGAATTGTGGTTACATTATCAATCTCTTTTCTTAAATCAAAAAGCTCTATTAATCTTGGCAATCCTGAAGCCATCCTTATACCTGCGGAAGCAGCAAAGTGGTAAGCTCGCATTGTCATCTGTGTAGCAGGCTCTGAAAGAGATTGTGTTGTTACAATACCCAAAGATTCACCGCACTCGAATTTTGATTTCTCAACCAACAAATCAAGCTTTTTCTTAAGTTCCTCTTTTTTTGCGCCTGTTATCTTGTGTTCTTCGCAATAATTTTCCAGTTTCTGTTCTATTCCTATCATAATATATCTTCTATTTCAATTTTACCTTTATTGGCTTTGTGAGGGTTGATGTTATTTTCAAATGGGGTGAACTGAACAATCTGATTCCTTTCATTCCTTACTGTGTTATCAGGAGCCACCTTAACATCATGCAAACAACTCACAAGTCTTCTTTCAAGATAACCAGAATGTTTGGTCTTAAGAGCGGTATCTGATAAACCTTCCCTACCATGCATGGAATCAAAGAAGAAACTTGTGGGTGAAATTCCATCCTTATAACCTTCTTTTACAAAACCATAAGCTGAAGGATTTACATCATTTTTCTTGAAATGAGGCAAACTTCTGTTGTAATATCCCCTTGTTATTTTCTTTCCTTTTAATTTTTCCTGACCAACAACCCCAATAATCTGGGATACAGACACCATACTCCCTCTTGCTCCTGTCTCAGCAGCAATCCTTGCGCTTGAATCACCAGACAATTTTTCTTTAATAATTATTTCAATCTCCTTTGGAAGCTGGTCTAATTTTGACTGGGTTTCCTTTGAAGGCGAAGCTATATAATTTTTAATTTCTTTTGAAACTAATTTCTCAATTCCTTTTTTATCTTCAAGATAATAATCTTCCAAAGACATTGTATATGCGTGAGAACTCATGAAATTTAAACATAATTTTGACATATTGCCCAAAAATCTTGCAGCTTCATCGCCTCCATAGTGAAGTTCAATTTTGTTTAACAATGAACCTTTTTCGGAACCAATTGCCATTTCATCAATATATCCTTTTTTCATAAGTCCGTCTTCAATTACCACTTCCTGTCCAGTCCTTGTCTTGTTTGTGTAATTTAGTTTTGGCAATATTAATGAAAAAACATCTTTTCCAGAATAAATATCTTTGTCCAAAGTGACTTTAACATCAGTGCACATGATCAAATTTGAAACCTCTCTTTTTGATAAGTTTATATTATCCTGAGTCAAAAAATAACTGCCCATCAGATGATCCTGTTTTGCTCCTATAATTGGCAAACCATACCTTGGAGTTCTTATCTGTTGATTCACGCTCATTAAATATTTTAATTCCACTCTTGCTTCTTCGGTCTGAGGTATGTGCAGGTTCATTTCGTCTCCATCAAAATCCGCATTATAAGGTGTTGTGACTGTAAGGTGCATCCTGAAAGTCTTACCCTCCATAATTCTTACTCTATGAGCCATCATAGACATTCTGTGCAAACTTGGCTGCCTGTTAAAAATCACCCAGTCACCATCCATTAAATTTCTTTCAACAGTATATCCAGGCATGATTTCCTCAGAAATCATTTCTTTTGTCTCAGGTGTAACTTTTTTCTTTAAACCATCTGTACGAACAATATAATTCGCAGCAGGAAAACTGCCGTGATTTAAAACTAATTTTTTCATTTCTTCCACATTGCTGTCAATAACCCTCTCAGGAACTGTTATTGTTTTGGCGATTACTTCAGGAACTCCAACTTCATCAATATCCAAGAAATTATCCGGCGAGATTATACTCCTTGCGGAAAAATTAACCCTCTTTCCTGAAAGATTAAATCTAAATCTGCCTTCTTTACCAACCATTCTTTGAGCAAGAGTTTTTAATGGTCTTCCGCTCCTGTGTCTTGCAGGCGGTATGTTTGACATATCATTTTTTATATAAGTGGAAATATGGTATTGTAATAATTCAATAATATCGCTTATCAAAAAGTCCGGAGCTCCGATATCCAAAATCCTCTTTAATCGCTCATTAATTCTTACTATATCCACAAGTTTATGGGTTAAATCATCTTCACTTCTTTCACCGCTTTCAAGAATAATGGAAGGTCTCATTGTCATTGGAGGAACTAAAAGTATTGTTATTATCATCCATTCTGGTCTTCCTCCCTTAAATTCAAGTTTTTCCAAATCTTCTTCAGTTATTCTTTCAAGACATTCTCTAACCTGTTCACTGGTTAATTCATCTCTTCCAAAGTTGAAAGTTGTTGGTTTTACAAATTTAATTTTTTTCTGCTTTTCACCGCAAAAAGGACACTTTTCTTTTGCATCTTTTGCGCAAGGGCTTAAACCAGTTACAGCTTCTCCAGCCATTACTCTACCGCATTTCTGGCAGGTTGCCTGCAATAATAAATATATTTTAGGGGCTAAAACAGGATGCACCACAGGTTTAATTAATTCAATATGACCAAAATGTCCCATACAATCTCCTAATTTATAACCGCATGTTCTGCAGGTAATTCCAGGGTCAACAACGCCCATTCGGTGATCCACAATCCCTCTCTCAACTGGATAACCATCAGCATCATATAACTCTGGTCTTGTAATCTCAATTACGCTCAATTTCTTTATTTGTACTGGTGACAACAAAGAAAATTCAATTCCACTAATTTTGTGCATTATATATATTAAAGTTAAATCTTTATATTCTTTTTAACACTTAATTCACGCATATAAGCGATTAAAAACATAACTTTATATTATTTAAATAGTTTATATAATATGACAAGTTCAAAATTCCTGAAGGTGAAGTGCAAATGCAGTAATGAGCAGATAATCTTCAACAAAGCAACCACTCAAATAAAATGCCTGAATTGCGACAATGTTTTATCAAAACCAACAGGAGGGAAAGCTGAGATTCTTGCTGAAGTAATCGAAAGTTATGAGTAACCTTAATATATAATTTTAATATAAGTTATGATTGTAAAAAATAAAGTTGCTATTTCTAATGCTGAAGCAAAAGATATATTGACAAAAAAAGGCAAAGACAAGGAATTCAATTATGAACAGCAACTCGCTCAGGAATACCTTAAAACCACAACAAAACTGACAAAAACAAATGCAATAAAATTAGCTCAGGAACTGCAGGAATTAGATTTAAATGAAGAACAGGTAATTAATATTCTAAATATAATGCCTGAAGACGAAATAACCCTAAAATTAATCTTAAAATCCAAAAAAGAAGTAAAAACTGATTTTTTAAAAGATATAATCAAAAAAATCGCCCAATATAACTAGGCTTAATTAATTATGAGAGAAGAAAAAATAATTGTTTTGGACTATCTGCCACAAGGTTATGCTAGCATGAGAAAAATGGAACCAATAATTCAGGGAATTGGAACTAATTATTTCGCCCTGCTTGAATTAGTTGCAACCAAAGAAATAGAACTTAATGAAGAAGTTGAGATAAATGATAAAGAAAAAGTTACTTATATCAGAAGAAAATTAAAGGAAAGCGAGTTAACAAACTTCGCAAAAAGTCATCTTGAAGAAACCATTAAAAAAATTGTAAAAACAAAAGAGGAAGAATTTATAAAATTCTTTAACACCTCAACAAGAATTTCAATCAGAATGCACAAACTTGAACTGCTTCCAAGTATTGGGAAAAAACATGTGGGGCTGATTTTATCAGAGAGAAAAAAACCTTTTGAGTCATTTGATGACCTTAAAAAAAGAGTTGGAATCACAGTTGAAATAGAACAGATGCTTGCAAAGAGAATTATTGAAGAATTAAAAGGCGAGGAAAAATACTATTTGTTTGTTTCTCACTTCCCAACACCAACTGCATCAAGAAGATAAAGTTTTAGGTGAGGTATATAAAAATCAATTGCTGTTGATACAAGATACATATTTGTAATCCTATCGCTAAAGTTATGTTCATAAGGACCGTGTCTTGATAAAGCAAATTCCAACCCGAAAAACTTTATAACTTTGGAAATCTGTTCCTGAACTTTTTTAGTATTTTCTTTCATTGAAGTTAAAGTTCCTTTTTTTTCCTCCTTGATATCCTCTTTCCAGCTTTCCACAATACTTTCTATTGTTTCGCCTTCAACTGGATTATCGCCTGAAATACCAATCAATTGGTTTATTTCCCTGTCAAAATCTTCCTGCTGGGCTTTTATTCTCAGCAGTAAAACCAACAAAGCGTTTTGGCTCAAAAACCAGTTTTTTGTTTTAAAAGTTACATCATCCATTTCATCTCCGGTTGGGAGTTTTATAATATAATTTGAATAAGTAACCTTAAGCAAAACATAATAGGGATTGTTCTTTTTCATCCAATCCGGATGAGCTTTTATCTCATCAACAGCCTTTTTAACCCATTTCTCATCAATCCAGGAAAATTCTTTTTTCAATCCTTTTTTTTTATCAAAAATAAAATTTTCTTTTATGAACTCATCATAAGGATCGTTAATTCCAAATTCTTTATCTTTCATCTGCATTGTCCCCTTCCTTGGTTCTATTGGCACTATGGGTTGCCATGCCCAAATCTCAGTTTCGCTTGTTGAAATTGCCTGTGAAGGAGAATGCCAAACATCGCTTAGTTTTTCTCTAGCTGATTTGGGATCTGACAAACCTTCTTTGTACAATTTATGCCTTGTAACCAGAGGTCTTAACCAGTTTTTATATTCAATTATTGTTCTCTCTCTTGAATTCTTCTGCGCAAGCAATCTTGATAATCTTCCTTCAATCTCAGGACCAAAAATCTTTTTCCAGTTATTGTACAATCTTTGCTTTGTTGACAATAATACTGCCTCTGCTTTTGAAATTTTCAGTTCATCTTTTATTTTATTCACATCCGTTTCAGTTGGCAATTTTTCCCCGAGAGTCATAAAATCAGAAATCAAAGTTGGCCACCTGATAACAATTCCTTTTATTGAATTGTTCCCTGTGCTTATATCAACTTCGTCTATAAAAATCGCCCTCAAAGAATGTTCATCATCTTCCTTAATCATTTTCAGGAACTCTTTGTATTTCCTCACATCATGGGCAATCAATTCAAAATCAGACACTGACTGAGCCACGCTTGCAAGACCCTGCTTAATTTTCATCTCCATTTCATCTTTTTGTTTTTGAGTGAGTTGATAATAGCCCGCATCAACAGGAGATACCTCAAGGTTCTCGCTTACTTTGGTAATCTGATAACCTCTCTTCTCCAAGTGAGGCAAGAAACTATACCAAAGATCACTTCCTTTTCCCTTGTGCAAAGTGAAATTAAATTCTTCGTTTTGTCCAAAAGGGGCTACGCATATAATTTTTCCTACCATAGGTTTAAAACCACCTCCTACTTTCTCCATTTCATCAAGGTAATCTACTGCCATAATACTATAACTGTATAAATGGGAAAGTGGTTTTTGGGGTTTATTTAGGTCAAATTTAATATACTGCCCTTGAATTAAATCCCGTAATTTTAAAAAGCTAAAAATTAAAAAAAGATGATTTTTAAAATCATGCAATTTCTTTTATTTCTTCTTCTGATTCCTCTTTACTCCCTTTTAATTCTTTATGAATTACAATAATCATATTTACCACCAAATGAAAAACTCTTTCTGCTTCCATCTGATCAAATATTTCCTCGGGGTGTTCAGCAGTATTCCTCATTTCTCTAATATAATGCAAATAACCAATTAATGTCTTATTAATATCAGGTATTTTTTCTAAATTATCCAAAATCTTCTTCCAACCCAGAGTACCTGAATCATTACCTGTCTTAAACTTAAAAAGATGTCTTATACAATCCTCAGATGCTCTCAAGGAAATCATAACCGCAGGTGTCCAAGATTTAGTTAATAAACAATTACAAGTATCATTAAGATCACTTTTTGAAATCTTTGATAAACCGGTCCATACTTCTTCGGGGAAGAAACTTTTTCCACCTTGAATCACTTTTTTATAATTTAAAGTTCCTTCTGTAAATACTTCGATAGTGACTCTTTCGTCTAATTCATTCTTAATTCTATCGTCCCACAATTTTACGCTTTCAACAATAGAATCCTCATCCTCACTTTTCAATTCTTGTTTTTCATCATAAGATTTATCAAGTCGTTCCACCAATTTTTTTATTTCTGTTTGAGTAACGGGAGACAAATTTAATTTTTCTAGTATGTAATTAAGCTGATTTAAATTATATAATAAAAATCCTTCTTCTTTTACCCAAGGTTTAATTGATTTGCATCTTTTTATATATTGTAATTTACTCCCAAGTTGATATAATAGTTCCAAATCCATAATAATTTATCTTATTAAAATATAAATATTTGGGGATTTATAAAATTAATAAATTTAGTTAAATTCCCTAATTAACCAACATTCGCCAATCCCTTAATCCATCTATTACAAATAAATCCAAAAAACCCAACTAACAGAATAACATACAAAGACAGGAAAATGAACTCAATCTTCAGCAAATAAGTAATTATTATTGAAACCAGCAAAATAACAAGCACCGAATATGAAAATACATTACCTCCAAAATTATATTCTCTCTTACCCTTTTCATTCTTTTTAGAAGAATAAGAAAAACCCTCCAGCACAAACAAACTTAAAAAAGACGCAATAATAAAGAAATAAATTAAAACCGCGCTAAAATCAATAATCCATGAAATTACCAGAGAAATCGGCAGGAGCAATAAAAATGCAAATTCAATCATGTCTTCTAAACTTGGCACTGGCTTATCCAAAGTCTCTCTATGACTTACCATATATTAGTTACTATCCTTTAATAACTATAGATTAACCAATAAGCAAATATACCCCAATACCAAGAGAAATAATACCAACCAAAATTCCAAGCATAGTAAACCCTTTTGGCTGCCAGCTTTCGGTTTGCGGAAATTTAAGTGTCATAAACAACCCAAAAAGTATCAACAAAATTCCAATAATCTTATTAACAATAAACTCAATCATAATAAAATCCTTTTTTAAAAAGAGATACTTATATAACTCAATTAATATACTCTTTAAATAGACTAATTATGGGATACATTCCGGCTGGGTCGTATCTTACAATTTGGAACGAATTATACAAAAGAGGTGCAAAGCCCGGGTTAAAGAATCTTGAATATTTATATGAAGGAAAAAATCCAATGAAACTAAAA
>JAUWTN010000044.1 GCA_030614705.1 Candidatus Aenigmatarchaeota archaeon
ACAATTGTAAAATCTTATTTTCATACTGGAAAACTTCCGTGGAAAGACGCAATGATTTCTGGTCATGGTCTTGATTCAAAAGGGAAAAAGATGAGCAAATCTCTTGGCAATGTTGTTGACCCCCTTGAAATTACTGAAAAATATTCAGCAGATGCAGTAAGATTATGGGCAACAACATCAAAAGTCGGCGAAGACCTGCCTTTCAAGGAAGAAGATTTAAAACACAACATGGACATTCTTATCAAACTGTGGAATGCTTCAAGATTCATAAGCTCCAATATTGAAAAAATTGAGAAACCTGAATTAACTATTGTTGATAAATGGATATTAACAAAATTTAAAAAAGTTGTGGAAAATTACCACAAACATTTTGACAACTATGAACTGAGCGATGCAAGAAGGGTTACAGAAATGTTTTTCAAGCATGAATTCTGCGACTTTTATCTTGAGATGGTCAAATATAGAATCTATGGTGAAGATGAAAAAAGCAAATCAGGTGCAAAATATGCATTGTATGAAACCTTGCTTGGAGTTGTAAAACTATTCGCCCCATTCATCCCTTACACCACTGAAGAAATCCATGAATCTTTATTTAAAGAAACAGAGAAAAAAGAAAGTGTCCATTTATCAGAATTCCCTGAAATTTCAGTTGAAGATGAAGAATCTTTTGGGACCGGGGAATTATTTAAAAAAGTAATTTCAGAAGTCCGTAAATGGAAAATCTCAAATAAACTATCTCTTGGGAAACAAGTAAATAAAATTGAGATTAGCGGGGAGAAAGAAGAAATCGAAAGATTAAAAACTATTGTTGAAGATTTAAAAGGAGCAAACAGGGCTGATGAAATAGAATTTAAAGAAGGGGAATTTAAGGTTAATTGTTTGATTTAAATAAAATCATAATCTCAAAATAACCAAAGTAAATTAATCAACAAAGCAATTGTTGAATACTGCAAAAACTAACTATTTATAATTTATGGATATTATATATGAGTGATGAAACTTATAATATATTATTAACAATAGAAAATGGGCGCATAATTCCATTTGTAGGATGGGCAAGAAATAAAGGATACTCTGAAAAAGATATTACAAATTCTGCAATAATAGGCATAAACAAAAAGATTGAAGAATATAAAGAATTGATTGAAAAAATAGATCGAACTATTAATAAATATCCAAATAACGGAAATATTTATAATAACTGGACTAAGATAACTCATGAATATCAAGGATATCTGAATGAAGCAAAAAGAGCCTTGGGGATTCTAAATGAAGGGTATGAAATAAAATACAATAGCGAAACAATAAACCCTTTATAATCCATTTTCTTTTAATTTCCCTAAAACTTAAATTTTTACAGTTAATTTTATGCAATACAACCCAAAAGAAGTTGAGGAAAGAATCCAGAAAAAATGGGAAGAAGATAAAACACCTGAAAAAATAGTAAATCAGAAAGAAGGCAGGAAATTCTACCTCCTTGACGGACCTCCTTATGTAAACGCTTCTGCGCATGTTGGGCATGTCAAGACAACAACTTACAAAGATGTATGGGGTAAATTTAAATTCATGCAGGGATTCAAAGTATGGTTCCAGCCTGGTTTTGACTGCGGTGGATTGCCAATAGAAAATAAAGTTGAGAAAAAATTCAACATTAAAGAAAAAAAGGATATTGAAAAAATAGGAATTGATACATTTATATCTGAGTGCAGGAATTTTGCAGTCGGCAATGAAAAAGAATGGATGGAACTTTACAAAAAACTTGGAGCCTGGAGAGGATACCTGACACCTTATCTTACAATTGATAACTCTTATCGCGAAAGCGGATGGTGGGCAATAAAAAAAATACATGATAAAGGACTTCTTGTCCCTGGAGAAAAACCAAATTACTGGTGCCCGCGTTGCGAAACTGTTTTAAGCGGTTATGAAATCAGCGATAAATACAAAGATTTGACAAGCCATTCAATTTTCATTAAATTTAAAATAAAAAACCGAGAAGAATATTTCCTTGTATGGACCACAACGCCGTGGACACTCCCCGCAAATGTGGCACTCTGCGTTCACCCTGATGAAAAATATGTTAAAGCGGAAATAAACGGAGAAACATTAATCCTCGCAAAAAAAAGACTTGAACTTTTTAAAGAACTTGGCAAAGAATTCAAAGTCATTTCTGAAATTGAAGGTAAAGACCTTGAAGGAACAAAATATGAATCTTTGCTGGACATTCCGATTCAAAAAGAAATTGAAGAGTCCCACAAAATTGTGCTTTCAATTCCAATAATGAAAAAAAGAGTTGCAAGTAAAATAAGAGTGAAAAAAGAAGTTGAAGGGCAAGATGAATTTGGGCACCTTGTTGATATTTCCACAGGCACTGGGATAATCCATATTGCTCCGGGTCATGGGGCTGAGGATAATAGAATAGGGGAACATTATAATCTGCCAAGCCCTTCCCCAGTAAACAGTTGCGGGAGACTGGAAGAAGAAACAGGAATCTTCAAAGATAAAAATATTGAAGAAGCAAACAAAGAAATTCTTGAATACCTTAAATCAAAAGGAAATTTATTTTATAACACAACAATAGTCCACTCATCACCAGTATGCTGGAGGTGCAGCACTCCTCTAATCTTCAGGAAGAGCAAACAATGGTTTATGAAAATTGACACCTTAAGAGAAAAGATTCTTAAAGCAACCAAATCGGTGAGATGGCTTCCTGAATTTGTTGAAGAACAATTTTATAATTTAATCCAAAATTCCCCAGACTGGCCTATTACAAGACAGAGATTCTGGGGCATTCCATTACCGGTATGGATCTGCAAAGAATGTGGTTCATCAAAAGTAATTGGTTCAAGAGAAGAAATGCTGGAACATGTAATAGAAAAAGTGCCTGCTGACTTTGACATATCAGTTTCTGTTGTTGACAACATTCATTTAAAATGCGAATGCGGCGGGGAGATGGAAAGAGAAAAAGATATTCTTGATGTGTGGTTTGATTCAGGAATTGCTCCTTTTGCATCCATTGGCTATCCTTTCAAAAACAAAGAATTATTTGAAGAACTTCAGCCGGTGGATTTAATTGATGAAAGTCAGGACCAGGTAAAAGGTTGGTTCTATTCACTGATGTTATGCGGAATGTCTATATTTGACAAAGTGCCTTATAAAACAGTCTGCTGTAATGGATGGACCCTTGACGAAAAAGGAGAAAAAATGAGCAAGAGTATTGGAAATGTTGTGTGGGCTGAAGATGGATACAAAGAACTTGGCGCGGATTTATTAAGGTTATATATCTGTCAGACAAATGTCCCTTGGGAAACACAAAGATTTTCCCTGGAAGAAGCAAAAATCCTGCACAACAAACTGAACACCTTATATAACTTAGTGACTTTTGTGCAATCATATTCAACTGAAAATACTGGTGAAATAAATCCCAAAGAATTGCCGGACAGGTGGATTGTTTCAAAAGTTAATTCTTTGGTTTCAAAATCCACAAAAGATTTTGAAGACTTCGGATTTCACTATGCCACAAGAAGGATTGTTGAATTTATTGTAAATGATTTTTCAAGGATTTATATTAAACTTGTTAGGAACAGGGAAGATATGGGGGAAGTTGGCAAGGTTATGACCTATACTTTAGAAAGGGTTTTAAAACTGCTTGCTCCAATAACACCATTCTTATCAGAAGATTTATACACTTCGATATTTAATCAATCCGTGCATCTAAGTAAATGGCCTGAACCTGAAACAGAAAAAATAAATGCAAGTCTTGAAAACAAATTTGAGTTCGCAAAAGAAATATCCGAAGCAATTAACAGCGAGAGGCAGAAACAGGGAATAAGATTAAGACTGCCAGTGAAAAAAACAACTGTGTTTTGTTCATCTGAAATAAATGTTGAGGAAGTAAAAGAAATTATTAAAACACTTTCAAATGTATTTGATGTTGAATTTGGGGAAGCTGATAATGTGGAAATAAAACCAAACTTTGCGAAGATAGGGAAAAAGT
>JAUWTN010000031.1 GCA_030614705.1 Candidatus Aenigmatarchaeota archaeon
AATTTCTCCGCCACTGAATGTTCTTTGCTTGTGTTTATTGGGAGCCACACTGAAGAAGGAATAATCATCGAGGTTACTTTTCTATCCTTTGCCAAATCAGGCAAGACAGCCTGTTCAAATTCAGGACTCTCCTCAGAATCCAAATCAATCTTCTTTTCTATCTCAGAATAAACTCCGGGTTCAATTACATAGAATGCTGTATTTGTGTATTTTTGTATGAAAGGTTTTTCAACAAATCCTGTAACAAATTGTTCTGAATCTATCTCTCCAACCCCGTAAGGATATTCTGTGCCTGAAGTAAATAATGCAGTTACAAGAACATTTCTATTCTCAGTTCCGTGCAAATGATGCAAAAGCAGTTTTATTGGCAGATTCCTGTCAAGATACAAATCATCAGGGTAACAAATTATTGATCTCTTGGTCATATCAATCTTATTGTTCATTAAAGCGTATTTTAAGGCTTTTCCCCGACCTTTCATGGTTTCAGGTTCCACTGAATAAGTTATATTTATTCCATATTTTGAACCATCCCCAACATGAGCTTCAATTTCTTCATGTTTATATCCGAGCAAAAAAACAAAGTTTTTAAATCCCGAATTTTTTAAAAATTCTAAAGTGTAATCTATAAGACATTTACCATTTAATTCGAGCAAAGCCTTTGGTTTATCTATTTTACCCATCCTCTTGGCTCTCCCTCCAGAAATTATCATTACCTGAGTGTTTTCTATTTCCTTCTTTATGTATTCAAGATTGTCCATATAATTAATTAAATTTAAATTAACAATCAATTTATGGGCCCATAGTGTATTTGGTAACATGCTGCCTTCGCATGAACTTTTCTTTCTCAAAAGAAAATTTCAATGAAAAGAAAGGAAAATTTGAAAATGGCAGAGACGCTGGGTAATACTTCCGGTATCGACTCCCAGTGGGTCCATTTAAATTTTTAGTAATGGAATTGGGATTTAATTTTTCTGAGAATAAACTGTGCGATAAATATGAACTCCTTTATCATTTAGACCTACATCACCTTCTGTGCCACAAAGCAAATCATATTGCTCTAGTTTGACTAAATCCTGTGAAGACATTTCTTCTACGGGGACAAAACCTTTTTTAAAAAGATATTTAATTGGTTCCACCAAATCTTCTTTTTCAAGGGTCTCCAAAAGTTCATCTGAAGGTATATGTCTAAGTTTTCTTTCTGCTTCTTTTTCTAAATAATCTATCCCTGAATAACACTCTAACAAATATCCGAGCAGACCGAACTGCCTGAATGCTAGATATCCTATGTGGTTTTTTCCATTAATAGATCCGCTCGGATTCTGCGTTATTTCTTTAGTCTGACTATGTATTATCTCGTAATATTCTCCCAATTCTTTAATAAACCTCTTAATCCCCTCGGCATCATTTTGCATATAAAGCCCCTCTAAATATGTTTTTTCCAAGTCTTTGTAATAATCCTTTATTTTTTCTGAATATTTTTCTCTTATTTTTTCTGACTTCTTCAAATATCCTTTTATATCCCCCTCAGATATTTTAGCTTCAAATGGAATAACAGAAGGCAATTCCTCAACTAACTTAATTAAATCATAAGTATTTAACATGCATTCACTCACGGCTTCACTCATAATCAAACAATCAAAAAAAATTAAATACTAATCAATGGTGAAAAACCAAAATTATTTCCTCTGTTTGTTATCAACATCCCTTATAAACCTATCAAGAATGTCCACGAATTTCTTTACATAACTTCTTGTTACTTCCACATCCCTCTCAGGTATTTTATCAATTTCTTTCTCAGCGACTTTTTTCATTCCAATCACCTTGTCAAATACTTCAAGATAACTCTTTGGAAGATAATGTTTTTCAATCAATTCTTTTCTTATCGCGCCCGGAAGATTTTTTGGATCCTGCGGAAGTTTATCCACTTTCTTAAGAGCCATGATTGTTGATTTCAATAAAATCTCGTAATTTTTATCAATAAGCACTCTTTTCTTCTGGTTCTGAAGCGACTGGTAAATCTTTCGCATTTCCTTCACATAATCCTCGGCTTTCTCAAGGAATTCATCAACTTTAGCTCCTGTGATTTCCTTTACTTTTTTGTGCTCAACATCTTTTCGGAATTTAATAACTTTCTCAAGAATTTTATAATATTGTCTTGGCAACATTTTTGTATCAACAAGATATTCCTTAACTGCTTTTGGGGTTGCCTTTGGGTCAGGAACCTGTTTTCCAAGATACATCAAAACTGCCTGCGAAGAATTAAGCATTGCGTAATAGCAGTCTTCAGAAACCTGATATAATCTAACATTCTTTGCTCTCTCAATTTTCTTTGGGGCGGAAATCATCAATAATTCTATTGACTCCAGACTTGCGGGAATTTTTCCCCTCTCCAAAAGTTTTTTCATTGGAATAAAAAATCCCTGATCATACAAAGCCCATCCATCTCTCAAGACAGTCATTAACAAAGGATGCGAAACTCTAACCATATCCCAGAATTCTGTTATGGTCCACGGTGGTTGTATATGCAATCTTGAATCCAGTTTTTTTGCGGTTTTAAAAAGATTATCAGCAACAGATTCTTTAAATTCATCAGTAACCCTCATTTTTGTGTCATCCAGTAAAATAAGAATATCCAAATCACTTTCTTCAGTAAAATCCTTTCTTAAATAAGAACCAAAAACAAAGATGGTTTTTACCATCTCCTTATATTTCTTCAAGCACTGTTTCTTAAATTCTTCTGCCTTCTCAAAAACTTCCTTTTTTATCTTTTCTTTCTGTTTTTCAGTAAGTTCCTTTTTCTTGGGTTTTGAAACTGCTTTTGTTGATTTTTTGGAAATTGTGGGTTTTTTACCTGTTTTTGCGGTCTTTGTCGCTTTAACGGGCTTTTTACTGCCTTTCACAACAGTTCTCTGCTTTTTAGCAACTTTTTTGATGGTCATAATAGATTAGAATAGTATATAAGTAGTTTATCTTTTTAAAAAAAAAGAATATATGAAAGAAATGAAATTCGTGAACGACGGAATCCTTAAACAAGAGATCTATGATTATTTAGCCGATAAACTAAAAGATATTAATTTTGAGGATATTGAAGTCAATTACCTACCTACAAATATCAGAATCTTAATCCACACAACCCAGCCTGGAGCAATTATAGGTCCTGGCGGAGAAAAAATAAGCAGATTAACTGAAGAAATTAAAAAAAGATTCAATATAGAGGCTCAGGTAGACATAAAAAGAATTGACCGTGATGTTGTGGTTCCAAAAACAATAGCTTCAAATATCGCAAGAGGAATAGAAAACAAGAAACATTACAGGAGACTTGCGGATTACCACCTAAACAAAATAATGAGACATGACAATGTGCTTGGGGCAGAAATAGTTTTGGATGGATTAATCACAGGTTCAAAAACAAGAAAGGACAAATTCGCAAAAGGTTACATGAAAAAATCAGGCGCTCTTGTTGAAAAATATGTTAAATGCGGCATAGCAACAGCCCATCCGGCAATAGGTTCAATAGGCGTAAAAGTAAGCGTATATGTAAAACCTAAATAATTTATTTATTCTTTGAATATATTTTTATATCTTTTTCTATGAATTGTCTACTTATTTTTTAGGTATCTTCTCAATCTTTTTATATCTTTTTCAGAATGAATATTGAAAATCGGAGTATTTATAATATACCCACTCATCGCTCTTCGTTCGATAAGTCTTGGATATACTTCTTTTTGCAATTCCCACTGTATTTTTCCTTTCGGAATATAATCAAAGATTTGCTTGTCGCACACGGCAGCAAAAGCGGAAATCAAAGTTTTCTTGCCTGTTTTTTTCTCCTCATGCTTAACAATTCTTGAACCTATCATGGAAATATTTCCATATTTTTTCGTGGTTGAAGTTGGAACAACGGTCAGAGTAACCAAACTTCTAAGAATAGTCTGATTCATATTGTGCCTTTTCATTAACTCAATAAAATCCAAATCATAATATTGATCTATTGGCAAAACAAGAAAATTCTGATGGAGTTTATCTTTCACAAGTTCAAGAGTTTTTGCATTTCCCAGTTCCTCTTTTTCTTCAATATATTCGATATCAACATCAGGATATTTTTCAGAAAGATTTTCAAAACAGGTATTGATAACCTCTTTCTGTCCAACAATAAAAATTTTCCCGAACTCGGAAAGTCTTTCAAATAATAAATCTAAAAGTGTTTTATCCTGCTTCACCGGA
Source organism: Candidatus Aenigmatarchaeota archaeon (assembly GCA_030614705.1). Classification (GTDB taxonomy): domain Archaea; phylum Aenigmatarchaeota; class Aenigmatarchaeia; order QMZS01; family QMZS01; genus QMZS01. Next base: position 4,225 of record JAUWTN010000031.1, read on the forward strand.
ATTAAAAATTTAAACTGATTATTCAATTTTAATTTATCTGGACTTCCACCCGCAAGAATCACCGCCTCGCTTGAATTCTGGAGATATTTTCTGATACATTCTTCCATAAAACCCGACCTTGAATCAAAGTTTAGATTATCAATAAATTTATCCGCGTGCTTTAGCAATTCAGAATCGATGGTAAGAGAAATCCTTTTTTTCATAATTAAGAATTTTATTTGTTAATTTATACAAAATATTTGCAAGAGGATTTATTTATTATATATATAGTCTATATTATGACAACAAACAATCTTAAAGGAGTTTCCCCTGTAATAGCAACAATATTAATGGTAATGATTACTGTGGGTTTAGTGGCGTTCAGTTATACCTGGTTCTCAGGTATTGCAGAAAGAGCAGCAGAAGATACAACTGGAGAAATGGATAGTCTGGAAATTAAGAAACAAGCATTTAGCATTCCTACTGCATATGAAGGTGCTATTGCAGACAGAATATATTTCGCATTTCAAACAAGTTCCGGCAATTCTTTAAGTATGTCTCCAAATACCACTCATGTATCCGCTTATCTAAATGAAGAACCTAGAACAATAGGCACTTGGGATGGTGGTATCGGTGGCACAGCATGTTTCAATCTGGCAAGCAAATTAACTCAGGGACAAATATGTTACGGATTTGTGGATGCAAATGCGGGATCCTGCAATTCAGGAGATATGCTTTCATTCAAATTGGAACATAGTTGGGGCGCAAAAAAAACAATTACTGTAATTTGTAAATAATTTTTGATTTTTTAATATTATTATGAAACTAAAGGACTTGCTGAAAAATACTTTGAGTGAAAAAGAACTTGAAATTGCCCCATCGGGTTTTGATATGATAGGAGATTTGGCAATTATAAAACTTAATGAAGAACTTGAAGGAAAGGAAAAAGTTATTGCAGAACAACTCCTAAAACTAAAACAAGTAAAAACCGTTCTGAAAAAAGAAGGGAAAGTTGATAATGAATTTAGGGTTAGAAAATACAAAGTTATCGGGGGAGAAAATACAAAAGAAACTTTGCATATAGAATTTGGGTGCAGATATAAACTTAATATTGAAACCGCATATTTTTCCCCAAGACTTGGAAATGAAAGAGAAAGAATCACCAATCAAATTAAAGACAAGGAAAAAATACTTGTGATGTTTGCGGGGATTGGACCCTACGCAATTCAGATTGCGAAGTATAAGGATGCGGATATATGGGGGGTTGAAATAAATCCTGAAGGAATTAAATATTTTAGGGAAAATGCAAAATTAAACAAAGTTGAAAAGAAGATTAAAATATTTGAAGGTGATGTGAGAAAAATAGTTTCTGAATGGGATGAAAAATTTGACAGAATAATCATGCCACTTCCAAAAGACGCTGAAACTTTTCTTGATGTTGCTAAAAAAGTTTCAGGGAAAAATACAATAATCCACTTGTATATGTTTGCGGACTCAAAAGAAGAAGCAATTGAAAAAATCAACTATGATATTGAGGTTCTTGACTGCATTGAATGCGGAGGCTTCTCAAAAACAACTTCACGCTATTGTATAGACTTTAGGTTTAAATAAGTAATGGGGTTCAGAATTGATAAAGAAAAGGCGATGAGAAAATATGATTATTCCCTGAAAAAAAAGAAAGTTGACAAACCCATAATTCCACTTATTGATTATATTAACTCAATGAAAAAATATTACACCACCTCCAGTTGCTCTGGTCGGACAATTCTAATGCATGAATTTGGAAAGAGGAAAGTAGATACTAAATTTATTATAAAAGAGCATGAGAATATTAACCTAGATAAATTCCTGAATATAAACCTTGATGGGATGGAAGGCAAAATCTGGCTGAAACAAGAACCCTTTATAATCCACATTGTTGGAAAGACTTTGGAAAGCGCTAAAAAAGTGCTGGAGATTGGAATGAAATCAGGACTAAAACACAGCGGGGTTTTTGTTTTCAAACCAGACAGGTATATTCTTGAACTTAATGGAACCCAAAGATTAAGCGCTCCGATTATAGAAAATGGGAAGATGCTCGTTCATAAGGATTATTTTATTTATCTGCTATCCCTTGCTGACGAGAAAATGAGGAAAAATGAAGGAACCTGGAAGAGCTTTGAAAGAAATTTGAGGTCAAAATTCAGGGAATAATATTTTTGAGTGTTTGAATTATGCTGAGCAAAAATGAAATTGTTGAGAAAAGGATAAATATTCTGTTTAAACTTGGGGAAGAAGAGTTGAGAAAAGGAAATTCTGAGAGAACAAAGAGATATATTAAACTAGCAAGGAAAATCGGGATGAAATACCAGTATACTCTGCCAAGAGAGCTGAAAAGGAAGTTCTGCAAAAAATGCAGCCTGTTATTAATTCCAGGAATAAGCTGCGCGGTTAGGCTGAACAAGAACACAAAGACAAGAGATATTAAATGTTTTAATTGTAATTATATTAGAAGGTATCCATATGTTAGGAAAGATTGAATCTGAATTGGGAAAAACAGCTGCAAAACTTAGCAGCGAGAAGATTATAGAATACCCTGAGTGGGCAAAATACGTGAAAACCGGAATAAACCGGGAAAAATCACCTCAGAGTGAAAACTGGTGGTATTTAAGGTCTGCATCAATATTGAGAAAGATTTATCTTAAAGGACCAATTGGGGCTGAAAAATTGTCAAAAGAATACGGGGGTCTTCAGAACCGAGGAAGCAAACCAGACAGATTTAAGAGAGGTTCAAGGAAAATAATCAGAGTGATTATGCAGCAGCTTGAAGATAAAAAACTTTTGAAGAAATCTGAGAGTTTGAATAAAGGGAGGATTATTACCAAAGAAGGATTGGGGTATTTGAAGGAGTGATTTTATTTGGAGGAAAATTGTTTTGAGATTAATGACACTAGATTATATAATTATGACTTCAAGTAAAAAAATCCAAAAAGATAATTCGTTTTTGGTAATTAACATCCAAAAAAATGTAAAACTCATTTATCAAAAAATAAAGAATATCTTTCAATATATATTTACCCATAAAGAAAATATGATGGTTGTTCTTGCATTTATTACTGTATTTTTTTCATTTATCACGATATTATTTGCGTTCTCTGCACTCCAAGACGCCAAGGATAGTCTCAAATTATCTGAATTAAATGTGAATATAACCACAGGAATAGCTAAATGGTATTATGAACCGAAACCACAGATGAATATCTGGACTAATGTTGATTATGAACTAAATAACGAGGGATTTGTCTATGTTGATGAATGGGGCGATTATACTGATGGAAATGG
>JAUWTN010000052.1 GCA_030614705.1 Candidatus Aenigmatarchaeota archaeon
AAAACAAATAATTGCTTTGGGTCAGACATATTTTGCGGTAAAGACAAGAGAGCGGGAAAATGATGAGGCGTTTATGGAAGACGAAAAACGGTTTGCTATTCGAAATGAATTGAGAAACCATAATAAATCCCTTGCAGAAGCCGCGCATATGTCGGGCGTTGAGACTCGTAGAGACCATGCAATATTCCAGAATAAAGGGTATCAGGGATTATACAAGGGGCTTGGGGTTAAGGGCATACATAAAAGAAAAGGGCTTGATAAAAACCAGAAAATCCTGGATCATATGGGAAGCACAGAGCTTGCAGCCAATTTGTTCAGGGCAACCCAGACTGATGATAAATTAAGGCGCGAAAATATCCAGGGGAAAGAGAACGCCAACAAGACCCATCATGATGTAGGCAAAAAAGTAAGGCAGACTATAGAAGAGCTTGGCGGAACAATGCCGGAAGAACTTGAAGTGCCTGAAAAAAGCGTAAAAGAGATTGAAAAAAAGCATGAGAAAAAATTGTTGCAGGGGGAAAGGGAATGAAGCAGGAAATTAAGGAACGGGTGGAGAAAATCCAAAGAGGTGAAGTTCCTGAAGGGTATAGGAAGACTAAGGTGGGGATTATTCCTGATGGTTGGCATTTTAAAAAGTTTGGAGGTTTGGCTGATTTTAAAAATGGTCTTAATTTCACTAATAATGATGGGAAAGAAATTATCAAAATCATCGGAGTTACAGGGTTTCAAAAAAATTTTATGCCACAAAATAACTCTTTTGAACTTGTTAAAATAGATCGAAAACTTAATGATGAAGAATTATTAAAAAAAGAAGATCTCCTTTTTGTTCGTTCAAACGGAAACAGAAAACTAATTGGTAGATGTTTATATATTAATAAAATAAAATCTTCTACCAGTTTTTCAGGTTTCACAATACGAGCCAGAATCAACTCTAATGAGATTGAATCTTTATATTGTGCTCATTTATTTCATTTTTACCCAATTAAGAAACAAATATTTATTTTAGGTGGTGGAACTAATATTTCGAATTTAAGTCAAGAAATACTTTCAGAAATAAAAATTCAATATCCAATACAAATAACTGAAAGAAATAATATTATCAATATTCTTTCTACTTGGGACAAGGCAATCGAACTTAAAGAAAAACTCATTGAAGAGAAAAAGGAGTTCAAAAGAGGATTGATGCAGAAACTTCTTACTGGAAAAATAAGATTTCCAGAGTTTACTGACGAATGGGATGAAAAGAAAATTGGGGTGATTTGTGAGATTAAAAAAGGCGTTCAAATTAATAAAACTGAATTATCATTTAAAGGAAAATATGCTGTTTTAAATGGAGGAGTTAGTCCATCTGGCTATACAACTGAATGGAACACTAAAGAAAATACAATAACTATTAGTGAAGGTGGTAATTCATGTGGATTTGTTAATTCTAATAAAGATAAAATATGGTGTGGTGGACACTGCTATGCTTTGACTAATGTTAAAATGAATAATTTATTACTATACCATATTTTGAAATCTGTAGAAAAAAAGATTATGAAACTAAGGGTTGGATCAGGATTACCAAATATACAAAAACAGGATGTAATAAATTTTAGATTACTAATTCCTAAAAATGTCACAGAACAAGAAAAAATCGCACAAATACTAGGTTTAATTTCTATAGAGATTGTGATATTAATTAAAGAACTTAACCAGCTCAAAGAGCAGAAAAGAGGTCTTATGCAACTGCTTCTCACAGGAATAGTTCGGGTGGAGGTAGATTAAAATGACAAATCCCTATGACTACAATGAACAAAACATTTCCCAGAAACCTGCAAAGGAAGTGTTGAATAATCTTGGCTATGAGATAATCGCTTCAAAAGATGCGGAAGCTATGAGAGGCAATTTGTACAATGTGCTTCTAAAACCAATACTGAAAAAACAGCTTGAAAAACTCAACTCCTTCGAGTACAAAGGCGAAGACCTCAA
>JAUWTN010000004.1 GCA_030614705.1 Candidatus Aenigmatarchaeota archaeon
CCCACTGAAACAGATAATCACAGCATGCGCAGAGGGCGCAATTGCTGCAAATTCCGCTCATCTTGAACTTAATTCAGAAAAGAAGTCTGAGTGAATCTACTTATTATATAAACTAATTAAATTATAGGTGAATAGAATTTCAGAGAAATATTCCGAGAGAATTCCTGAAGAAGGGAACTATAAAACAGTAATATTTGAAAGAAAATATGGTGTAGATATCACTAATTATTCCACAACAACAGAAGTTGATAGATTTATAGAAAGTCAAATTGGGAGAGAACCAGGGATTATAAATTCAGATATGAAAAGTTATGATATTGAGGGATTGTTTGATAGAACAATAGAAGATATTGAGGATTAAATAAATAGAATCTATTATGTTAACCTTTTATCTGGTAAGACACGGAACCACTGAAAGCAATCATAAATCAATTATCATGGGGCAAATAGACAGTCCTTTAACTGAGAAAGGTTTGAAGAACGCAAATACTCTTGCAAAAAAACTGAAAGATTTAAAATTTGATTTTGTTTATTCTAGTGATTTAGGTAGAGCTTTTATAACAGCTTATAGAATATTGGAAAAACTCAAAATTAAACCAAAAATTTACAGTTCCAAAGAATTAAGAGAAATTAACTATGGAATTTACGCAAACAGAACAAAAAAAGAAGTTAAAAAAGATTGCATTCAGTATAAAATTAACGCAGACTATATTTTTCCAAAAGGTGAGAGTTTCTATCAAATGCAAAACAGGGTTGTTAAATTCATTAAAAAACTGGAAAGAAAACACACCAATAAAAAATTGCTTATAATAACCCATGCCGGAGTTATCAGAGCGCTCAATTGCTTTTTTAATGATTACAATTTACAGGATAACCTAAAAATAAAAATCACTCATGAATACATTGGTGAATTTGTCATTGACAAAGGAAAACTAATTTCTTATAGAAAATTAAATTAATGAAAAATTATTTAGATTATCTTGTCAATAATCCTTAAATAAATCATAATTTTTAGAAATCTTTGGTTTATAACCTGGTGTGCCTGGCAAAAATTCAGGAATCTCAGTTATATCCAATCTTATTCTTTCAGGATTAATCAATTTCTGATAGGTTCCCTCCACATCTTCTCTTAAAAATTCCAGAACATCAATTAAAGGTTGATATTCATGATAAATAAATTTGCCAGAATCCCTTAATCTGTTAATAATATTGATTTCTTTCCAGAATTTTGCTCCATCAGGCAAATCATCATCCAAACCTTTCAATTTAGAATATTCCCTCAACATTGCGAGTGGGAGATTTAGAGTTATATGTGCTGCATCAGAAACTGCATCATCAACAGGAACATAAGCCGTAACTTCAATAGCAATTTGATCAAAATAGTTATCAACCAAACCATTCACATCCATATCTAATAGAATTCTTAAATATTAAAAGAAATTCTGTTTTTTCTCAAAATGATTATTATTTTGATAATTTACAAAAAGATTATTTTAATATGTTAGAATTTACTTTTACTATATTCTTTAGGTTTCATTTCTCTTATAATATCAATTCCTGGAATTCCAAGAACTTCATCCAATGTTTTAAGTTCATCTAATTGATTTGAAGGAACAAATATTTTATTTACTACATGATTACTGGCTATTTCATATAATGCATATTCTCTCATTTCTGAATCATAAAGCTCGAATTTCCTCGTTTCAGGATCAATCTCCCCTAAATTCATTATTCCATGTTGAGGAACTATTGCCAGCAAAGCATATTGTTGTGCAGGTTCACCAAGTATTTCAGATATACTCCGTATTTCAGGTTTAGATATGTGCGCATATACAGAAGATAAACAATCAAAATCTGGCCTAATTACATCCCCTAATTCAAGCACTTTCTCTATATCCACAGGTGCATAACCACCCTCCAATTTAGGTTTCTCCATATATTCAGAAGTAAATAAAGTATTTATAACAGGTATTTGTTACTATTTTACAGTTAAGATAAAAAAGATTAATGTTATCCCAAAGGATTATAATTCCCTTTTACAAGATTTTGAACAGGAATAAAAAGTGGTTGCGGCAGATTATTCCAGTCAAACCAAGCCCAATTCTCACACCTATCAGGTTCCATTATTTTTACTTCTCCGGAATCATATTCAGAAACCATGAAAATTGTAACATAATGTTTGTTATCCTTATCAAAAATATCATTGGTCGCAGTAAAAAACCGGATATTTTTGATTTTTATTCCCGCTTCTTCCATTGTTTCTCTTTCTGCGCATTCTTCCCAGGTTTCATTAAACTCCAGATGTCCGCCGGGAAACTGCCAGGTTCCATCTCCATGAGCATTCTTTCTTTTACCAAGAAGCACTTTATTATCCTTGATTATTATAACTCCTACACCCACACCAACCTTAGGTTTAACTTCCATATTTATATATTCCTCACAAAATAGTTATTCTCATCAACAAGAATATTTTTTGGTTTAATCAATTTATCTGTTAATTCAAAACCCATTATAATTATCTCTTCTCCCTTTTCGATTAAATGGGCTGAACTTCCATTCATGCAGATAATTCCTGAATTTCTTTCTCCCTGAATTATATAAGTATCCAGTCTTGCCCCGGTTGTATTACTCACAACCAGAACTTTCTCGCCTTCCCAGAAACCCGCTTTTTCCATCAGGTCTTCATCAATGGTGATACTTCCAATATAATCCAAATTGGCTTCAGTCACAATTGCTTTATGGATTTTTGACCTTAATACCTGTCTCATAATTAATTATTAAATTTGAAGATTCAAAAACAAATTTTTATAAACCAAAATCCACCCTCTTTGGTTTTTTCGGTTTGGGGATTTTGAAACTCATCTGTTTTTCTGTTGGGGATTTTTTTATTTCATTTATTTCGAACTTTTTAATATTGTATTTTTTTCGGGCAATTTCAATAATTCTGTAAACTCTTCCAGTGTAATCTTTTGGGGCAGAGGCTTTCCTGTAGAGGGTTAAATATCTGGAATATAATATTGGATATTCTTTTTTAATCATAGAAAAAACCCGGTCTTTGCAAGAGGATTTTAATCCAAGAATCCCTGGAATTAAATCCCTTGCTCCCGCATCCCTCACTGCTTTTATTGTTTGGTTTATACTTCCAACACTGTCTGTCAGGTAAGGAAATATTGGCATGAATAATACTCCAACAGTTATTCCTGCATCAGACAATTGCCTTATTGCATCAAGACGTTCATTTGCTGAAGATGCTCTTGGCTCAATTTTTTTGCAAATATTTTCATCAAGAGTTGTTAAAGTAATATTTACCATCAAATTGCTGGTTTTTGCCATCTCCGAAAGCAGGTCAATATCACGCAAAATAAGGTTTGATTTTGTGCAAACAAATAAAGGGGTTCTGTGCTTTGCAAAAACCTTTAAAACCTGTCTTGTGATTTCAGATTTCTTTTCCGCGGGCTGGTAAGGGTCGCACACTGAACCTAAACTAACAGGTTCGCCTTTCCAGGTTTTCCTTGATAACTCTTTCTCAAGAACTTCCGCAGCATTCATCTTTACAAGAATTTTATTGTCAAACTCCGCATCTTTGTTATAACCTAAATACTCATGAGTATATCTTGCGAAACAGTAAGGACAGGAATGCTCGCATCCCCGATAAGGATTTGCTCCCCAGCTAAACGGGAGAAATTTCCTGCTGATTTTGTGCAAAAATGATTTACACTCAATTTGCTGATAGTTTGGCTGCATCATTACTATATTTTGAATAATAGTTTTGTTTTCATTATCTAAGTTATATCCTTTGGATTATACAATAATTGAGTAGTTCATTTCCAAAACAAAGTTATATATATTAAATTATATTATTTATGAGTAAAGCTGAAATGGATACTTTAAGAACATACCTTAAAGAAGCAGGGAATCTTGAGTTTGAAGATGGAAAAGAAATAACTTCTGAATTTGGTGAAATTGAATTTTATAGAGGAGTGCCCGCAGGTCCAACAGTTGCTTATACTCCTAATGGTTGGGAGGAAGAATATTCATTTAGGTTTGCAAAATATTGTTCACGCATCTCAGACGCAATAGAAGAGTTAGGATATAAAGGAGAACTTAATATAACAAAAACTTTTGAAGATGGTGATATAGAACAGGTTCTAAGTTTTACAACAAAAGGTCCCTATGCTATTAAAATTGATGATAAAAAAATTACAATCCACAGTGAAGAAGGATTACATCTTTTAGAATATCTTTTCTAAATACCCTAATATTTAAATACTTAATTATGGCACTTATAAGAACTACTCTGTTATTGAGTTTATTAACCGGAATATTCCTTGGAGGAGGATTTCTGATTGCGGGGGCTGAAGGGGCAATGATAGCTCTGGTATTCGCGATATTCATGAACTTCTTTTCCTACTGGTACAGCGATAAAATCGTCCTGAAAATGTACAAAGCAACACCTTTAAAAAATGCTGAACTTGAAGAAACAGTTCACAAACTTGCAAAAAAAGCGAAGATTGCAAACCCAAAATTATATTTAATGAAAAGCGGGGTTCCAAATGCTTTTGCAACAGGAAGAAATGACAAACATGCTGCAGTTGTTGTGTCAGCCGGACTTTTAAACAATCTTGAAAAGGAAGAAATTGAAGGGGTTCTTGCCCACGAATTATCCCACATAAAAAATCATGATATTTTAATTTCATCCATGGCAGCGACAATGGGTGGGGCTATTTCTTTCATTGCAAACATGGCGTGGTGGAATATGTTCCTTGGAGGGGGTGATGAAGATAACAATATGTTGATGTTCCTTCCAATGTTAATTTTAGCTCCAATCAGTGCAACAATTGTGCAGTTATCAATTTCAAGAACCCGAGAATATGGGGCTGATTATTCTGCGGGAGTTCTCACAAAAAATCCAAAAGGTCTTGCAAATGCTCTCAGAAAACTGGAAAGTTTCTCAAATGCAAATCCTGTGAAAGGCAATGCAGCAACAGCCCACTTGTTTATAATTAATCCATTCAAAGCAGACGCAATGTCAAAATTATTCTCAACCCATCCATCAACAAAAGAGAGGATTCAGAAACTTGAAGAGTTGGAGAAGAAATTAAATTGTTAATATGAACTAATTAAATTCAACCTATTTTCTTAGTAAATCTTCATCAATATTTAATTTATATATTTTCTAATTTCAGTTTTTTTCTAAGATTTTCCATATTACCTACAGAGATCTTTCTATTTTTCATGATTAATTTGGCTCTTTCAATATACTCCAATCTCAATTCCATATTAATACCTAAATTTCAAGTATAATCTAAAAATAACTAAAGAATTTAAATTTATAACTTCTTAACAACAACGTGCCTTTTTGTCTTTGAAACAGGTCTGCATTCAGCAACCAGTACCTGATCTCCTTTCTTCAGTTTAATGCATTTTGGCTTGTGAACGCTGTATCTCTTTTTCCTTCGCTCATATCTCTCGTATTTCTTGATAAATCTAAGGTATTTTCTCTCAATTACAGCTGTATTCTGAGGGGCTGTTGAAACAACCGTTCCTGTAATAGTTTTGCCTCTTACCTTTAAACTCCCGTGAAAAGGACAATCTTCACTCTCACAGTTCTCTTCAGGATATTTAACATCTAGACCTATGCTTCTCATAACAATAAAAGAAAAATAATTAATCTATTACTTTAATCACTTTTCCCTCGGTTAATGCCTCCCATGGAAATGACCATTTATCCCCTGAATTCACTTTCAGAGGCATCGCCGCAACTTTCCCATAGGAATCAATTTCCACTATAAATTCCCTGCCACACTCTGTATTTTCGCATACATGAGAGCTTTTGTTATTTTTCCTCACATTAAATTTTTTATCTTTTCTGTATTCCATCTCAAGATCACCTAAATGAATGGTATTACAAAAAGGACAATTTGCTTCGTACTTAACCACGACCATAATATATATTAAAGAGTATAAATGGACAATATAATCCAATTAAAATAAAATCATAACAAATATAAACGTTATTGTGCACAAAATAATCATATGCTTAAGCCCGGAAACAAAAGAATCTTCAATCATTTTTCCTAAAGTGAGTCCAAGAAATATTGATTCTATGAACACTAAATGAATAAATATATCTTTATATTGAAGAATTTCAACAGTCTCAAAATAAGGTATGAAGAAATTAAAAACAATGAATATAATTCCGAGGAATACAAAGAATACAAAATAAAGAGAAATTAATTGAGGGAACAATTCGGTTTTTCGTTCTCTCTCAAGTTTTTTTGTTAAAGCCACATAATTATATATCTCACCCATATTCTTGCCAATATCCTGACTAAACTGCGACACTTTATCCATTAAAATTACCAACCTGTCAATAAAATTATTATTCACTTTTTTTCCAAAATTTTTAATGGCCTTTTCAAACGGAACACCCCACTCAATCTGCAAACACATATTTCTTATAAATGGGGTGAGACACCCGTAATTTATATTTTTGCTTTTTTTCACCGCATCAACAAGAGACATCCCTGTTGAAGTATTGTTATAAACTTCCTGTATGAAGATTGGAAAATAATCATAAATTTCCTTATTTTTTGAATACCGCCTATAAATAAAATAAACCGGAATTAAAAACCCAATAAAAACAGCGAGTTCAATTATCATACTCTAACAACATTCAAAAATATAATAAAAGTTATTCCCACAACAGGAACAGCTGCATAAGTAATTAATTTTATCAAAAACAAAATATCATAAGACATAAAAATTGGTTCAATTAATGAAAAAGTGGTAAGAACAATTATCAGCACAAGCGGTGCAATCAAAAGAGCAATTATAAAAATATCCGCCAGAAAACCCATCATGGAAGTATATTTCTGCTGCTTACCTTCATAAACATCCAGTTCTTTCTTAGTCTCTTCATTCAAATATAAACTTATGTTGCCCCCTGAAAGTATGGTGGACATAAAACCAAGGAGAAAGATTTTAAATGGTTTTGATGGTGTTCTTAAAGCAATACTTCTCATACTTGAAACAACATCTTCCCCCACCTGATAAATATTTTTGTAAACTCTCTCACACTCTTTTGAAAATTCTCCAAACTCCTTTGCCTCAGCAACATATTTGAACATTCTTGTTGTTGGCACACCGCTCTTTGAAATGATATTCATGTAAGCAATACCAAGGGGCATATTTCGCTCAAGACTATCTAACTGCAGATTATATTTATAGAAAGGATAAAGGTAAAAAATTGTGGCAACCAAAAAAGTAATTGTTATGGTAATGATAAATGAACTCAAAATTGAGAACAGAAAATCAAGCCTCCAGAAAACCAAAAACAACAACAAAAAATATACTGAAAAAACACTGAAACTTAAGAAACAATAGAAGAATAATTGACCAACATATTTTTCATAGATGATAGGATAATTGGATTTCTTAATTAATTCTTCAAGGGGTTTTAGATATTTTCCAAAATATTTTATACCAATTCTCTGGAACAAATGAATTAAGTCCTGATACATAATTAAAGATGTTTTATAAGTTATGGTTTTCTTCAAAGGTTTTGGTGAAATAAAACACGAAGAAACTAAAAAAATGATTAAAGCCGGAATTATAATAACCCTGCTTTTTATATTATTCTGCATAGCTCTGTTTATTTTAGCTAAAATATATCTGCCTATTGGTCTTTTATCGCATATCGATTTATCCGGTTTTCTGGAGTATGGATACCTCGGACTGTTTGTAATAACTTTTTTTGGGGGAACCTTCTTTCCCGCAGGAAGTCCCGCAGTAGTCGCTGCAGCCGGAGTAATTGGAATGAATAAAACCACAGTGGCTTTTGTTGCTGCTGCAGGCTACACTTTAGGCACTATGGTAAATTATGCGTTTGCATACTGGCTTGGAATTCATTATGTTCAGAAAAAAATAGGGAAAGAAGTCTATAAAGAAATTGTCGGATGGTGGAATAAATGGGGAACTATTCTTCTAGTTACCTTTGCCCTGATTCCAGTGTTGCCTTTCAGTTATCTTGCATTATTGTGCGGGTTATTCAGATACAATATTGCTTATTTCATATTGATTAATTTTGGTTCCAATTTACTGAATTCTTACTTATTTGTATACCTTGGAAGTTCTGCAGCTAATTGGATTGGGTTGTTTTAAGTCAGAATTCAAATTATAAATATTTTTGATGTTTACTAATTAATGGCAAAAAATCCATCTGTTAATTTTTTAGGCAAAGAACTGGAAAATCCTTTTGTTCTGGCTTCAGCCCCGCCAACAAAAGATTATGACTCTATTAAAAAAGGATTTAAGGCTGGATGGGCCGGGGCAGTAACAAAAAGTATCTGTCTGAATCCTCTACAGGACAAAACCCCTAGAATAGGTCATATCAAAAAAGACAGGGAAGTGACAGGTTCATTAAATTATGAAATGGGCTCTGTTCATCCTATTGATAAATGGTATGGATGGATTACAGATTTAAAAGAAGAATTTCCAGAGAAACTAGTTAACCAATTATATATTTGGGGTGCAGACCTCCTTTTTTCTGCAAAGCAGAAAAGGGTACCGTTCGAAGAACGAGTATTAAACCAACCGAACAAATAAAGGGTTGCTTTAGTTTAAAATAATATAATTCTTAGATTATGATAAATCCAGAATCAGAGGGTCATCCTTATTATGAAATGACTGAAAAAATTAGAGAAGTTTATCCTGAAGAATCCAAGGTTTGGGAGAAACTATTGGGGGATTTAAAGAATCTAAAAAATAGGGGGTGCTATACTTGCAAATTCTACCATCCTTCTGCGAATGAATTTTGTGATATTGAAAGTGCGGATAATGAGATTGATGATGATTGGCTCCCCTGGGATACAGAAGACGCGTATGTTGACTGCGATAAAAATCCTGTGGAGCAAATGGCTCTAAAGATTAAATGTCATTTATGGAAATCCTATGAGCCTTAATTTTAGTTAAACTTATTCCCACAATTTCTCCAAAAGATCCTTTATTCTCTCCTCTGCAAACATTTCAGGTGTCGCTTCCACTGTATATTTATTTCAAAATTACAATTAAACTTTCGGACCTTTAAAGAAATTATCCTCTTTATGCTCTGTATTTGAAAATGCTTCTTCAAGTGAAAAACCTTCCTCCACTTTGTCGTCCCTCATCACATTTTTTACTTCAACCGGCTGGAAGCAAGGCTCATCCTTAACATCAATCTTATCAATTTCATCAAACATTATTTTTACTTCTTCAAGGTCTTTCGAGAACATTTTTATCTCAGTTTCATTTAAGTCTATTCTTGCGAGTTTTGCAATTTTTTCTAGACTCAGGTCTCCCATTAATTAAATCAATATAAAATAACAAAAACAAAAATTAAATTACCTTTTTTTCTTAGTTGCCTTTCCTGATGCGCTTATATATCTGTCTGCTTCTTCTGCAACAGCTTCTTTCAAACCAAGTCCTGTTGCAAGAGCAAATCCAAGACCAACGCTTGCGATTATTACCAATAATATATTGTTTACTAAACCAGGGTTTACACCTAATACAGGTAGAGCTAAAGCAATTGATACATATACTGTGAAAAAGTTTACTATTTTTCCAACAAGGCTATTATATCTTCCATCACTATGTGATATCTGGTCTTCAAAGAAACTACCTAGTATATAACCAACCACCACAATTATTGCGGCACCAACAGCCATTGGTATGAAATTTACAATCCCGTTTATGAACAATTCAAGGGCCATAATTTCCAATGCTTCTACTGCTGATTGGATGAATACCAAATAAATTAACCAAGATCCAGCTATTTTAAATAACTTACTTAATCTAAATCCTTTACATTTTAAGTAAGTATTTACTTTTATACCGAGGCATAACCTTTCAATCACTGCTCCCACCATTTTACCTAAAGCATAACCTATTACTAATAGCAACAATGCTCCGATTAAATTTGGAATAAATGCCACTGTACTTTCTTTTAGGCCTACTAACAAAATACTTAGATTCTGTAGATCGAACATAACTATATTACACTAGTCTTATATATAAAAATATTTGATAATTTGACCTTATAAATCAGTTTTAGAGTATTTTTATAAAATTACACTTTAATAGCATAAGTTCCCGGGGCTTCAAAACCCAGTTCTTTTGCAATCTCACTATCCTCTGATTTAAATACTATTATAATACCCTGCCAGTTCTCTGTTAATTCCCTTGTTTTACATACAGGACACTCTTTAGTTTCTGTGAGCCTGTGGCATGTTTTACATGCTTTCTCTACCATATAATATATTCTTTTAAAAAAGGAGAAATAACTTAAAATATAACATTCTAAAATACAATATTTTGAAAACAAGAGAATTCCTAAATATACCTCCTCCTTTTCAGCATTTTCTCAAAAACCTCCAGAATTTGCTGGTTTCTTCATTTTTATAACCTTCCAAAAAATATTCCCAGCAGTCAAATTCATAATGGACTGATTTGAAATTCTGGTATAAATTAAGCAAATCAGCCGCCTTTTGCTCCATACTTTTTGTTTCCACACCCAACCCAAAGTCTATGAAACAGATTTCATTGTTTTTAACAATTATATTTGAGGTTGTTAAATCCCCGTGGATTATATCCGCTAAGTGCATCTTTGAAACATCTTCTCCAATTTTTCTGCAGAATCTCCCGCAATTGGTTTTATCAAGTGAATTTCTCAGTTTAATTCCATCAATAAATTCCATCTCCAACCTGAATTGCTCTGTTTCAAACAGAATTGGAACTTTGAGACCAACCCGTTTTACATCAGACAATAATTTCGCTTCTTTCCGTGTTCTTGATTTCCTAAGAAAATTGTCAAGTTCTTCCTCCCTGTAACTCTTGCTCACTCTCTCTTTTATAATTTTTCCTTCATCCAGATATATTTTTGCCTCGGCGCCCTGAAATATTAGTTTCATAAATTATCTTATCTTTCTAATTTACCGCAGAATAAAATCCCAATTGCGGAATATTTAATATTTAAAGAATGAAAATTACCTGAATTCATTATATTATCCAATCAATCCAACTCGCTAAGTTCCTAAACCGACTTTAATTACCTCAAGGAATGGTATGAATACCATGAGTGAAACAAAAGAAACCAGGACATATACTAAACCCCCAACCATCAGATTTGTTGACATCACAGTGTTCCTGTGTATTTTATCTTCACCAACCTGAATACCGCTCGTAAACCAAGACAAAATAATTATGGTTTCCAGAGCATAAAATCCAATTGCCAACTGGAAAGTTGCGGCTGATATTGGAACTTCTTTCATAACTGATAAAAATGCTGTATATCCAACAGCCCCGGAAGGCATATCACCCATAGCTTCTCCAAAAAAACTAAACATTTCAAGCATCATATAAGTAAGCGTATTCATTATCGCGCAAATCAAAGGCAATAAAATTGTTGCCTGCATTTGCATACTTCCAATTACCTCTGAAAATTTTTCCTGAATGGATTCCTGGGTTTTATGCAAATTTTTCAGGTATCTTGAAATTGAAATCATTATCTCAGAAACAATTTTTGTTCCTTTGTTTGAAGCATCTACGATAGCTTTCAAAACAGAATAAATTAATTTAGAAGGGAACTGCCTTATAGCCCCATCATTCTCATCAAAAATTGCCTGCTCAACAGTATGATTTTTGTACTTTATATTTGCATCGATTCTTTTCAATAAAGTTAATGCATAATGCCCTTTTAAAGTCGGCATTATTTTCCCTATTGCAACCTCAAGAGGAATCCCTCGGTCAACTTCCTGACCCAACCCAAATAACAGTTCCTTAAATTCATCTTCCATCTCAACAATATCTCCCCTAAGTTTAGTCTTCTGGAAAGAACTTAATCTAAAAATTATTGCAAATGACATGAAAAATCCAAGAGTAACCACATAGGACATTTGAAGAGATAAAGTGTTAAAATTTACATACCATAGATATAAAAAAGGAATCAGGAAAACTACTCCAATAAAATAAGAAGACACACAAAAATTTCCAATCCTGAATTTACCTTCAGGGGGTAAATCAGGATGCAGAGAAATATCCGGTTCCGGGAGAGTAACAACCCTTTTGTTGAGTATCTCTTTTATCACAAACACCAAAATTATTGGCAAAACAAGGTCATAAAATACAAAAATAAGGATTGGAGAAATACTGTCCTCAAGGAAAATTGTTATAATAGGAAGCATTGTTAAAGTTAAAGTCGGCAATAAAATACCAAGCGCATTTATAAGAGTAACCGGCGATGCAAGGTTTACAACATAAGAATTGGATCTTTCACTTAGAGAAGAAAGCATTATATCAATAGATTCATCAAGCAGTTCCATTCTCCGGTTCCCTGTAGCATACAAAGAATAAATAATCGCGTTGATTGAATCTGAAAATGATCTGAACGAACCTTTCCACTTTTCAGAATAATCAAGCAAACCCTGTTCCATTGACCTGTGAGTTCCCATGTTCACATCCCAGATTAATTTTTTCATATCATATGCGAGAGGTCCGGTCAGGTTTGAGGTGGCAAATTTTAATGCCCCCTCGAGGTTTGGAAAATTACGCATATAAATTACAATATGCAATATCAGCATAATTATTTCAGAACCTGCCTGCAACTCATATATCTTCCTTAAACGCATTGGGGTTGTATAAAAATAATAATACATTACTGCAGAAAGTAACATTAAAATAATCCCTACCGTAAAATCAATGTAACCAAACAAAAGCAGAGTGCCGGTGCTAAGGCATATCAACAAACCTAAAAGAATTGCAAATGAGGTCACGCCTTTTGGAGTTACTTTCAGATGAGCAAAAGCAATTGATTCTTCCATTTTTTCTCTTGCTTTTTTATCAGGCTCTATCTGCAATAAATTACCAGAGAATTTTGCAAGTTTTTCATAAATCGTATCCGGAGTTGCTATATCTTTTTCTTCTCTCTTAAAAACCCCATAATTAATTGACTCCATCTTCGCGATTTTAGCCGCAGGAAACTGAACTCCATCTTTCTTCTTTTTATGCTCTACAATAAAATCAAGAAGACCCATAATAAACTTTGTATTATCTTATAGAATGGAAGTTGGTTGTTTGTTCTCTGGGGGAAAGGACTCAACCTTTGTTGCTTATTATGCAAAAGAGAAATTTGGATTAAAATACCTTATCACAGCAAAACCAAAAGAAGGAAGTTATATGTTTCATTATCCTAATATTGAACTAACAAAACTGCAGGCAGAAATTATGGGTGTTGAACAGATATTTTATGAGAGTTGCAGCGAGAAAGAAACTGAAGTTGAAGAGCTTGAAAAAATAATTTCTGAATTGAAAATTGATGCTCTTACTGCCGGGGCTGTTGCCTCAGAATATCAACGGAGCAGGGTTGAAAACATAGCAAAAAAATTGAACCTTGAATTAATTAGTCCAATATGGAATATTGATGAAGTTGAATATTTGAAAAAATTAATAAAACTTGGCTTCAAAATAATTATTACCGGGGTTGCTGCGGAAGGTTTTACAGAAGATTGGCTTGGACGGGAAATTGATGGGAGTTGTGTTGAGGATTTAATTGAACTTAATAGAAAATATAAAACCAGCATTGTTGGTGAAGGGGGAGAATATGAAACCTTTGTTCTTGATTGTCCGATTTTTAATAAAAGAATTAAAATTGTTGAAAGCGAGAAAATTTATGAAGGAAATTCTGGGAGGTTGGAGATAAAGAAAGTTAAGTTGGTTGGGAAATAATATATTACGCAAAAAACAGCTAACTAAAATTAAATAAAAATATTTAAAAATTAAAACGATTATCTAAAAACATCTATGCCCAAAGTATTGGATACTTCAGTCTGAACATCTCCTACTTTTTTTTCAGCCATTGGTCCAAGAATGAAAGGTGATTTTACGCCGGTTACAATTGTGATTACCTGTATTTTTCCTTCGTATTCATCAAGGATTCTTGCTCCCCAGATTGTCTGAGCTTCAGGAGCCAATTGCTTGGATATTGTTTCACCAATTTCATTTACTTCTTCCAGTTTCAAATCAGGTCCTCCGATTATCTGTATTAATGCTCCCATTGCTCCGGAGTAATCAACACTCAACAAAGGATGCCTCATTGCTTTCTCAACAGCTTCCTTTGCCCTTTCTGAAGAATCTGAAATACCAATTCCTATTGTTGAAACGCCGCCAGACTGCATTATGGTTCTTACATCAGCATAATCAAGATTTACAAGACTTGGCTGTGAAATTGTCTCGGTTATTCCTTTTACCATTTTTGAGATTACTTCGTCTCCAAGTTCAAAAGCTTCCTGCAATGGAAGATTTCCACCGTATTCAAGAAGTTTCTGGTTCTCAATTATAATTGTTGTATCGCAACTTTGCCTTAACTGATAAAGCCCGTCTTCTGCTTTTGAAATTCTTGCACCTTCTATTTTAAACGGCAATGTTCCCGTTGTAATTACCAAAGCTCCCTGGTTTTTTGCAATTTCCGCTATCACAGGTGTTGCTCCTGTTCCGGTTCCGCCGCCTAATCCAGTAATTAAAAAAACCATATTTGCATCCTTAAGTAATTCTTTTAATTCAGTTCTGCTTTCTTCGGCTGCTCTTTTTCCGACTTCTGGTGTTCCGCCCGCTCCAAGACCTCTTGTAAGATCTTTTCCAAGCAACAACTTCCTGTCTGCTTTAGTCATTACTAAATGCGCAGCATCGGTGTTAACTGCAAGTGTTTCAGCTCCTTTAATTCCCATTTCTGTGATTTTGGTGATTACATTTGAACCCATTCCGCCGCATCCAACAATTAAAATCTTTGCTTTGTATTCATCAAGATTAAATTCTTCTTTTATTCTTCGTTTTATGTCTTCCTGAGATACTTTTTCTTTTTCATATATATTCATCTCGGCTGAGTTTGTTCCTGTGTTTTCTTCTGTCGCTACTTTTCTTTTTTCTTCTTCTTCGTCCCCAAAAGTTTTATCAAATAGATTTTGTATATTCATATTTTCACTGTGCTAAAGGTTTCAAACCTCTATATATTAATTACATTTGAGATATATATAAGGATTGGGTTGTACTACTATAACAATTAATTGTATCTATGGAGTAATAGAAAAATAAGTTCAGTATTTATAACATCAAACCTTAGCATCAACACCTTTCCACTCCTTAATATCAATCCACGGAGCCCTGCTAACCTTGAAGTTCTCTCCTGACAAAGCTCTTATATAATTCCTCCACATAAACCTCTCGTCAAGGTAAACAACAACTGCCTTGTCAGTCTCGGACCTGATTGCTCTCCCCGCAGCCTGAACAACTTTCTGTACTGCGGGATAAATATAACCATATTCCATTCCTTTCCCGTAATGCCTGTTGTAACACGAAACCACGCTTTTTGTTTCAAGGTCCGGGGTTGCCAGAGCAATCCCCGCAACAATTGTGCACTTCAATGAATTATTCGGGAAATCAATTCCCTGGTCAAAAGAACCTGACTGCACGCCCATCAACAAACGGTTCTTTGATTTTATGAAATCCTCAAGCATCTGGTTCTTCTGTTCCTTTGATAATTCCTGAGATTCCCTAAAATAATTTATGCTATCATCAAGATAATTTTCAACCTGCTGAAGAAAGAAATATGATGGAAAGAAAACCGCTGTGTTTCCCCCAACGCTATCAAATACTTTTTTTATAATATCCGCGTAATTTTTGTACTGAGCATCCCCTCTTCTTGAATATTTTGTTGTTGCAATCGGAGCAATCAAATTCAATCTGTTCTCTTTTGGAAATGCGGATTTAAGAGAAACGCTTTCGCATTTTTTAACCCCCAATAAATCCGAATACATCTCAAGAGGCTGCAAAGTTGCGGACATTAAAATCGTTGAATAACTGTTGTTAATTATATCCGAAGTTATTTCAGAAGGCAGCAAAGCGCTTATCTTTACCTCAACCTGTTCCCCATACCTTGAGGGTTTCTTTCTGATAATCCTTGTAAAGTTTTGCTCATCAGAGTTTGTCCATCTCTCAAGAAAATCCAAAATACTTAAACAATGGCTTCGTTCTTTTCCCTCCTCTATAACCAAATCCGCGGTCTCTTTCAATCTTTCAAGAAATTTAAGTCCAAAGGAATTTATATTTATTTCACTCTTTGAAATATAACCCTCGTCACCCATTCTTATCTTTCCCTTTAGATTCTCAATCGCTGACTGGAAATTCTCTAAATCATTGGAAATTTCCGCCTGAACATCTTTTGTTTCTTTAACAGCACGGTTTAAAATATAAGATGTGAGTTTTGAGGAAACCAAATCCCTTGATCTTCCCGGAAGCTGGTGGGCTTCATCAACAATAATTATTGAGTCCTCAAGTTTCTTGTCAATTTTCGCTAAAAAAGTTCCTGAAATAAAAGGATTAAATAAATGAAAATAATCAGCTACGACTACAGTGCTTTTCCTTGCTCCCTGACACGCAATTTCATAGGGACAAAAGTCTCCGCATCTTTTCTTTACTTCCTCTGAAGTTAAAATATCTCCGCTCAATTCCCTGACCTTTGCTTTTGCTTCATCAGTCACCTTTCCCTTATTATAGACTTTATTGTAAAATTTGCACTTGCCGTCTTTTTTAAGATAATTGCACATCTCATGGAAATCACCTGGATGCAACCCCTCATAAACATTATTGCAAAAACCCATCTTCCCAATTATATTCATTACAGTTATATTCCCGATTTTTCTCAGGGTTTCAATAGCCATTATATGCTGGGAATGCCTTGGTGTGAGGAAAAAAACATTCAGACCCCGCTTTGATGCAAACTTAACAGCCGGGTAGAGAGCAGATACTGTTTTTCCTATCCCTGTGGGCGCATGAATCAGGAGATTTTTCCGGTTTTCAAGGCAGGATTCAACTTTATTAATCATCTCCTCCTGACCTAATCTTTTATTTTCAAATGGAAATTTCGGGGACATAAACTAATGTAACAATTAATTATTTTGTTGATTATAATTTAAAAAATTTTGAGTATTCTCTAACTGTTACTCAAGTATTCTATCATACTCCGCACATGTTCTTCCATAGGAATTACTGCTGTAATAGCAGTAATATTTCCTAAATCTTCAGTGTTCAGAACTCTGTAAAGTTTTCCATGAACATCCATCAGCCCTGTTTTATCTATATCAATTCCACAATAAGGATAAATAATACCACCCCTTTCAGGTTGATATTTATGAATGGCTTCCATTATCTCATCTTGTTGCTCAACTAAATCAACACCTTCTTTGGGAATATAAAGTTGTATTTCATCTTCTTCATAAACACGCCATTTTCGTTGTTCAACAGGAATATCTGGAAAAAACAGTGCTTGCCCCACATCCACCGGTTTTAGTTCCATTTATTTACTACTATTAAATTTTAAATAATTATAATTTTATCCAAAAACCCATTTATTCTTTGAAATTTAAATTATGGATTGGCCCGCAAATATTGCGGAAAAAGGGTACATTCTTCAACCTATAGACCAAACAAGCGAAATCTTTATATAGTTTAAATACAAATAGTAAAATGCTTTTTTAACCAAAAAGTGATATAAATTTAAAAAAGGTAAATAAAATATGTTGAAAAAAGGAAAGAAATCAGGGCTTAATTGTCCTGAATGTGGTTCGAACGAAATATTGAGTGACAGTTCAAAAGGAGAAAATATCTGTTCTAAATGCGGTTTAATCCTGAATGATGGTATGATTGATACCCAACAGGACTGGAGAGCATTTGATTCGGAAGAACTTGAAAAAACAGCAAGAACTGGGGCTCCATTGACAAGAATGCGACATGACAAAGGAATTGGAACAGAAATCGGTAAAAGCAAAGCAGAATTGTTTAAAGTTTCCGCCGGGAAAAGAGGACAATACTTCAGAATAAAAAACTGGCAAAAGAGACTTGTAAGCAGTAAAGACAGAAACTATGGTTATGCTTTATCTGAACTTGAAAGAATCTCTTCAGCATTGAGCCTTCCTTCAAATTTACAGGAAGAAATTGGCGCAATGTATGAAAAAGCTCTTGAAGAAGGACTTGTAAAAGGAAGGAGTATTGAAGCCGTAATTGGTTCTCTTGTTTATGCATTATCAAGAGAATACAAATCACCAAGATTAATGTCCGAGATTTGCGAGGTTTCAGGAGTTGATAAAAGAGATTTGGGAAGAACTTACAGGTATGTTGCAAGAAAACTTAACCTAAGAGTCATCCCCGCAAAAGCGATTGATTATGTGCCTAGATGCGCAACTTTGCTTAAACTAAGCGATAAATCCCAGGTAAGAGCAAAGCAATACCTGACACAAATAAAAAGCGAAGAAGAAGTTTCAGGGAAAGGTCCTATTGGATTAGCAGCAGCAACTTTGTACATAGCCGCGATAATGAATGGCGAGGAAATTTCACAAAGAAGAATAGCAGAAGCAATTGGAGTAACAGAAGTCACAATAAGAAACAGATGCAAAGATATTGCAAAGAGTCTTGGAATAGAAGACAGCGTTGATAAAAAAATGAAAGAAATTGAGGCATTGCAAAAAAATCGATTAGATGAAGAATCTTTGTAGATAAAATAATATTTTTAATTTTTGGTTTTAATTAATTTTTGAATAAATAGATATACTCTAATTCAAATAAATAATTTTAGGATTAAAAAACCTTCAACCCTTCCTGAATCTCAGCAAGTGCCTGACCTCTCAGAGTCCTTGGGACAACCAAACCTTTTGAATTAGCAAGAATTTCTGCTCCGGGAAAACCCTCATAAAATGCGCATCTCTTAAATTTAACCCCGAAAGTTTTTTCAAGAATATCCAGTTCTGTGTCCTTGCATTTTTCATGAACAACACCTCCTTGGTTTGTAACTACTGCAAGAGCCCCTGGAAATGGCAAGTCTGAAATTGTTATTGCTTCGGTTTTTAATCCTAATTTTTCCTCGAAAAACTGTTTTTTATCTCTCAGGTAAGGGGACAGAACGCAACCTTTGTCATTGCACAAAATTAAATTTCCGAGTGTTGTAAAGGAACCTTCCAGTCTCACAACTTCTTTATCCAAATTCTTTATTTCCCTGTCAGAAACAACCTCAGGGATAAAAAGATATTTTGAGTTTCCGGCTGAAAACAGCCCCAGCATGAAAGAATTGTAAAAACTGGTTTTTTTCACAGGAGTGCCTAGAGCCTCTGAAATCTTATTAACCTGCCCTATTGGTATCTCTTCAGGAAGATAGCAACAACTCTCTGTTGCCAATCCCAATAATCCTAATGTGGTGCTCCCAAAAAACTCTGTCTGGTAAATTCCCATAAATAAACTCTTAGATTTCTTTTTATGTCCTAAATTTAGGTAATAAATTTCTTAAATTTACAATTATGTCAGATATCCTTTATAAACAACTATGCGAAAAGTTTCCCCCAATAGGGCAACTTTCGAGAATTAGCATTTATCCCGAAGGGGGAGAAAGATATATTGAAAGAATATACTTAAATCTTATAGAAGAAATATTTTTGGGGTTAACTAAACCATTGCTTAAATCCAAAGATATTGAAACTCTTGCTAAAAAAATATTTGATGACATTCCTTATGAATTCCATAAACATCCAGATGAAGGCAATATTATCTCTTTTTTGCCTGAAGGTGTGGATGAATATGCCCAGAGTTATATGGAACAGGATATCATAATCAAAGACCCTTTGAACTATCCAAAAATAACAATCTCTACAGGAAACCGGGGAAGTATAAAATTGCATCCTGAACAAAGAGATAAATATTTTCAATTTGCTGTTGAATTATATGAAAGCTTTCTTGAAAAAACTCAGATTAATTAATATTCAAAATAATTAAATTTATTTCTTAACCAACTCAGGCATTTTCATTGGTGATGGCAACTGCAAATCATCCGCAATTTTCACGCTCTGAACCAGACATTTCTTGAAAATGTAATTAATAACCTGCAATGAAGTTTTTTCATCAAATTTCTTTTCTTTATTCCATTGGGCTAAAACTTCTTCCTGATTTTTATCATTATACAACAATTCGCCGCAGATATTTATTTTTGCATTTGTTGGCTCATATTTGGTTTTGTACTCAAATTCTATTGCAAGAACTTTTGTCTTATTTCCCGCAATTCCTAACTCTCTTTCAACAATGTTTTTTATTTTCGGCAATGAAGAAGATATTTTTAACTCTCCGGTTGGAACTCCTCCAACAGATCCTTCAATGTTAGTTAACCTGAAACTCAATATTCCCATATAACAACATTAATAAAATTAATAAATAAGGACAATTCCCAAAACAAGCTCTTATTCCCCTGTAAATTCAGACGATTCTTTTTATTAAATGCATATAACTTTAAG
Source organism: Candidatus Aenigmatarchaeota archaeon (assembly GCA_030614705.1). Lineage (GTDB taxonomy): Archaea > Aenigmatarchaeota > Aenigmatarchaeia > QMZS01 > QMZS01 > QMZS01. The sequence goes on from JAUWTN010000004.1 coordinate 20,355, forward strand.
GAATAATTATTATGCTTCAGAATTATATTAAACGAGCTTATTTATCCTACGGCGAAATTGCGCAAAAAATTGCGCCTAATTTTAAATATGTGATGGAAGACCTTAAGAAAAGCGGATTGAAATACACTCTTGAAGAATATCTTTCCCTTGCAATTTTTATATCCCTGATAGTTTTTGTGGTTGAACTTCCAATCATCACTTTAATATTATCCTTCTTCATTAATGTAGTATTTGCAATAATACTTTCATTTATTTTCTCAGGGTTTGGAGCAATACTTATTTTCTTCTTATTCACAACTTACCCGAAAACAGAAGTCGCGAGTATGGCTTCTGAAATAGACAAAGGTTTGCCTTTCTCTGTAAGTTACATGAGCGCTGCATCAAGTTCTGACAGTCCGCCTATTGATATATTCAGGTCAGTTTCAAACCTAAAAGAATATCCCCGTTTAAGAGAACAGGCAACAAATGTGATAAGAGATGTTGATGGTCTTGGTATGGATATCCTGACCGCTTTGAGGAGAGAATCCAAGAGAACACCCAGCAAAGAATTTAAGGATCTATTACTGGGACTTGAAGCAACGATTAGTTCAGGAGCTAATATGACAGATTACCTGACAAGCAAATCAACATCCTTATTCACCGAATACCAGAGAAGGATTAAAAGTTACGCTGATTTATTATCAATGTTGATAGAGATATACATAACGGTTATTATCATAGGTCCAATATTTTTTACAATCTTATCCAGTGTTATGGCTATGATGGGTGGGATAGAAAATGTTGTTGCCACTCAGGCTTTAATTTCATTTATAATAATGCCTTTGATGTCTACGGCATTGGCCTTCTATATTAGTGTTGCTTCACCATGAGACCGAAACCTGCTCAGTTTGGAAAAAATAAAAATCCCCCAATTAAATTTGAATTAAAATCCACAAAAAACCGAAATATCCTGATTGTTTCTTCAATCATCGCCATCATAATTTTAATTATCGGGTTGTTTGTTTCTTTCGCATTTAATAATTTCAACATCGTATTAAACTCTTTTGTCATAGCAATATTTGTAGTGCTTATTCCTTCTTTCCTGTATAATTATATCCAATTCCTAAAGATAAAATCCTGCGAAAACTATTTGCCTTTATTTTTGGGAGATTTAAAAGAAGCAAAAAAAAGCGGAGTGGCTTTCCCTGAAGCAGTTAAAGCCTGCAGGGGAGATTATGGAAAATTAAACAAACATATTGCCAAATTAAAAAAAGATATCAGCTGGGGTATAAATATAGACCAGGCTCTAAAACATATGCAAAGAAATCTAAGAAGAAGTCCTGTAATCTCAAGGTCTCTTTCAATACTTCTTGAAACTTACCGGACTGGAGGTAATCTGGAAGATATTCTTGAAACACTCATAGATTCATTGCTCAAAATAATGGATAGTGAAAAATACAAACAGTCTGTGATGCAACAGCATGTTGTGATGATGTATGGTATTTTTCTGATGTATATAGGTCTGATAATTATAATAGGAAATTTCCTTATTCCAATGATTAATGAAATGGGCGGAAATGAAAATGAAATGATTGGGGTTTCATTAATGGAACCGAAATCCCCCTGCATTGACTGCGAAAATTTAATTTGTCATGGTCTGTGCGGTTATTACAATGTGCTTGGAGGTATGCTTGGATTTGGAGAACCTGATTCCATTGAAATTTATTATAAATCATTATTCCTCACAATGATTCTTATCCAGGGATTCTTTACAGGAATTGTTGCGGGACAAATATCTTCGAGAGACTGGATGGATGGGATAAAACATGGTCTGATTATGTTTATGATTGGGTTAGTTACTGTGATTATTACAAACCTTATGGGTATCTTCTAAAATGTCCAATAAAAAATATCTAAAATCCGCAATGGTGGATTCATTAAAAAACAAAGGGCAGGTAAATATTCCCTTCACAATGAGTTTATTTGTATTTATCGGCTTAACCATATATTTAATCTCAAGCATAATTGGTTACCATCCATCCCACAGCGAAGCCATAAAATCCGATGTTTTATACAGCAAGGCTTATTCAATATCCGAACTATTAATTAAAGATGAGGGTCATCCCTCAAACTGGGACGAAAATAATTTCAAAAGAATTGGGCTTGCATCTGAACCTTATCGACTCAATAGTTTAAAACTTACTGAACTCGAAAAAATATGCAATTCCACAAATATTGCAAACATCAAAAAATTCAGGGAATCTTTTGGATTGATGGATAATAACCTGAATATTGAGATTAATTATATAAATGGAACTCTTATTGAAGACTATTATCCCGGAAATAAAATCGCAGGGAGAAGCGCTTATGTGAAAAGGATTTGTGTTTTGAATGATGAACTTGTGGAGGTGATTGTTTATGTTGGGTAGAATTTGATTATTATAGTCTGTAAAATATATATTCCACAACCTAAAACTATATATACCTAAGAGTTACTATATATTAATGATAAATACAGAAGAATCTGATAGGAACAGACAAGTCTATGAATTTCTTTTAGAAAGAATAAAAGATGGTTCTATTCTTGACTACGCGACTATTGGTGAATATACTTTTGGTGGTGAAACTGAGTATGCAAGAACCATAGCCGAAGAAGAAGGTTATTTGACAGAGGATTTGGATACAGCTATAAATATAGGACAGAATACATTTTCCAATAAAGTTAAGGAACTAGATTACTCTTTTTTAAAATATAAAAACGGGACACCGAAAATATAATAAACCTTATGACTCCAGAAGAAATAAAAAAAATTGAAGCAGACAGGAAAAAATACACAATAGTTTAAACAATTTATTTTTCTTTTTTCAATTATCTATAAATTATACCAAACTAATTATGTTGCATAAAGGATTTATAAGAATTCTGGAAATTATTATGTTTTCATTTATCATCTTCGGTCTGATGATGCCAACTTTTTTCTATTACTCCAATGAAAATGATTGGGTTGAAGTAAACAGTTTGATGATATGCAATGACCTGCTTAATTCCCTTGAAAAAAGCAATGTTTTTGATGATGTTCTGATAACAGATCCTCTCACTGACGGGACAAATTTATCTGAAGAACACAGGCTTGATATTGAACTGCTTTACAATCTCACTTCCAGAGCTTTCCCTGTTGCTTTTGATTTTGGATATGAAATAAAAAATGTTCCTAAATACAATATTTCAATTGGATGTAATTGCACACCAACGCAGATAAGCTGGCTGAATAAAAATATATTAACTCCGAGTTATCCAACTGCGGTATTTAATATTGAACAAGTAAATTTAGGCAACATCCCTTCAGGGAAAGATTTGTTTATAATTTTTGGGGTAAATGATTTATCAGTTTACCAGTCCAATATTACTGAAAAATTAAGAGAAGGGAAAGGATTTGTTTTAATCAGAGATTTTTCCGCTGCGCCAGATGCTTTCACAAAAGAAATTTTTGGTCTTGATTATTCCAATGTGGGTTCTGCAGTTCTTGATTTAAAATTTACTAATCTATCTGATTCAAAAATTGCGGGAATTGCAAAGAGATTTGAAAATAAATTAATTCGGATAAATACCTCAGCAGGAATTGGAACACTTTACCTGAAAGATTTAAATTATGAAGTAAATGCCACACAGACTAAAGTAAATATCAGCAATTGTTTACCTCTGGATATTTCTGAAGGGGAAACCTGTTCAATTTCAGGAGTCGGAAATATTACACTTTACCATATAGATCCTGTGGTTACGGACTGGACAGGCGCAGCAGAAGAATGGATTGACATTAAAATCTCAGGAATCTCAAATCCAAGAGATTACACCTTCAGGGATAATTTCCCAAGAGACCTTGCAAAAAACAATCACACTGTTTTATCTAATGGAAATTATGCAGCTGTGAGCAAAAGAACTCTGAGCGAATATTCTTTATCTTACGGGAATGAACCAAGAACCTTCTGGATTTATGATTATGACCAAAATAAAGAGGATTTAAACCTGCTTCTTAAAACCGGAATTATTTGGGCTTCAGGAGAACATTATTTTATTTCTGAAAGGAGTATTCCGGATAAAAAGAACCGATGCACATATTTCAGTTCAGGTCTCAGGGGAAATAATGAGCCTTACCTGATTAATCTATATTTTTGGAGTTATTAATAAATCACTCCTTGTCTACTTATTAGTTCTTATTATTAATGGAGGAAGTGGAAATTAAAATAAGACTGCCTAAAGATGATGAAATTATAGGTGTTGTTGAAGAAAAACTTGGAGGAGCTCATTTTAGGGTTTATTGCATGGATGAGAAAACCAGATTATGCAGGATTCCGGGGGCAAAAAAGAGAGGTTTATGGATAGAACTCAACAGAGTAGTTCTTGTAAAACCCTGGGAGGTGCAATCAGATGATAGAGGTGATATAATAGCAAAATACGACAATCACGGGGTTAAAGAACTCACCAAAAAAGGTCTTTATAAATAATCTGGAATTGTTTTTCAAATAATTATTGATAGTAAAATAAAAAAATAATTATAATTTTATGCCTCAGTAGCTCAGATAAACTGCAAACAGCATTCATCAAAAATGATGCCCCTTTTTCGCGTTGCGAAAAATAAGGCTCGACAAGCTTTAAAAAAGTTTCGGTTTAGAGAAATCTGGTAGAGTGCGTGCTTGGTAAGCACGAGGTCCCGAGTTCAACGCAACCATTTCAAAAAATAAAAGGAATGTTATGAAAACCTCGGCTGAGGCTGTTTATATTTAAACCCGCCAATCCAGATAATCTCCAACAACTGCTCCAAGTTTTGGAGCATCAAAAAATTTCCTGCCAATAAATTCATTTGCTGTGGAAGTATACATATTTGATACAATTCTATCCAATCCCACACCCAATTGCGGGGGCTCTGACCTGCAGATTTTTCTCCAGTCTTTTATTCCATTTTCTTTTGCAACTCTTTTGGCAGTCTCTACATCATCCGCCCAAAAAGTATTCCTATAATATTCTCTCGCAATTTCTTTGCTTACCGGAATACCTTCGTAAGTAAATCTGCATTCATCCAAAGTTCAAAGCACATCAACAAGCATTAATTCCCTGTCAGGGTTATAAGCTAATTCTATTTTACCATCTTCATTTACCAAATCCGCTTTCCCAGCAATTTTAGTAATTAGATTATTTGTGTTTAAAAGAGTTCCTTTAATTTCGTCTGTTTCTTCATTAGTTAATCCAGCCAACTTCTGGGCTTCCTCCCATTTTATATACCTGTCTGTTTCTTCCAGTTTTGTGCTTACATCTAAGAGAGGATTGTCTAATTTTTCTCCTTGTTCAGGATAATGGTCCAGCCCCAAATCTTTATAACCAATATCCCCTCTTTCCAATCTCCTGAAAACACTTGAACCTTTCGGCAAACTGTTCCTATAAATTATTTCAAGAGGTATGAGTAAATTATTAAGCGATTGATTATATAGATTATAATCATAATTTCCGTCTTTGAATTCAGGGGGAAATACCCTGACTAAATCAACTTCCATAACATTGGTTGGTTCATCAAGTTCATCTGTATAAACAATTTTCCCCTCTTGATTCACAAGACCGCGATAATGTGTGTTAATTCCCTGATCTTCTGCTCTTTCAAAACAATAACCACCTGTCATGCATAAAGAATTTCCCTTATTTTTAATAGAATTAGGCATTTTGCCCCAATCCATAACAGAATAATCATCAGAAAATTTAAATCTTCCCACTCCTAAACTATCTCTATCAGGTTTTTTTAAAATCTCCAAATCCTTAACACTTCCCATAATTTAAATCAACTAAATCTTAGTTTATCTAGTCTTTTCCTTTTTTGCTCAAGATACTTTTCTATTGTTGTTTCGCCTGTAGCCAAAGCTATAACTTTATCTCTCGCAGGCCATATTCTCCTCTGTTTAGGGTCTTTAAGTATTTTAAATAACTGAACTTCTGAGTAAGTCTTTTGTAATCCGGATGCTTGTCGCAGTAATATATAAGTGTCTGCTCTGGAGTTAAACAAACCTTGCCATCTTTTATATCTAGTTCATATAAATCATCACCAATATTCATTATTTATTTATACTAAAAATTTTAAATAACCTCTGTTTAATTACAAAACTATCTCTATATTTATAATCTTGCCCTCTCTTTCCTTATTCTTCTCTTGATTTTCCTCATCCTCGATTTCACAGAGTTCTTTGGCATAATATTTTATATAAATTAAATAAACACTTAATCTCACTAAAATTCATTATATTCTCTAAACAAATAGAATCCCTCTAGTTAATAATATGGGTCTAAAAAATATAATGAAAACAATTCAATATGAAATTTCCGAAAGATTTTGAATGGGGCACAGCCACTTCAGCATATCAAATAGAAGGAGCATGGAAAGAAGATGGTAAAGGAATCTCTGTCTGGGATAAATTATCTCACCAAAAAGGCAATATAAGAAACGGAGATAATGGGGATATATCTTGTGACCATTACAACCGCTTCAAAGAAGATGTTCAGATAATGAAAGAAATGGGAATCAAAACATACCGCTTTTCTGTTTCATGGTCAAGAATTTTTCCAAAAGGCGGGGGCAAACCAAACCAGAAAGGACTAAACTTTTACAGGAAATTAATTGAGACTCTACTGGATGCAAATATAAAACCAGTAATCGCTTTATATCACTGGGACCTGCCGCAGGCTCTTCAGGACAAAGGCGGATGGGCTAACAGAGATACAGTAAAATCTTTTGAAAAATATGCTGAATGTATGTTTAAAGAATTTGGCGAGCTTGTTCCAATGTGGATTACTCACAATGAACCTAATTGCCCTTTCGGTATATATGCAGGAGCCATACAAAATACTAAAGAAGCTATTCAGGCGGTTCACAATCTTCTTTTGTCGCATGGCAAAGTCGTTAGGTTGTATAAACAGATAGGTTTGAAAGGTAAAATTGGTATCACACTGAACTTAAATCCTGTGTATTCCGCAAGCAATTCCCAAAAAGATAAAATTGCCGCCAAAAAACAGGACCAGTTTAAAAACACCTGGTTCCTAAATTCTATTTTAAAAGGAGCTTACCCAACAGAATTATTAGAATTTTTTAAGAAGAAATATGGGGTACCTCATATTAGAAAGAATGACTTAAAAATCATTAACACCAAAATGGACTTTTTGGGAGTCAATTATTATAACAGAGATGTGGTAAAAGCAGATGAAAAAAACAATGATCTTGGGGTTAAACAAATTAAAACAAAAAATGCCAAATATACGGACATGGGATTGGAAATTTATCCGCAGGGATTATACGATTTGCTGATAAGATTAAAGAAAGATTATGGAAATATCCCTTTATATATTACAGAAAATGGGTCTGCATTTAATGATAAGTTAACAAAAAAGGGTGAAATTCATGATAAAAAACGAATTGATTTTCTGCAAAAACATCTCAAAAAAGTCCATAAAGCAATAAAAGCCGGTGTGAATTTAAAAGGATACAGTATGTGGTCTCTTATGGATAATTTCGAATGGACCTTCGGGTATTCACAGAGATTTGGTCTAATATATATTGACTTTCAGACACTTAAAAGGACTTGGAAGGACAGCGCATATTTCTATAAAAAAGTTATTAAAAATAACAGTATATAATGTCTCAATCTTTAAGTTCATATAGCAAAACAATTTTATCCTTGCTTGCATAGAGTTTTGGAGTTTCAAAACTTGGAGAATATTTTGTCTTTACATTTTTTAGTTTTACTTGAGAACCTGTTTCAGATAATAATATTCCTTCAAAAGATAAAGAACATCCAACAACTCCATAGTTTCCGCTAGCTGTATTAGCGTCAACAATCAACCCAACTTTTTTATCATATAGATCTTCATATTCTCCTGCTATAATATTAATAAAATAATTATTTATAAGTGATTATAAAGCTTTTCCATCCACTAAGATTAATTAATTTACTAATTTCCATATTATGGAATTCAGGGAAATTGAAGAAAAATGGAAAAAAAGGTGGGAAGACGAAAAGATATTTGAATCAAATCCTGACAACAAGGAGAAATTCTTTGTAAATGCTGCTTATCCTTATGTAAACGGTTACGGGCATCTTGGTCACTTATTCACATTTCTGAGAACTGAAATTTTGGCGAGGTTCAAGAGAATGCAGGGATTTAATGTTCTTTTCCCGCAGGGATTTCACGCAACCGGACAGCCAATTGTTGCCGCAGCAAAGAGGATAAAAGAGAAAGAAGAAAAACAAACCAAAATTCTCAAAGATATGGGGGTCCCTGAAGAAGATTTGGAAAAGTTTTCAGATGTAAACCACTGGATAGAATATTTTCCTGAAAAATGGAAAGAGAACCTAAAAAATATGGGTTTTTCAATTGACTGGAGGCGGAGTTTTATAACCACTGAAATAAATAAACCTTACGATAGTTTTGTAAAATGGCAGTTTATGAAGTTAAAGGAAAAAGACCTTGTAAATAAAGGAAATCACGCTGTGGTCTTCTGCGAGAAATGCGGGTTTCCTATAGGAGACCATGATAGAGCAGAAGGAGAAGGCGTTGTCCCTGAAGAAGTTATCTTGCTGAAATTTGAACTTGAGGGGTTTAAACTACCGGTAATGACCTATAGACCTGAGACAATCTACGGAGTAACCAATCTCTGGATAAATCCTGACGAAACCTATTATCAAGCAGAAGTTTCAGGAGAAAAATGGATAATTTCCAAAGGAATGATTGAAAATCTGAAAAAACAGGATTTTGAGGTAAATGAACTTAAAGAAGTAAAAGGTTCTGAATTTATAAAAAAGAGAGTCCTGAACCCCGTGACAAACAAAGAAGTAATAATCCTCCCCGCAAGTTTTGTTGATATTAAAATCGGGTCAGGAATTGTAATGTGCGTTCCCGCGCATGCGCCTTTTGATTATGCGGGCGTTAAGGAACTGAGAGAAAATAAAGAGCTCAGGGAAAAATATGGGTTGAAAGAAGAAGACCTAAACTTTGATTTTATCTCATTAATAAATCTGGAAGAATTTGGGGAATTCCCTGCTGCGGAACTTGTTGAAAAAATGAAAATCAAATCCCAAAAAGAAAAAGACAAACTTGAAATTGCAACAAAAGAAATTTATAAAAAAGAATTTCACTCAGGAATCCTGAAGATAAAAGAACTTGAAGGGAAAAAAGTTTCTGAGGTGAAAGACGAACTTATTGAGAAATTTATAAGAAGGGGTATTGGGGTAAAATATTTCATACTTCCTGAAAAAGTAATTTGTAGATGCCTTAATCAAGCTGTAATCAAAATTGTGAAAGATCAATGGTTTATCAATTATAGCAATAAAGAGTTGAAGAAAAAAACCCATGAACTTGTTGACCGGATGAGATATTATCCTTCTGAAATAAAAGACAATTTCCATTATACAATTGACTGGCTTAATGACTGGGCCTGCACAAGAGACAAAAAAACTTCCATAGGAACAACACTTCCTTTTGATGAAACACAGGTAATTGAGAGCCTGTCTGACAGCACATTATACATGGCTTATTACACAATCTCAAATTATCTTCAGGAAGGAAAACTGAAAAATGACAAAATCCTTAATGAAGAATTCTTTGATTATATTTTCCTTGGAAAAGAAGGGGACCTCAGCAAAATATCTGAGAATAATAATGTTGAAGTTGAATCTCTTAAAAAAATGAGGGAAGAATTTATCTACTGGTACAAAAATGGTTTTCAGGTAAGAAATTCCGGGAAGGATCTAATCCAGAACCATCTTACATTTTGCATGTTTAACCACACAGCAATTTTCCCTGAAGAAAATCTCCCAACAGGAATCAGCGTAAACGGGCATGTTATGCTGGATGGGGAAAAGATGAGCAAGAGCAAAGGAAATGTTGTGTTTATGAAAGACGCGATTAATGATTACTCAATTGATGTCCTGCGATTTATAGTTGCTTATGCGGGAACAACCGGCATGGATGATGTAAATATTGAATTAAAAGAAAGCAAAGCTATTGGAACAAAACTAAAAAAATTCTATGAATTCGCAACCTCAGACTATGAAACTTATGAAGATTATAAGAGCATAGACAAATGGTTTGATTCTGTAATGAACCGAACAATGAAAAAAGTTTATGAAAATTATGACAATCTTGAAACAAAATTAGTTTTGCAAATTGGATTTTTTGAACTGCAGAATCATTTCAAGTGGTATAAAAGAAGAGCAACTAATTACAATAAAGAACTCTTGTCAAAATTCATAGAGTTGCAGACAAAAATTCTTGCCCCAATCACCCCATTTCTCTGCGAAGAAATCTGGGAAAAAACTGGAAATGCAGGATTTATAAGTTTAGATAAATTACCTGAAATTGATGAAAAAAAAATTGATGAAACTGCTGAGAAAAATGAAGAAATAATCTCGAATCTGCTTGAGGATATAAAAATTGTGATTGAACTTGCAAAAGTCGGGCAACCAAAAAAGATTAAAATTGTTGTTCCTGATGAATGGAAATATAAATTATTTTCTGAGTTGGAGAAGAAACTTGAAGAAACTCACGATTTTAGTGAACTAATAAAAGAGTCTATGAAATTTGAAGAATCAAGAAAAAAATCAAAGGAAATCCAGAGATTAATTAAAAGAATTTTAAGTAGCGGAACAGGAACATTCAATCCAGAAGAAAATAAATTAATTGAAGAAAACAAAGAATTTTTGGAAAAAGAATTTGAGTGTGAGATTGAAATTACAAAAGATTTGATAAAAGAATCCTGGCCCGGGAAATTTGGGATTTTGGTTGAATAATCAAAAACAAATTCCTAATGTATTTTTCATCTCCTTATATCTTTTCCTGATTGTAACTTCATTCACACCAAAATATCCCCGCAATTCTCTTTGTGTTATTGGCTCATCGCAAATTTTGGAAGCTCTATAAATTGCGGTTACCGCAGTTCCAACAGGCGCTCCAGCGCCATATCCTATAGCATTTTTCTCCTTATACTCCTTCAGAATATATTTTGCTCTTTCTGGAATACAATCTCCTTCAAAATTTGCTAATTTACACATAGGATCTATTCTTTCAAGAATATCCACTCTTTCTATTCCTGTTTTTTTCCTTGCCTTATGTAAAAGAGGGAGTTTTGGTTTTGGAATTTTCTTTGGTATTGCGCAGGAACATTCATCACATGCCAAATATAACGCAACATTTGCTTTATTTTCTCCAGAATAACGAATAGGATTAATTTCTTCATAAATCTCCGTGGCTTCTTTTAACAACTTAGTTTTAGATTTATCTGAAAGTGAAGTGTCGTCCAATATAACTCTAAAATATTCTTCTATTTCTTCCATTATATTACTTATAAATAATACTTAAAACATTCACTTATTCTTTATTTACAAAAAAAAGATTATTATCTCCATCAAATTTAGCATAAGAGACTCCAACACAATTACTATATTTTTCTATAATTTCCTGAAGGTGAATTTTAGATGGATTTTTGCACACAGCATTTGACCCCTCAATACGTTTTCCAATCTCATTATACCAACTACCTCTTCCTTCTTCCTCTGAATACTGTTGATAAAGAGCCCCAAGTTTCATCCAAGCATTATCATTACCAAGATTCAGTTTTAAAACTTCTCTAAATTCTCTTTCAGCATATTCCATATTCTCTAAATGAAAATAACAGAATCCAAGATTATAATGGGATCTTTCATCATCAGGATTTATCTCTATACTTTTTTCAAAATATTCTGCTGCTGTGGAAACATCTCCACCTTTAAGAAAAAAATCACCTAATAATTTAGATTTCTTAAAGTTTATCTTACCCCTTAAATTCATTTTAACCACTATATTATAAATATTAAATTAATTTATAATTTTATTTACTTCAATACAGCGAAAGATTTAAATTAAAGCATAATAAATAATATATTCTATATTTTAAACAAAATTTAAGTTTTGTATCAGGAAAAAATACAATTAATCCTGATTAAATTATTACAACCAAAAACCAATAAAAATTATCCAAATAAAGAACTCAATCCTGTTGCGGCTGCCTCTGCTTTCTTTTCTGTGTTTTCTTCCTTCTTTTCCTCTTTCTTTTCTTCTCCTCCTGCTGCCGGTGCTGCTGCTGCCGCTACTGGAGCTGCTACTGCAGAACTCAAGACCTCTTCAATATTAACTTCTTTTAAATTTTCCACGGTTGATTTAATCATTGCTTTATCTGCGGTTAAACCAACAGATTCTATAATTTTAGATACTGAAGCCTCATCAATGTCCTTTTTTGCTTCATGTAACAATAATGCCGCGTGTATGTATTCAAGTCCCATAATACAATTAGAAAACTTTAAAAGTAACCCCCTACATCAAAGGTTCAATAATTCAGCTACTTAAAATAAAAATAATTAATCAAAAATGTTTTTTAAATCACTGAAATAATCTATTTTTTAATCAATTCCTGCCTTTCAAGATAAGAATTTAAATGTGATTTATCCCTGAAAAATCCACCTCCGGATTTCCTGTATAAATCCTTGTAAATTGTTTTTTCAATTTTATCGCCTCCAAGTAATCTTTTTAATTCTGCCCTTAAACCTCGAATTTTTATAATCCATCGCCTTTTTTTACCTAAACGGGAATATTTTGCTCCTTTTCTGCTCCCGGTTCCCTTTTTAACTTTCTTACGAATTGACAAATTTTTCTTCTCAGGGATTTTCTTTATTGCCTTTTTCTTTATTAATTCCCTGAAATCTGCGGCAGTTATTGATTCTTCTATCTCTTTCTTTTTTGTGTGGTCAAACCAGACTTTATTTCTGCCCACTTTCAATATTCTTGCCGCCAGTCTTTTCCTGTCCATAAACTCATTTATTAAAAAATAAAAGTATCATAAACAAAAAAATTGCCTAAAATTGAGATAAATAACACTAATTTAAAGAAAAATCAAAATAAATTAAAAACAAAATATTATTATCACTTACCGTATTCTTCAAGGATTTCATAAAGTACTTCTGTATCAAGATATCCACTGGCAAAATATTTACAGTTAATTATATTTGCTGGAGTTCCTCCAACACCGTAGATTTCTGCGATATCTCTATTAGCCATAAGATCTAATGCATATATTTCAAGTTCTGGATAATCTTCCTGCGCTTGAACTAAAATAGGGTAATACTTTGTGCACCATCCACAGCCTGCATTAGAAAATACTATTAACTTGTTTTTGCATTCTTCAGCTCCTTCAAATTCCATGACTCTATCATGATCTGTCTGTTTTGGTTCTGAAAGGTTATATCCCAAAATTTGCTCTTTTAATTCATCAGGTAGGGATTCCTTAAAAACAGACCAATCTGCTTCTTGTGGTGGATTTTGCTCTTGCTCTTCAGCTATCGCATCTTTCAAAGCCGCAAATTCTCCTGTTGGAATTCCCTGAGGGAATATATATTCACCATCGCTTGTGATGTAAGATTCCGCAACCTGTGAACTGCTGCCATCTGAAATATTTAACTCAAGTTTATACAAAGAGCCGCCGTTTAGTTCCTCTATTGAAACCAGTTCTGCTGAAATGCCTGGACCTAACAAATTAGTTGTAATGAATTCTACTGCTTTGTCCCCAGCCTCCTGCGAATTCATGGATTGTATTGATGCTGGACATGAATTTAACAACATACCTGTAAGCAAACCAATTGCCAGACCGCCTACAAGGAGAAGAACTGCGAATATTTTATAATTCATTTTCAGTGTATTTTTAGTTGTTGACTCTTTTGTTTTAGTCGCTTCCTTAGTTTCTGCTATTTTTTCCTCTTTTGAATTTTTTGACATAAAGTTAATAGAAAAATAATTAAAAATAAGAATAAATACATCAAATATGGGGTCTTATAAAACAATAATTCAATATAGCAATTCAATAACAACTGGATTATTGGATGGTAATTTGGAATTAATTAAATAATATATAGATTTCTATCGTAAAAAATATATATCAGACATCCAAAATCTATATATACTTGTTTTTCGTCATAGATAAATGAGATACTACGATTCAGAATCTGAACCTGAAGGAGAAACAACTGAAGAAGACACAAGTGAATAATAACTATACTTCATAGTGTATATATCTTTTATTTTTTGGTTTTTGGTTATTTAATTTATTAATTTTATTATGGTATTCTGGTGTTTGAAAAGCAGGAGAAAAAGTACGGGAGGAAGAGCCCTTACTAACAGAAAAAAGAAGAAATTTGAGAGAGGTGGCTATTTTATCCCTGTAAAGATAGGAGCAAGGAAAGTCAGCGTTAATCGTACAAAAGGCGGTAATTACAAAACAAAAATGCTTAATGCTGAATTTGTGAATGTAGAAGGGGAAAAACATAAAATCATGCAGGTTGTCAAGAACAATGCAAATTTCAGGTTTAATAGAGAAAAAGTAATCACAAAAGGAGCAATTATTGAGACTGAAAAAGGACATGTGAGAGTTACAAGCAGACCTGGACAAGATGGAATTGTTAATGGGATTTTTGTTAAATAGAATTAAAACTTCTAAAAATTGAATTATATTTTATTATTTTTGATAAACCACTTTGCGAATTTTTCTTCAATATCAAAAAATTGGGATATTTTTTCGGGATGGGTTTCTCTCAATTTGCCAATTACTTCTTTTTCTCCATCCGGGATAAAAACTGAATCTATTAATGAACCTTCTTGATTGGATTTTTCAATTACAGTTCCTTTGGTCTTGCATGAAAAAGTTACTGGTTCTTTTCCGGGCTCGCAGAAACTAAAAGCATAAACCAGGTAGGCTTTTCTGTTTGTTTCATTTTCCATTAATTTCATAAACTTTTCAATTCCAAGTTTTTTGTGAAATTGGCTTGTATACACCCCAGGCAAGCCATTTAAAGCATCCACAAAAAGACCAGTATCAAGCTTTATTGTTGGTTTCCTGATTTTTTCCGCTGTCCATTTTGCTCCAAATTCCGCAACTTCTTCGCAAGTATCTGCCTGAATTTCAGGAATCCCAAAATTCTTTTCAATCTTAATATTAATCCTGAATTTCTCAATTATTTTTTTCATCCCATTTGCCTTTCGCTTATTGTTTGTGAAAAATAATATTTCCATAAATAATATCAAAAATCCAGTTATATTTTAATTAACAAATTATTCAATTAATTAATATCTCCTTCGCCTGTTTGGTTTATTTGACCTTCTTCCATCACTTGACCCTGAATTGCTTTTTCCTTTATAACCTCCTGAACTATTTCCGCCAAAGCCACTGCTTCGACCTCCAGAATTGCTATTGCTTCCTCCATAACCACCTGAACGGTTTCCACCATAACTTCCAGAACTGTTTCCACTACTTTTTCCTTTATAACCTCCTGAACTGTTTCCGCCGAATCCGCTGCTTCGACCACCAGAATTGCTGCTTCTTCCTCCGTAACTTCCTGAACTACTTCCGCCACTTCGACCTCCATAGCCACCTGAACGGTTTCCGCCGAATCCACTGCTTCTTCTCTCAAAACTTCCTCGATCACTAAATCCACCTCTAGTTCCCCGATTTCCTCCCCGGGTTCCCATATTTCTTTCCTGAATGAGGTTTCTGTCAAATACGAGTTTAGGTATTTTTGGCACGCCTGTGCTTTTTATATCTAATTTACGGTCTGATAAAACGCACCTGAAATTATCATAATCTCTTTCTGACAATAAAGTTATAGCTTCGCCGTTTTTTCCTGCTCTTGCTGTTCTTCCAATCCTATGGATATAATCTTCTGATGTTTTTGGAACATCATAATTGTAAACCTGAGTAACATTTTTTATATCCAAACCTCTTGCCGCAACATCTGTTGCCACAAGAATCCTTGTTTTTTCTTTTTTCAAGGAATCCAAAGCATGAACTCTTTTGTTTTGGGTAAGACCTCCGTGAATAGCCATTGCGTGAATATCATTTTGCTTTAAATTTGCTGTGAGGTAATCTACTTCCATTCTTGTTCCGCAAAAAATAAGTGATAATCCGTCTGTTTTTTTATTGAGTAAATGCACTAATAAAGAAAATTTCCTTCCC
>JAUWTN010000029.1 GCA_030614705.1 Candidatus Aenigmatarchaeota archaeon
CCTTTCATAACAATTCCCGCTTCCCGGTTATTTTTTGGTGAATGCTCATTCCAGTTTATACTTGACACTAAAACAGTTTTGTTATCTATAATCACGCCCTTGTTATGAATCTTCTCGAGATTTGTTTTATCAAGATTAATTAACCTTGCTTCAAGATTCAGGTTTTCTTCTTTTGCTATCTGATTTACATATTCCACCGTGTAATAATTGCTAACCGGATTTTTCTTATCAATATTGTACCAATAACTGTCAAGCAAAATTTTAACATCAACACCTTCTCTTGATTTGTTTATCACCCTCTCAAGGAAAAGACTCGGAGTCTTATCAACAGAACCCTCCTTCCTTGAACCCCAGTGCTTGTAAATATACATTTGCTGGATATAAATCGATTCTTCTGCTGTGTCTATCAATTCCAAAACATCATCAATTGCATTAGGGGCAAATATTGAATAAACTTCCTGATTGCTGAATTTTTCAGGTTCAATTCCAGGGCTATAATCCCCAACAACTGGATTGCAGACAGTATCATAATTATCAAGCTCGCACACAAATTCTTCAGAAATTTTCAAATCATCAAAAAAAGTTTTTAGAAAATCATTTGCGGTTTTGTTATCTTCAATAATCGCTCCCCAACCCCGGTTTCCGAAAGAAGGGTTTTTGGAAAAGCCGGTGTAACCAAAATTCTCAGAAGCAATTAAAACAGAAGAATTATCCTTGATTACATATTTTGCGTGATGAAACCCATCGCCATCATAGAGAACAACGCGAATATTGTTTTCTTTCAATTTGCACAATATTTTCTTTTCTTCTTCTTTCATTCCGCTCACAGGAACATTTTCAACCAACAGGATTATTTCAACATTGCTTTCTTTACTGAGTATATCCGCAATGCAGGGATTTGTAAATTCATATACTGCGATATATAATGTAGAAGAATCTAAAAGAAAGTTCTCGAGAGATTCATAACTGCAATCAGGGTTTACAAAAGTTGTTACTTCGGTTGCATTAACCAGGGATATTGCTAAAACAAAAACAAATAAGATTAATTTGCCGTCCATTATAAAATTTATAACTTAAAAATACAATTACATTCTTGATTCATATAATCTAAATCAAACTAAATTATGGAAAGGCTCAAAACAGAATACCGTGGATTTACACTTTACAACGCGGGTCTTCCGGGATTCCCAAGAAACTTTACGAGAGATAGCATAATATCCGCAATTCTTTCCAGAGATTCTAAGATGCTAGAAAACCAGCTTAATTTTTGCACTTATGAACAAGGAGTAAACAAAAATCCTAAAAACGGAGAAGAACCCGGCAAAATATCTCATGAATATCCTGCAATAGATCTAAATGGGGTGTCAACTAAATTCAGCGCATGCGACACAACTGCCTTGTTCCTTATAGGGCATAAATTTTACATTGATTTAACTGGAGATAAAAGCCTGGCAGAATACCAACAAAAAAGCATAGAAAACGCAATTGAATATATTCTATCCCACCTCAATCAGGACAGCCTGTTCATGGAAGATCCTAAATTCTGCTACGGAAAAAGATTTGCAACAAAAACAACCTACTGGAAAGATTCCGAAATAATTAACCGGAAGAATGGAGAACCTGTTTATCCGATATGTTACCTGCTGGCGCATGTCCAAAATATGTGTGGGATAAAATGCGTCGCAAAAATATTAGACCCAAAATATTTTAGGATTGGGGAAAAAATGAAGAAGGGTATGGAAAAATTATTTAATCAAGAATCTGACAATTTTTATATTGCTATTGACAAAAAAGGTCCTATCGAAGCAGTAAGCTCCGACTTCCTGCATATGTTGTTTTATCTTGAACCCGGAGACCTGAAAAACAAACAACTGGAAAGAATTATTGAGTCCTCAAAAAAAATTGAAACAGAGATAGGATACAGAACCCTTGAACCAGAATTTGCCAATAAAATAAAATCAGAATATCATTCCAGAACAATATGGCCTTTTGAACAGGCAATAATAAATAACGGAGCAATGAAACACAGGCTTTGGGCGGAAAGATATGGATTTGCAGATCTTGCAAAAAGCCTGAGACACGTGGAAGAAATAAGTTCAAGAATTGTGTCAAAACTGGACACTGACCCGGAAATATTCATTTTAGGCAATCCTAAAACTGAAAAGGGAGGCTGCGACCCGCAATTATGGACTATTGCCGCTAAGAAATATTTTAAGAAGTTTAGGTATCATAATTTTATCTAAAGTTAATAAAAATATTTATTATTATTATTTTATGAAAATAATTACTCTATTAATTTTAATTCAATTTTTGTTATTTCCTTGTTTTGGGCAGATTGTGATTAATGAAATAATGTATAATCCCTCAGATGAGTCTAAAGGTGAATTTATTGAGTTGTATAATCCAAATGCATATTCTGTTAACTTAGATGGTTGGAATATTTCAGATGGTGGTAGTGATATAGAAACCTTGAAAGGATTTGGTGGAAGTTCAACTGTGTTAATCTCAAAAAGATATGCAATAATCACCGATGAAGATACAAATGTGAGTGTCCCTGAGGGAATAACTCATTTAACCACAGGTGATAATTCAATCTGCACAAGTGGTCTGAAGAATAGTGGTGAACGAATTAGTTTATGGAATGCAAGTGGTACTTTAATCGACCAAGTAAATTATACCTCACCGCCGATACCTTCATGCTCTGATGGAGAGTCTCTTCAAAGAATCAACTCAAGCCGAAATCTTTCCAATAACCCAACAAACTGGATTGCCCTTCCGCCAAGTCCTGGAAAACAGAATTTTTATGAAGATGCAACATTAGAACTTTTAGAAATTTCAACAGAAGAAAAAATTTACGCCAATAAGACAACCACAATTTTTGTTAAAATATTAAATCATGGAAAAGAAGAGGTAATAGATATTTCTGTTAATCTATCTATAAACAACATTTATACCAATCCAGTAACAGCAAATATATCTGGAATGAATATTACAGAAATTCAATTTGAATGGATGCCAACCCATCCAGGTAATTATATAATACTTGCTTCTTTGGATGGACAAACCATTAATAATACAATTTCTGTTTTACCACAAATCCAGAAAAATACAACTTTGGATGTTTATCTTGAGACTGAAATTCTTTTGGATTTAGAATATACTTCACTATTTGAAATAATAATTGAAAACAAAAAAGAAGTTGATGGTAGCTGTGAAAAAAAAGATAACATAACAATTCAATACAACATTACAAATTCAACAGGAAATTTAATAAAAGAAAATAATTTTACCAGAGAAATTGGTTGCAGCGGGTATTCAAATACCGGAGAATGGACCCCAAACCAAATTGGAAATTTCACGCTTTGCGGAAAGATAATAAATGCAACAACCAATTTTAACAACGCTTCTGTTTGCAAAACTATAATTGTTATTGACTCAAAAACAATTCCCTGCAATTTAACAATCCAGATTTCATCTCCATTAATCTGGTCTGTAAATGAAAAATCAAAGTATTATATTTTTGTAAATGATTCTTCAGGAAATTATCAAAACAATCAAATAGAAATAACTTATTGGATAGAAGATTATTTTGGGAACTTTATAAAAAATCCCTATACAACTGCAAGCATAAAAACAAATAAGAATTCCTCAAGAGACTACACACCAAAATTTGACTGCGGAACGTCAGCTTAAATCATAAAAGCGGAAATAACAAACACTTATTGCAATGATGCAAATTACGAAGATAATCTGGCTGAAAAGATGATTATTGTAATTGGGGATAAAGAATGCGAAGATTGCCCCACATGCAAAAAATGCTCTTCTTCAGAAGAAAAAGAGTCCGCAAAACCATCAAATCTAAATATTGATATTTTAAATTTAACGGATATTTTGGCCAGAAACCAGGAATTTGAAACAATTGTAAAATTAAAAAACAATGGAGCTGATAAAATATTATTGGAAATTTATTCTTACGCTTATGACGGTAAAAAATGCATTACGGGTGGATGGAGTTCAAATAAGAAGGGCCTATCTCTTGGAAAGCAGGAAGAAAAAATAATCTATTTGGAAAACAAAATCAAAAACGATGCAACACCTGGAGAATATTCTTTCAGAATCAGAACTAAAATAGATAGTAAAACCTATGATTTAACAGAAACTGTTTTAGTAACTTCAGAGATAATTGAAGATGAACCTGAAGAAGTAGTAGAAAAAATTGATAAGTTTCCGGAATTAAAAATATGGGATGACGAAAAATTAAGAATTAATTTGTCTGATTGTGAAGGTTGTAAATTAATAATAGTTGGTCCTGATACCTACACAATCACGGGCAGGAAATACAGGGTCTTCAAAGATTTTGGAAAGTATTATGTATTCGCAATCAAAGACAGCGATGTAATTTTCAATGAAACTTATTCGTGGGGAAATGAAGAATCAGAAATATTCAATAAATCAGAAAATAATTTTGCAAATCAATCCTCCAATGCAACAACAAATAAAATAACAGGGAAAATTACTGAAGTAAATTCTGACTGGATTAAAGAATTTCTCAAGGAATTTATTAAATTGTTTTCACCGTTGATTGGGTTGATGGAAGATTCAATTCAATAAAAAATGGTAAACCAACTCTTTTGCAACTGATATATAAAATTATAAATCCGACTTCCTTTTTTTCAACAAATACACAAAATTTTTTATTCCTCCCCACACTGTTACGCCCTTTCGGTAAACCGGAGAATCGATATCAATTGTAGTGCATTTTAATTTATTCTTGCCGACCTCATAAATAATCTCGCTTTCAATGTGATAACATTTTGCTTTCAGATTCATTTTTTTGACTGCATCCACCGAGAAAGCTTTGTACCCGCTTTCAGTATCTTTCAGTTTTGTTCCGCAAATAAAATTTGTAAGATTGTTCAGGCAAAAATTTCCAAACTTTTTAATCCATGGATATTTTTTAAGATTTCTTGAACCAAGAACAAAATCATAACCCTCTTCCACTTTTTTTACAAACCTCGGAATATCCTCAGGCGAATGCTGTAAGTCAGCATCCAGAGTAACAATAATATCAGCTCCAAGAAATATTGCTCTTTTAATTCCTTTTCTCTTTGAATACCCAACCCCCTGATTATTCTTATTTACCAAAACTTTAGCTCCTTCTTTTTCTGCCAGTTTGCTGGTGTTATCCTCAGAACCATCATCAATAACCACAATTTCGTCCACAAATTTCCTGGTTCTTTTCACAACTTCTGCTATTGTTTTCCCTTCATTATAAGCGGGTATAACTGCAATTACTTTCATTATATTATTTATGAAAGTTATAGGGATTGAGAGCACAGCCCATACATTTGGAATTGGGGTTGTGGATGAAAAATTTAATGTGCTTGCTGACGAAAGAACGCATTATTCGCCAAAAGAAGGCATAATTCCACTTGAAGCCGCGCAATCCCATGAAAAAAACGCATCAGAAATTCTGAAAAAAATAGAGGATAAAATTGACCTTAAAGAAATAGACTTAATAGGGCTATCCTCTGGACCAGGACTGCCTCCCTGCCTATATCATGGTCTGAACTTTGCGAAAGAATTGTCCGAAAAATTAGGGAAACCTCTGATTGGAGTAAACCACTGTCAGGCTCATATTGAAATAGGAAAAATAATAACTGAATTAAAATCGCCTGTAGCCCTATATGTTTCCGGCGGAAATACCCAAATAATCTATGAAAATAAGGGTTACAGAATTCTTGGAGAAACTCAGGATATTGGGGTAGGAAATGCAATAGATAAACTTGGGCGAGCAGCAGGATTGAGTTTTCCAGCAGGTCCGAAAATTGAAAAAATTGCGGAGAAAGGAAAATTTGTTATGCTTCCATATTCAGTAAAAGGAATGGACCTAAATTTTTCAGGAATTTTATCTGAATCAATAAGAAGACTTGAAAAAGGCGAGAGTAAAGAAAATATATTTTACTCTTTCCAGGAAGTCTGCTTTGCAATGCTCACTGAAATAACCGAAAGAGCTATTGCGGCAACAGAAAAAAAAGAATTGTTATTGGTTGGGGGAGTTGCCCAAAATAATAGACTTCAGGAAATGCTAAAAATTATGTGCAAAGACCGCGGAGCAAAATTTGAGGTTGTGCCAAAAGAATTTGCGGGGGATAATGGGACAATGATTGCGATGACTGCGTTGGTAAATTACAATAATAAAAAATTGGGGGAAATTGAAATAAAACCTAATTGGAGGGTTGATAATATATAAATAGTATTTATTATGGCAAAACAGGAATTAAAAAGTATTGGTGTGCTAAGTTTCGCAGTAGTGATGGGACTAATATACGCAGTAATAGGTCTGGTAATGGGAATCCTCATAACTATAGGTGGCGTATTAATTGGTTCTATGATGGGAGGTGCAGCTATGGGAGGAATAATCGGAATATTTGCAATAATAGTCTACCCAATAATGTTGTTCATAATGGGTTTCATAGGAGGAGCAATTTTCGCATTAATCTACAACTTCATAGCAGACAAATACCAGGGAATTGAATTGGAATTTAAATAATTTTATTTTATATTATTTTTATATAATTATGGATTTAGGAGATAGTATAAACAAGGGTTTAAGATTTTGCATTAATCCGAAAAGATGGTTTCCTTTTTTCCTGATGAACTTGCTGGGATTGTCGCTTATTCTGGGTATTTTCAACAACGCAAATTTATTTAGTTCGCCTAATATTTTATCAGGAATTTATGTATTTTCCATTATGTTTTTGGAAATTACTATAGTGTTCATTTTATTGTTTATTATAAACCTTGTACTTAAAGGCGCAGTTATACACCAAAGTTACAAAGAAAAAGAATATAAAAAAAGTTTTTTAATTTCTTACCATAAAATTTTATCATTGCTCATGGTGAGTATAATTATAATTGCAATAAATATGTTCGCAATTTCAATACCTTACTTCGGATTTATTTTTATGTTCCTATCTGTTCTTGCGCTCTATTTTGTATATCAAAATATAATCATAAAAAATATGGGATTTGCCAATGGTTTGGAATATTCATTTGAGTTGTTCAAAAAGAGATGCAGTTCTTTGATAATAATTTATTTTGCTCTTGGAATCTTATCTTTCCTGCTCAGCCTGATGTTTTCAATACCTTTAATTTATATGATTATTACAACATTAATTTCCGGAGGGGGAATTATATTAAATCCCATAACCGCCATCAGTTTGAATCTTAATGAATTATTTATCTGCCTTTTGATAAGCATGATTGGAAAATCCATATCCCAGGTTTTTTATATAAAAGCCCAGACTGAGATTTATTTGCAGATTATAAAGAAAAAGACAAAATAAGGGGTTTTATATTATATTTAAAAATAATTTTATGGTAGAAGTAAGAACCCTTAAAGAAGGAAATTACATCAAAATAGATGGAGAACCCTGCAAAATAACAAACAAAACAAGCGGAAAGACCAGTAAACACGGCGGAGCTAAGGCAACTGTAATCGCTGTGGGTGTTTTTGACGGCAAAAAAAGGGAATATGTAGGTCCAGTATCTTCAAATGTAGAAGTTCCAATGATTCTAAAAAAGAAAGGACAAGTGGTAAGCGTTCAGGGAGATACAGCCCAAATAATGGATCTGGAATCTTACGAAATGTTTGATTTATCCACTGCAGGAGAAAAACTGAAAGAAGGAGAAGAAGTCGCATATATTGATGTAGAAGGAAGAAAAGCTTTATTCAACAGATAATTTTAATTTTGTAAATCTTTATAGCAAATTATCTTAGAGATATTATGAACAAACAAACTATCATTTTAAGCGTAACACTTATTTTTCTAATAAGCATTATCTATTTCTTTGCTCCCGGAACTTATCAAAATGATTTTAACTGCAACACATATTGCACAATGCAATATTGGGATGGGGGTGTTTGCGAATGGCCTATTTTTATGGAAAAAAATAAATTTGAGGAATGGGTGATTAAAATAAACAAACCTGAATTAACATTTCCATATTCCAATGTTGTGAATATGGGTCCATGCGTGGTAAAAATTTTTAGTTCTCGTTCCATACACTGCGGAAGCAAAGGTCAATGCAATTGTTATTGTTTCAATAAATAAAAAAATATTATTTAGAAAATTCTGAACTTTGCTTTCTCAATTCCTTTCTCAGTAATCTCAATCTCCACCTTTTTTCCTTCAGGCAAACTTCGGTGTTTTCTCAAAATTGCAAGTCTGCGATTGTCATCAACTTTTTTCAATTCCAGCAAACACTTGCTCCAGTATTTTACAACATCTCTTCCAGACAATTCTATTTCATCAGAGTTTACAGAATAAACCTGATTTGTAATCATCACTGGAATCTCTTTTTCCTTTGCCAAAAAAGACAAGAATGCCAGTTGCTTTGCAAGGGCTTTATTTATTTCCGTGAAATTCTCTTTGTTAATTTCAAGACGGTATAATGAAACCATGGAATCCACGATAATCAATTTCAAATCCAAGTCCTTTAATTTATGCATCACTTTTATCTGCTCTTTGAAACTTGATGGATTTTGATACAAAATATGTTTTAGGTCTTCTTTGGTTCCCCCTATCTGAAAAAACCTTTCTGTTGAAAAACCATTTTCTGTATCCACATACCCGACTTTTCCTTCTTTCAGACCTGATAAAGCAAATAATAAAGTTAAATTTGTTTTTCCTGAGCCTGGAGGTCCGTACACATTTGTTATTGCTCCGTGTTCTATACCACCATTTAACAAACCATCAATAACTTCTGTTCCTGAAGACAATCTACCTATTTGCATAACTTAATTTCTTTAAGGAATATATCTGAGTTACTTGGGATAATTTTGAGATTTGTGAAAAATAATATATCTTGAAAATATTAACAAAATTGAATTTTTTATTTTTTTGAATTTAAAAATTTCTCCGCCACTGAATGTTCTTTGCTTGTGTTTATTGGGAGCCACACTGAAGAGGGAATAATCATTGAAGTCACTTTTCTGTCCTTTGCCAAATCAGGCAAGACCGCCTGTTCAAATTCAGGACTCTCTTCAGAATCCAAATCAATTTTCTTTTCTATCTCAGAATAAACATCGGGTTCAATTACATAGAATGCTGTATTTGTGTATTTTTGTATGAAAGGTTTTTCAACA
>JAUWTN010000045.1 GCA_030614705.1 Candidatus Aenigmatarchaeota archaeon
AACCCCGAGAAAAAGAAGCAATAAAGAATCTTCAAGAATAAACTGGAAATGCCTTTTACTCTCTTTGTGTCTGGCTAAAGCAATGGACAACAAACCACCCGCAATCCCCGCAAGAATGTAACCGAGGAATTCAAAAACACCATGAGGCATGTATGAGAACAATAACAAAGGTATTGCGGACATGCTCATCATTGTTTTTGCGGTTTGCCCCACAACAACGCCCAAAACGCTTGCATTCCAGGCTATTAATAAAACTGCCCCGGAAGAATAAAACAGCGAGAACACAAAACATATCAACATCACCCCAAGATTATTAATTAATATCTTTGAAAAAATCTCTCCTGTGGTTATATTCCCTGTAATCTGAGAAATCACTTTAGTCTGGTCAGAAAATATCATTGAATTTGTTTCCGCGGGAAGAATAAAAAAAGCTCCCGCAATTACCAGAGATACTCCAAAAATCATACAAAAATAACTTAGAATCAAATCCCCGTGTCTTTCAAAGAAACTCAAAGAATAACAATAATCCCAGAAATGGTCATACTCCCTCCTGCTTTCCTCATACCGGATATATTTTATCATTATCGGCAAAAGGCACAGGGTTATTAAAAACGTGAGGAAAAGCCCGCTCAGACCTAAAAAATTTGAGATTATTATTGCAACAACAGTCCCAATAATAGAAAGTATAAATATATTCATTGGATTTTCCCTCACAGTGTTTAAACTAAATAAAGATTCCAAAACCATAACTTATTAGATATATTTGTAAAATAACAAATGCTTGTTAATTTAATATTTGAGTAAAATCCTAAATCCTTACTAATTTAATATTTATGTAAAAACTCTGGTATTTGCTAATTAAATATTTATATAAAATAAAGAATGGAGATTTCAAAAGTTAAAAAAAGAAATGGCCAGATAGTATCATTTAGCAGAGACAAAATAAGAAATGTTATTTACAAAGCCTTCCTGTCTGTAGGAAAAAATGATATTGTGGATAAAATAGCCGATGAAGTTATTTCTGAATTGAAAACAAAAGATGGAATTATAAATGTTGAAGAAATACAGGATATTGTTGAACACATCCTGATTAAAAACAATCTTCCCGAAGTTGCAAAAAGTTATATTTTATACAGGAAAAAAATGGATGAAATCAGGGAAGAAAAAGAAAGAATTTTAAACAAAGAAGAAATTGATGAAGTTGACAAAAAATTTGACCTTAATGCCCTAAGGGTTATGGTTGCAAGATATCTTGAAAAAGATGAAAGAGGAAAAACAAAAGAGTTTCCAAAAGATTTATTCAAAAGAGTTGCAATCCATGTAACCCTGCCTTCAATTTTATATGATGAAAAAATATTTGATAAAAGCGCGCAGTCAAAGGAAAATCCTCATGAAGAATTCAATCCTGAACAATCTGAAGGAAAAATAAAAATAGGCGAGTGCAGTTTAAACAGATATCACTTTGAAGCACTGAAAAGACTTTATGATCGATTTAACAGGAATCACCAGATGAAAATTAGTTTTACTGAGTTAGCCAATTTAATTGAAAAAGGAGAATTTGAAGAATATAAAAACGAAATAAAATATTATTTTGATTTGATGACTGAAAAAAGATTCCTGCCAAACACGCCAGCTCTTGCAAATTTCGGAAGGGTGCTTGGAATGGGAAGCGCCTGTTTTGTAATTCCTGTGGAAGATTCCATAGAGAGCATTATGGAAGCTTTGAAAGAAGCTGCAGTTATTTTTAAATCCGGAGGCGGAGTCGGCTATAATTTCTCGCATTTAAGACCTGAAGGAGATCCTGTAAGAAGCACTTCCGGCGTTGCATCAGGACCAATTTCATTCATTTCATTATTTGACAAAATGACTGATATTATTAAACAGGGGGGTATTAGAAGGGGGGCAAACATGGGAATCCTAAACATAGACCACCCGGACATTGAAAAATTTATTGTTGCAAAAAAGAAAAATCAGGGACTGACCAATTTCAACATTTCCGTATTTATAAAACCTGATTTTTGGGAATATTATAATTCAAGAAAACCTTACCCTTTGCTAAATCCAAAAACCAAAGAAGTTGTAAAATATGCGGACCCAAGAAATATTATTGAACTGATTACTTATCAGGGCTGGGAATCCGCAGAGCCTGGAGTAATATTTGGGGACAACATTAATGACAATAATCCTTTCCTTGAATCACTCGGTCCAATCGAAACCACCAACCCCTGCGGAGAAGTTCTTCTTTATCCTTATGAATCATGCAATCTCGGAAGCATTAACATCGGCAATTTTATAAAAGAAGGCGAAAAACCTGAATTTGATTTTGAAAGTTTCAGGGAAGTAATCAACAGAACAACAAAATTCCTTGACAATGTGCTTGATATAAATAATTATCCTCTTCCAAAAATAGAAGAAATGAGTTTAAACACAAGAAAAATCGGGTTGGGTATAATGGGTCTTGCAGACGCAATGTTTGAATTAGGAATTGCATATAATTCAGAAGAAGGAATTGAATTCATAGAAAAAATAATGGAAGAACTAAACTATTATTCAAAAGTCGCCTCAGTTGAACTTGCAAAAGAAAGAGGAAAATTCCCTTACTATGAAAAAAGCAATTATTCAAAAGGAAAACTTCCAATTAAAGTCGATGAAACTGATGCAAAATGGAAAAAACTTATTGAAGACGTAAAAAAATATGGAATCCGTCATGGGTTCACAATTGTATGCGCTCCAACAGGTTCAATCTCAATGATAGCCGGGTGTTCATCCGGAGTTGAACCTTCCTTTGCGCTTGTTTATGAAAAAAAAGTTGTAATTGGAACTTTCTATTATATAAATCCAGTTTTCGAAAAAATAATGAAATCAAAAAACCTGTTCGATGACAGATTAATAAGAAATATCTGCGAAAATAACGGGGGTATCCAGAGAATTGATTTGCCTGAAGAAGTTAAAAAAACATTTGTTACTGCAATGGATATTAATACAGAAGGTCATATAAAAGCTCTGGCGGCTGTAACAAAATGGACAGATTCTTCAGTGTCAAAAACAATCAACATGCCTGAAAATGCAAGCGTTGAAGATGTTAAGAATACAATTTTGATGGCTCATAAACTTGGGTGCAAAGATGTGACTGTGTTCAGGCAGAATTCAATCAAAGGTGTATACGAATCCAACCTTGAACCTAAAAAAGAAACAACATCCTATGAAGCAACCAAGAAAAAAGATTTATGTCCTAAATGCAAAACAAAACTGGTGAGGGAAGAAGGATGTAAAATCTGCAAAAGTTGCGGGTATTCTGTTTGCGGATAATTTTTAAATTAATATTTGATTTCAATAAATATATAAAGTAATGTCGATTAAGTGCTTCTTTGAAAGTATCGCATTATGCGATACCAAGAACCCAATATATTTATTTGTTAATATGAATCTAAAATTATTGCCTTTTTTATCGCAATAATCTTTGAAACAAGGTTAATAATTCTTTTAACAATTATTATTGTGTGGAGCTAGACTGGGTTGTTAGGCGGAGCCTGTAACCCGAAATCGTCTTAGCGGGAGTTGAAAACCCTGGAAGGTATTTAGAGCAGTAAAAGCCTCTTTGGTTTGACTGCGAAGTCCAGCCTTGAAAGGTGGTTTTTATTGTGAATCCCCCAGATTCGGAAGAAAGCAAGGGTAAGCAGTGGAGATTATGCTTTTGAGTTCACTGGATGGAGAAGAATCGGGGAGTAAACTTTTGCTGTTTTGCTTATCGACTGGGAGGCGCTCTGCACGCTTAAATTCATCCTTTATTCACTAATATTTTAATTTTAATAAATTATGGGTTTGTGGTGTAGTTAAGCCTTTCTTTTCAGAACAACAAATCAGAAAGAAAGAAGCTCTATAATGGTAGCATTGGGGCTTTGGGTGTTAAT
>JAUWTN010000008.1 GCA_030614705.1 Candidatus Aenigmatarchaeota archaeon
CCTCGGTTACATTCTTGCGGGGATTGCGGGTGGTTTGTTGTCCATTGCTTTAGCCAGACACAAAGAGAGTAAAAGGCATTTCCAGTTTATTCTTGAAGATTCTTTATTGCTTCTTTTTCTCGGGGTTGTTGTTGTGCTAATTGGCGCTGGCGTTGAAGTTATGTTTATCTAAAATAATTCTTTGGGTAGATGAAGCAATATTATGTAAATAATTTAATAGGACTGAATGATTACAATTAAAAGAATATTTTAGATATTCTCAAATCTATAAAAAACCATATTTCGAAAAAATCAAATAAAACCGTTAAATTATCTCTTTTTCAGAGACGATTATAAAATCTCCAACACTTTTGACTGTTGAGAAAGGAATTAAAAAACATCCTTTATTGTCGGTCTCAAGATTTATCTGTTCTACTGCTTTTGTTGGGGCTTCGATAACCAGACTCAAAAGTTCACCACTTTCTATGATAAAATCCAGATTTCCAACCAGTCCGAATTTTCTCCCGGTTTCTTCTGAAACAATTGTTTTGCCGATAATATCTCTACACATTGCGTCCATAAAATAATAAGTAAAATATATATAGTTCTCATAAGGTCATGTAATACCTTTATCTGGTTGTGAGCTGATTTATAAATTAATAGGTTTTACCGGTGTAGACCCAGTAATCTGCTTTTTTACCGCAGAGAATACATTTTTTGTTTTCTACTGAGGTATTCTCAGGGTCGATAAACAAAGTTTTTGCACCGCTTGTTTCTGTTTTTAAATCTTCTTCACAATTAAAAGAATTGCATAAAGGAACAATTACCATTTTTTTATCTTTAATCATGTTGATTAATTCTTCTTTGTTTTCTGTTTTTGTTGTATTTTCAATCATGATTTTTTTAGCTCGGTCAAACAAAGTTTTTTGCATTTCTTCGAGAAGTTTTGGAATCTCTTTTTTGAGGTCGTCCATCTTAACTTCAATTTTTTCTCCATCAACTCTCTTGGCAACAATCACCGAATTATTTTTTAGATCTCTTGGACCAATTTCAATCCTCAAAGGAATTCCTTTGAGTTCATGTTCATTATATTTCCAGCCTGGGGAGACTTCTTCTCTCAAATCAAGAATAGGGGAATATTCTTTTAGCATCTCTTCAACTTTTTTTGAAGCTTCTATAATTTTTTCTTTGTCTTTGTTAAACATAATCGGAACTATTGCTATTTTGTTTAATGCGATTTTTGGAGGCAACACAAGACCTTTGTTGTCGGAGTGGATTGTGAACATAGTTCCAAGCATCCTTGTGGAAATTGCCCAGGTATTCTGCCACACATATATTTCTTTTTCATCTTTGTCCAGGAATTTTATATCATAGGCTTTTGCAAAGTTCTGTCCCTCGTGGTGGAAACAAGGTCCTTCAATTATATTTCCCCCCGGAACATAATAATGGATTTTTTCCGAGAACACCGCGCCTGCGAATTTTTCCTTTTCTGTTTTCCTCCCGTAAATTCCAGGCAATGCAAGAAACTCTTCAATGACTTCTTCGTAAACTTTTCTTATTTCTTTTGCTTCATCCAGGGCTTCCTTCTCAGTTTCAAAAACAGTATGCCCTTCATTCCATAAAAATTCTCTTGTCCTGAAAAAAGGAACCGGGTTGTTGAATTCCCATCTTATAACATTATTCCATTGATTATATTTTAATGGTAAATCTCTCCAGGACCTAATCCATTTTGAATAAGAATCATACATTATTGCTTCAGAAGTTGGTCTTATTGCAAGTTTTTCTTCCAGCTCGTGATTTCCTGCATGAGTCACCCACGCAACTTCAGGACTAAATCCTTCCACATGATCTTTTTCTTTTTCCAAAAGAACTTCCGGGATGAGCATAGGGAAATAAACATTTTTCACGCCTAATTTTTTTATTCTTTTATCAACTTCATCCCTTATCAATTCCCATATTGCATATGAGGCTGGTTTAAATATAATGCAGCCTGAAACAGAACTGTATTCTGCTAAATCTGACTTTAATATTAATTGCTGATACCATTCACTAAAATTCTCTTCTTTTGTTACAGTAATTCCTTCAAGACTCTCCATAATTCTTCATTAAAAAAGAATGATAAATGCTGTTAAGTGTAATTTTAATAGTTTAAAATTTTTAACTAAATAGTAAAATGAAAGCCCTAACAAGTAAAGTGGTGAAAAGTCTGAATTCAGAGAGTATGGTAAACTGCGCAGATAACAGCGGAGCCAAGAAAATACAGATAATTTCATTTAAAACCTATAAAGGGAGAAAAAGAAGATTTCCGAGAGGAGGTGTTGGAGATGTTGTGAGTTGTGTTGTTAAGAAAGGAGATTTCAAATTAAGGCATAAAGTCCAGTATGGGGTTGTAGTAAGGCAGAAAAAGGAATATAAGAGAAATAATGGGATTAGAGTATGTTTTGAGGATAATGCGGTTATTCTTGTAGACCAGAAAATAACTCCAATGGGTTCAGAAGTAAAAGGACCAATGGCAAAAGAAGTTGTTGAGAGATTCCTTCATTTGGGTAAAATCGCTTCAATTGTTGTTTAACTATAAAATTATCTTTTGGAAATCATATACTAATTTATCAGTAATTGTGGTTTAATACAATATATCTTTATTGTTCCTGCTTTTTTCTGGTCAATCAAAATTTGGTTAAAAATATTCCATTTAAGATTGGAATATCCATTATCTTTTAATTTTTTGTAATATTTTCCAACAGTCATCCCTTTTTCTTTGTTTTTTGTCCAATCTAAGAGTTTGTGAAGTATCTGACCAACATCCAAGTTTATTAGATTGATATTTCCACTCATAAATATCTGTTAAATTAAATGTTTATTATCGGATAACCTAAAAATACTCCTATCCGATACACTAATAATCGAGTATTTCTTTTTTTTAAAGAAAAAACCTTATGGGAAAGACAATAACCAAGAAAATGCACGGCCAGAAATCCTTTGGATACGGCTCTAAGAAAAAGCATAGAGGTCATGGTTCAAAAGGAGGCTGCGGATTAGCAGGTTCAAAGAAACACAACAAATTCAAGGTTTGGAAGGAAATGCCAGACCACTTTGTTCACATAAACTTAAAGAAGAAATCAGAGGATATTGTAATAAACATAAAGGATTTGGAGTCTTTCAAGGAAACTAAAATTAATTTAAATGAATTAGGTTACACAAAATTGCTTGGGAACGGCGAAACCACCAAAAAATTGGAAATAATTGTAAATAAATGGAGTAAGCAGGCAGAAGAGAAAATAACCAAAGCCGGCGGAAAAATTGAATCTGGGAAAAAAGTCAAGGAAACTGCAACCAAAGACAAAGAAGATAAACCTGTTAAAGAGGTTAAAGCAAAAGACCTTAAAGCCAAAGAAGACAAACCTGTTAAAACTGAAGCTAAAGAAGAAAAATTAACAAAAGAAACAAAAACCTCAAAATAACAAATATCTCAGTAATTATTAATTTTAACCGAATAATTTAATGAACTTGTTAAATAAACTGCCAGGGGTTGTTAACCCAAAATCAAGATTAAATTTCAAGGACAGATTAAAATGGACTGGGGTTTCACTTTTATTATTCTTCCTGATGGGAGGAATTCATGTTTATGGGGCTATGCCTGATATTTATGAGCGATTTAGGCAGATTTCTGTATTAATGGGTTCTGAATTCGGAACTCTCGCAACTTTAGGTATTGGTCCAATTGTTACATCTTCTATTTTACTGCAGGTTTTGGTTGGTTCAAAAATACTTACTTGGGATATGAATTCCATGGAAGGGAGAGCAAAATTTCAGGGAACCCAAAAATTACTTGCAATATTTTTATGTTTTGTGGAAGGTTTCGCTTTTGTTATGTTTGGAGCTGTTCCAGCCCAGACTCCGGCTTTGATTCCAATAGTGGCTTTCCAGATTGCGTTGGGTGGATTGATAATATTATATTTAGATGAGGTTATAACAAAATGGGGTATTGGTTCAGGTGTTTCTTTGTTTATTGCCGCAGGAGTTTCTAAAGTAATATTTGTAGGGCTTTTCTCTCCTTTTGGTGAAGTTCCTGCAGGGGCGATTCCTCAGATATTGCTTGGTTTTTCAACTGCAAATTTCACTATGATTGGAATTGCTATGACCACAATCCTTGCGACTTTGGGAATTTTTGCAATCTGTTTGTATGTGCAATCAATTAAAGTGGAGATTCCTTTGGCTTTATCTCAATTAAGAGGTTTTGGAAGAAGATGGCCTTTAAATTTCTTTTACACTTCAAACCTTCCGGTAATTCTTGCAGCAGCTTTTATGATTAATGTAACAATGATGGGTGCTATGCTTGATAGCAAGGATATTGGAATTCTCGGGGAATATGATGAGAACGGACATGCTGTGAGCGGTCTTGGTTATTATCTGTCAGCGCCTTATAATGTTCTTCAAAATGCTTTGTTTGGTCTTGGTCCTGTTGATCCATTGAGGATAGTTACTTATGTAGCATTCCTTTCAGTTCTTTGTGTTGTATTTGCTTTGTTCTGGGTAGAAACTGCGAATATGGGTCCTGCAGCTGTTGCAGATCAGATTTCAGGAGTTGGAATGCAGATACCGGGATTTAGGAAAGATAAGAGGGTTTTGGTGAAAGTATTAAGTAAATATATTTATCCTCTTACTGTGATGGGCGGTATTGCAGTCGGTCTTCTTGCTGCGCTTGCGGATATTACCGGAGCTTTAGGTACAGGAACCGGAATTTTACTTACTGTGATGATTTTGCATAATTTCTATGAAAGATTGTCCACTCAATATATGGAAGATATGAACCCGGCTATGAGGAAATTTTTTGAATGAAATTATAATTTAATTAGCCAAATCTTATCCCTTTTTTAAAAAGTTTTTATATTATGATAACACCAATAAGAGTGGTAATTGGCAGAGAGAAAATGGCTCTGGATTACATAGCAAAAGAGGTAAGATTAAGAGAATTGGATTTAAAATCAATAATTTACCTTGAAGAATTAAAAGGCTATTTATTCCTTGAAGGAGAAGAAGAGGATATAAACAGGGCTATATACGGAGCTCCACATGTAAGAGGGATTATCAAAAAACCTGTTACTGTAGCTGAATTAAAAAGATATCTTGTAAGAGAACAAAAAACCATCGAATTAAATATTGGTGATGTTATCGAAGTTTTGAGCGGACCTTTTAAAGGAGAAAAAGGAAAAATCACAAGACTCAATGATGCAAAGAAAGAAGTGACTATAGAATTGCTTGAGGCTGTGGTTTCAATTCCATTGACTTTGTCTATAAATGTTATAAGATTAATTGAGAAGAAAAAATAATCAAATTATAAAATGTTAAATATAGAAATTGTAGAAGGAGATATTACGAAATTAGATATTGATGCAATAGTTGATGCAGCAAATAATTCTCTTCTTGGGGGTGGAGGCGTTGATGGGGCAATTCATTCTGCTGCCGGACCTAAATTATTGGAAGAATGCAGGAGTTTGAATGGATGCAAGACAGGAGAAGCGAAAATAACGAAAGGATATAATCTTCCAGCTGAATATGTTATCCACACCGTAGGTCCTGTGTGGAAAGGCGGAAATTATAAAGAAGATGAGCTATTAGCAGAATGCTATAAAAATTGCTTTAAACTAACAGGCGAATATGATATCAAAACAATTGCATTTCCAGCAATAAGCACTGGAGTTTACAGGTTTCCCGTGGACAGGGCAACGCAGATTGCAATCGGGGAAACAAAAAGATATTTAAAAGAACACACCAATTTGGAAAAAGTTATTTTTGTTTGTTTTAATGATGATGTTTACCGTACTTATAAAAATTATTTCTAAGTTTTGATTAATCTATTTTCCAAATCTCCTTGATTGATTATTGAAATTTTTTATTGCTTTGTTAAAATCTTTTTTCTCAAATTCAGGGAAATATTTTGGTTCAAAATAAAGTTCAGAGTAAACTGATTGGAAAGGAAGCAATCCGCTAAGCCTGCATTCCCCTGAGGTTCTGATTATTAAATCAGGTTCTTCAGACAACCACAAATATTTCTTAAATGTTTTTTCATCTATTTTCTTTTTGCCTTCTTTAAGCAGATTATTTATCGCAGATAATATTTCATCCCTACCGCCGTAATTGAGCAGGAGGTTTAATTTTAATTTTTTATTCTTTTTTGTTTTTTCTTCAATCTCGCAAAACAAATTTTGGAGTTTTTTTGAAAACTGTTTTTTATCACCGATTATTTTTATTTGCACTCCGCCTGTTGCAAATCTTTCATCTAAAAGGAGTTCTGTTGATTTTTCTTCAAATAACTTAAACAAAACCTTTTTCTCTGAATTTGACCTTTTCCAGTTTTCTGTTGAAAAGCCCCATATCGTTAAAACAGATATCTTTGCTTCTAGACACCATTTTATCATATCAAATGTCTTTTCAATTGAACTCTTATAAATATCTCTTATCTGTATTTTTGATTTTTTCGCATATCTGCGGTTTCCGTCGGGTATAATCGCCAAGTGTTTGAGCATAATAATTTAACTAAAATTCTAAATTATACCTTAATTTTATAAATTTAATTAAGTAATGATAGAAATGTCATTTATACTTTTTTCGTTTATCCTATGTTTTCTGATAACCTTATATGCGGGATTATATGACTTGAAGACCTCTGATGTTCATGAAGAGGTTCCCGCTATTTTAATTTCTTTTGGATTATTTTACTGGTTCATAGTTTCTTTGATGAGCGGAAACTTTGCATTTTTTTTAAATTCAGTTTTAATTGGTTCATTTTTTTTAGCTTTAGGACTGTTATTGTACCAGTTAAAAGTCTGGGGCGATGGAGATGCCTGGGTTCTTGGAGGTATTGGTTTTCTCACACCTTTCCTCCCAACCCCTGTTTTGCTTTATCCAATATCTTTTGTGTTTAATGTTTTGATTGTTGGGGGAGTTTATTCCATGATTTACATAATAGGATATGGAATTATAAATAAAAATATAAGGGTTACTTTTGTTTCTGAAATTAAGAAACACCTTTTGGTTTATTTTGGATTTATTTTTGTATGCGTTTTAGTTTCTTATTATCTCCCTTTCTTTTTCATGGTGGGATTGTTCCCTTTCATATATGTTTACACAAAAGTTGTTGAGACAGGCATGAAGAAAAAGATAAAAGTTTCTGAATTGAAAGAAGGTGATGTTCTTGTTGGAGGTGAAATTTGCGGACTCAAGAAAGAAGAAGTTGAAAAACTCAAAAAGACAAAAAAATATGTTGAGGTTCAGGAGGGAGTCAGATTTACAATGGTGTTCCCATTAACTTTACTTTTTTTGTATTATTTTGGGGGATTTTTTGGGTTGCTGTTACTTTAAATCTCATTTTGCCAAGATAACCTGCAGAAATGCACTTCTTCAACCACACCACTTTTAAAACTTTCTCTGAAATAATATAATGGCGGAGTATAAGGCAGTTGCAATCTCGGAGTTTTTTGAGAAAAACAAGCATTTATTGGGATTTGACAGCCCCACAAAAGCACTAATAACAATTCTCAAAGAAGCAGTTGACAATTCTCTGGATGCCTGCGAAGAAGCTGATATTTTACCCCACATTATAGTTAAAATCAAAAATACTGAAAAAGATATTTTTCAATTAAGTGTTGAGGACAATGGTCCAGGGATTGAGGAAAAATATGTAAAAGATGTTTTTGGGAAACTTTTATTTGGGTCAAAATTTAAATCACTTGGAGAAGCGGGGATGCAGTCAAGAGGACAACAGGGGATTGGTATTTCAGCTTCTATTTTATATTCGCAGTTAACAACCGGAGAACCAGCAGCCATAGAATCTAAAGTAAAAGACAAAATTCATTATTCCTGCAAATTATCCATAGACACTGCAACCAATATGCCTGTGCTTGAAGATGAGAAAAAACTCGAAACTGTAAAAGACCATGGAACAAAAATAACAATGAAATTAAAAGGTCTTTACAGGAAAACCAAAGGACCTTATGATTATTTAAAATATACTGCTATTGCAAACCCTCATGCGCAACTTATATTT
The DNA here is from genome assembly GCA_030614705.1 of Candidatus Aenigmatarchaeota archaeon. Classification (GTDB taxonomy): domain Archaea; phylum Aenigmatarchaeota; class Aenigmatarchaeia; order QMZS01; family QMZS01; genus QMZS01. The sequence goes on from JAUWTN010000008.1 coordinate 8,027, forward strand.
GTTAACCCTGAGGGAAAGAAAATAATATTTAAAAGAGTTACGGATAAATTGCCAAAAAAACCAAAGAAAGTTGCTCCCCACCCTCATGGAGTTGAACTTGGAACTTTGATGAAAATGATGGCAAGAACAAATTCAAAAACTGTTCAGTCGTTCCTTATGAATGATTTTTCCAAAGTCGGAAGCATAGGCGCAAAAGATATCTGCAAGTTGTCAAAATTAGATCCTCACACAAGACCAAATGCAGTAACAAGGGACAAATCTTCAGATTTGATGGAGGCAATGCAACAGGTAAAACTGCAGAGACCTCCAACAGATTGTTTATCTCCAATAGGAGAAGATAATATAATTAAGGGACTTAATAAGGAATATAATGCTGATTTTGTTGCTGCATGCACAAGACCTGTGGCAGTTTATAATTCAATACCTTTCCAGGTGGAGGTTGGATTGGTTTATTCAAAAGAACTTCCTTCTGATAAGCAGATAACTTTGATAAGATTTGCAAATAAAGTTCCTTTGTTTTACCAGCAGTCTGAATGCGGAATTTATAAGGCAGTTGCAAAAACACAATGGAAGAGATATGGTTTGTCTCAGCCGGGCGGAAGTCTGCCTGTAGGACCAATGGTAATTCTTGTTGATGTAGAATCAGTATGGGTTCCATTTATTTCAGAGGGTAAGCAGGCTGTTGCTTCTTATGATGAAATCATCAAGGAGGTTAAACTTGGTTTACTTGATATAGGAAGAAAACTGGGGAGTTATCTATCTGCGGAACAGAGAAAATATGCAAAGGAAAGGAGGATGAAGATATTTGACCGGTACAGCGAGGAAGTTGCCCAGTCAATTTCAAATTTAACAGGTAAAAATAAAGAATATATTATGACCTTAATTAAGAAGGAGGTTGTAAAAAGGAATGAATAGAATGGTATCTAAAGAAAAGGCGGAATTAATAATTAAAAAATTAAGAGAGAGATATGGGGATGATGTTTTGAAGGATTTGGAAAAAGGCAATGAGCTTTCTTTGGATATTGTAATAAGAACTTTGAGCAATGTGCTTTTTGATGAAAAAGAGCAATTAATTACTCTTGGGAATAAAACGCAAAAAAGGAATTTTTTCAGCATAGATCAGGCAAGAAAATTCATGCAGACTTTAATTGTTGCGGATGCTTGTCAGGACTTGGTAAAATCAGGGAAGACAACTTCAATAAGGAGTTTGTATTACAATACCAAGCACACTATAGGCGATTCCAAGGAAAATACTTTTGAGGACCAGATTGAGTCTGACCCAATAATTGAAGATATAGAGGTAAGTATAGGTGCTCTAAGAGAAGAGTTGCATTTAAGGGCAAACAGCAAAGGAGTAATGGTGGGAAATCTTACAATAGAAGATTCCGGAGATGAAATTGATTTGAGAAAAATGGGTTCCGGCGGATGGGCTGTCCCTTCAATAGTGGAATCCGATATAATTAAATTTAAGAACTGCGATGCGAAATTTATTTTATTCATAGAAAAAGATACTGTATGGGGTCGTTTCAATGAGGATAAATTCTGGAAGAAACACAATTGCATGATTATCCACGGAGGAGGTCAGCCTCCAAGAGGTGTAAGGAGATTATTAAGAAGGATGCATGATGAATTAAAGTTACCTATATATGTTCTTGTTGATAATGATCCTTGGGGGTTCTATATTTATTCTGTTGTTAAACAAGGTTCAATAAATTTGGCCTATGAATCTGTGAGGATGGCAGTCCCGGACGCAAAGTTCATTGGACTGAGTTCTTTTGATCAGGATAAATATAATCTTCCAAAAGAGGTAACAATTAAATTGAATGAAGGAGACAAAAAAAGGATAAAGGAAATTCTTAATTATAAATGGTTCCACAAAAAGAGTTGGAGAGACGAACTTAATCACATGGTTAAGAAGGGAGTTAAACTTGAAATTGAGGCTCTGAGCGTAAAAGATATAAGTTTCATAACAGATACTTACTTGCCTGAGAAGATTGCCAAGAAAGAGTGGTTGGAATAAATAAGAAGTGTTGGATTAAATTAGCTATTTTAAATATTTAAAATTAATCAATTAATTTTGTTCCAAGAACTTCAAGAATCCTTTGAGCCTTTTTTTCGTCCATACCTTTCACTTCAGTTAATTCTTCTTTTTTTGCATGAAATATTTTGTGTGGTGTTTTGAATTTTTCAAGAAGTCTTTTTGCGAGAACAGAACTTACTGAGGGAAGTCCGGCAATTAAATATCTCTGTTCGTCTTCAAGGTTTTTTGATTTCTTCCTGATTCTTATTGCAACTTCCCGGTTATTTTTAAATTGTTCTCTTTTTGCTACAGAATAAATAAAATTAGCGCTGTCTCTTTTATCTTTTGTCCAGATTACAGGAACACCAAAATCAAGGATTATGCTGGCAAGAGCGCCGAAAAGAGAATTGTTGTTTAGATTCCCAAAATATTCAAAGCCCTCAACAAGTAAAATAGGTTTTTCAAATTTGCATAAATTTTTTAATTGCGAGAATAATCGTAAATCCTGTATGGAGGATATTAAATCAGAGAAACTTTTTCTTTCAATTGCGGTTCTGTCAGATACAATATAATCCCCAATTTCAAGTTGTTCTTCTTCAACAATACACCCAAAATTTTTTAAATAACTGGTAATCCCGCTTTTTAATTCTCTTTTATCGGTTTTTATAATCGGATTTTCCATAAATTAATAATCTATTAATTTATGGCAACCATAGAATTTACTTTTTTGGGGACAGGGACAGCAGTTCCAACATTAAGAAGAAACCATCCTGGAGTGCATTTGCTGCATCAGTCAAAGAATGCTCATTCAATGCTTTTTGATTGCGGGGAAGGGGCGCAGATTCAGTTGCAGAAAGCAAAAATAAATTTTATGTCAATAGATAATATTTTTATATCTCATTGGCACGCAGATCATTTTCTTGGAATGTTTGGTTTGTTGATGTCTATGGGTTTTGAGAAAAGAGAAAAGGAATTATTAATTGCAGGACCAGAAGCTGACAAGATAGGACCACAACTTTTAAAATTCTTTAATTTTTCATTTAAAATCAATTTTGTAGATTCCGGCAAAAAAGGAATAGTGTTTGAGGACGAGGAAATTATGGTTGAGTCTATGCCAGTTAAACACACAATTCCTGCGGTTGCTTACAGGTTCAAAGAGAAAGATAAAATAAAACTTGATAAAAAAATAATTAAGAAATTAAAATTAACCGGGCAGGAATGCAGGGATTTAAAGGAGCAGAGTAAGATTAAAAAGGATAAAAAATTGATAAAATTAAAAGATGTTTCTTACACCATTGAAGGAAAAAAGTTTGTTTATTCCGGTGACACTATTTACTTGAAAAAAATGGAGAATTTTTGCAAAGATTGTATTTTGGTTCATGAATGCACTTATTTTGACCGGGAGGATATTAAACATAAACAGCATTCCTGTTTGCAGGATGTTTTGAAATTCAGAAAGTCGGCTGAGAAAATATATCTCACTCATATAGGAAGGAAATATTTAAGTCAGACCGAACTTGAGAAAAAAGTCAAAAAATATAAAAATGTTTTTGTTGCAAAGGATTTGAATAAGGTGAAATTTTAGATTATGATATTGGTTGATACAAATGTATTTTTGGAATATAAAAAACTGAAACTTTTTTTCATCGTAAAGGAACTCGCGATTACAAGACCATGCCTTCTTGAAGTGAAGAAATTTTCAGAAGAAAAAAAAGATAAGGTTTTGGGTGAAATGATAGATGCAGTAAAGGTGATTGAGACCAAAGAAAAGATTGCGGATAAATCCTTAATTGAAGCCGGGAAAAAATACAAATGGCCTGTTGCAACCTATGACCTCAGACTTGTGAGAAAACTAAATTTTGAGAATGTGGTGGTTTTGGGTTCTTCCAAAGCAATTATGAGGGAATTAAATTAGTTTTTTGATATACTCTGTAATTAAAATATTGAATTCATCAAATATACTTTTGCAAAAACCACACAATTTCCAATAACATTTAATATCTTATCAAGAACTATTATGAAGGGCGACATATACATAGATTTTGCAATTGCAACTTCTTTATTTGTTTTTGCATTTGCTTCGGTTTTCTATTATTTTGATTCAGAGATTTCTTATAAAACCCAGAATGAGATGTTGCAGGAATCTGAATTAAAAACAGAATATTTGTTTAATTCAATACAGAAGGAAAAAGTCTTAAAAAGGATCATTTTAGTTTCAGGAATTTCAACAAACGAATTTGTTAATCTTTCTGATTATGATATTGATTTAATTCTTGACGAAGATAATGAGGTTATTTGTTTTGATTCTGATTTGGATGGATTTATTGCAAATGTTTCAAACAGCAGGTTTTATCTTTATTCCACCAAAACGAGAATAAGCAGGGAAACCTGCGAAATAACAACATTTAATGATGCTCTTTCAGAGGAAATTTCAACCCCTATTTACGAGGAATTTTTTATTGAACTGCCGGATACTGCTGCCGGAGATTTCTGCAATATGAAAACTATTCTGGTTTTATTAGGAAATGGATTGGAAGAGGAAGTTATAAGAATTTGTGTTTAGTAAAATATGTGCGATTAAATTTATGGTGAAATAAAAATGAGAATTACTGAAAATATTTTTTTGTTTGACGGAATTGGAAGTTCAAGCAATATTTATTTAATAGATAACCAGTTGCTTGTTGATACAGGTCTTGGCATTTCTTTTGAAAAAATTATCGGAGATATAAGGGATGCGGGATTATCTCTCGAAAAAATAAATATTATCCTGAACACACATTGCCATTATGATCATATTGGGGGAAACCGTTTGTTTAAAAAATTGACTAATGCGGAAATTTATGCCCCTGAATTGGATGCTGAAAATATTGAAACTGGTAAAGATACTTTTTATGAACTTTTTAGAAGTGATTTTATTTCTTCCAAGGTTGATAGAAAATTAAAAGACGGAGAAATAATCAAGACAGAAAATTATTCTTTCAAAATAATTCATACACCCGGACATACCAAAGGAAGTATTTGTTTGTATGAACCCGAAAAGAAAATCTTGATTTCCGGGGACACTTTGTTCTCTGATTCTGTTGGGAGAACAGATTTGGCTGGAGGAAATGAATCTGAATTAATAAATTCCCTGAAAAAATTGCAGAAACCGGATATAGAAATTCTGTTGCCGGGACATGGAAATTTTAAGAAAGGAGGAATAAAAGAATTAATAAAAAATATGATAAATTTTTTAGAATAATAAAATTAAATTTTACAATTAATTACTACCTGTTTCTTTTGGTTCATAATTTTTCAAATATCTTTGTATATCTGTCATGGAATCGGCAGCAAGTAAAAGTAGGGTTGGATTAAATCCTTCATCAACAGGAATAACCGACCGCATAGTGACGGGGTATACCTCTTTTTCATCTAAGGATAACCCAGTTATCTGAATACCTTTCACTTCATAATTTTCAACAGGTTTTTTACTTTTTGACTTAAAAGTATTTTTAAGGTCTTGCATCATTGAAAATTCTGGAAGAAGTTTTAATTCTATGTAATCTGTTTTAAGAGTTGTTGGGTAATTATCATCATGAATTAAATGATGGTATTGACCCGTCATTAACTCCACAATTTTATTTTTAGTTACTATAAATAAATAATGAAACTTTAAATAAACCATTCTGTAAATTATATTAATTACTAAACTTTTCTTATTTAATTTCTCCAATTTTATCAGTTTTACCTTCGAGATAAGATTTTATTTTTAAAATAACTTTATCTCTTATTTTGTTTATTGGTTTGTTTATGGTTATTTCTACCAGCAATCCTTTGTTGTTGTAATGGTTTATCAAAGGTTCTGTTTTTTCTTTATAGATTTTTAATCTTTTTTTAACAGCCTCGGGTCTATCATCTTCCCGTTGATGCAACTCTGAGTTGCATTTATCACAGATATTTTCAACTTTTGGTTTGTTTCCGGTTTTGTGAAAAATTGTTTTGCATTTTTTACACACAATTCTTCCTGATAATCTTTCAATAATCACTTCGTCATTGGCTTTGAAATTAAGCACATGCGTTATGTCAGTTAATTTCTCCAGATTTTCAGCCTGATTTTTTGTTCGCGGAAATCCGTCCAGAATAAATCCATTTTTACAATCTTTAGCTTCAATTCTGGTTTCAATTAATTGAAGCAATATATCATCGGAAACCAAGCCACCTTGATTCATTGTTTCTTCTATTTCTTTTCCCAATTCAGTGTCTTTTTGCGTTTCATTTCTTAGCAAATCGCCTGTGGATATATGGGGTATATCAAGAGCTTCAGTCATTACTTGAGCATAAGTTCCTTTTCCAACACCAGGGGATCCTAAGAATAATAATTTCATGTTAATGCATTATTTCCCATTCTTTTTTTGTCCATTCATGAATTTCTTCTGGTCTAAACCACAAATGAACTTCATTATTTGATTCTTCGATGTTTCCTGATGCGTGAATAATGTTTCTTACAGGTCTTTGTTTTTTATCCGCAATCTCGTAGGAATCTACAGTAAAATCTCCTCTTATTGTTCCCGGTGGGGCTTCTTTTGTGTTTGCAGTTCCAACAAGTTTTCTTCCAACTTCTATTGCATGCATACCTTCCCAGACCATTGCAACAACAGGACCTTCCATTAAATAACCTTTAAGCCAGGAATTTACCTGTGATGCCAGTTCTTCATCAGTTTTCTCCAGAGTAATCCCCTTTTTTGCCCATGCTTTTCTTGTATTTGAGGCATTATTTTTTATCCATTCTTCGGTTAAAGGATAATGTTTTTTCGCAAGTTCCTCATCAGGCAGAATCATTTTTATTGCGCATAATCGAAGTCCTCTCTGTTCAAATCGTTTTATAATTTCGCCAACCAGACCTCTTTGCACACCATCATGTTTAACCGCAATAAATGTTTTTTCAAGGAATTCTTCCATAATTATCTTTTATTTTAAATTTTATATTGTGTGTTGAACTTATTTTAAAATATTATTAATCCTTAAATCTCCGCTCTTGGTGAAACCAGAATATCTATTGTTTGAGGTAATCTGTAGATATATTCTGCGGATACTTCCACTTTTTTTGTGGTTGTTATGCTGTTGCTTCCAATAATATTGGTATTTGGAGTGAAACTAAAATAATATCTAAAAGGATTGGAACCTCTTACAACAATCGCTTCATTGTTAAATGTGGCTGTTCCGCCGCAACTCTCGCCCCCGAATTCTTCTGAACATACTTCAAGGGTCATATCTTCAAAAGAAATATCCAGATTTCCTGAATCTATTACATCAATTTCCCCGCTGCCTTTATTAAGCACCTCAAGGTAAATCTGATGTTCTCCTTTATCTTCATAGGAAAATGAAGAACTACTTCCTGAAGAACCAGAACCGTCTGAGGAACCGGAGTCATCAGAAGAACTTCCATCAGAATCATCAGAAGAACCACCTTCCGAATCATCCCCTCCTCCTAAAGGTTTACAACAAATATTGCTTCCAGTACATCCATGCGTTCCTTCATTAGTGCCCAATTTCGCAGCACAGTTATAGGTTGTTAGGCATTCATAAAGACAGGGTGTATTACAACAAATCTCTCCCATATTACAATCTTTCTGTCCTTCACTAGTGCCAAATTTCGCAAGACAATCAGATATTGTTAGGCATTCATAAGGACATTTTTCTGAGTATGCAACAATTTTGTCCCCATTACAGGCGCAAATTCGGGTTGAATCTGTTGGGTAGGGTGGTACGGGAATAGTTGCACTACAATCAGGAATGGCAGAAAAACAGAAATCTGTGTCCGGATCATAAAATGGGGCATATTTATAAATTCCCGTAGCGCATGATGCGCTTGGATGAAATGTTTTACAAGCAACACAACTCCCACTATCAACCCAGTTACAATTATTATATACCCCTCCTTTGTTTAAACAGATTTGATTGCAATTTTCATTAGAATTTGAGCCTTCATACCAGCAAAGCCCATTCACCATTTTTCCGTCACATTGAATGCAAGCACCGCCGTAACATCTTTTATCATTTCCAACACAACCAAATTCTTCTGCTTCACCCCAACCAGTATTCCCTGCAGAACAATCAGCCGCAAAAACAACTTTCCCAAAAAATGAATCTGCAATTTCATTTACTAAGTAAGAATTATCAAATGGATTTTCACTGATTTGTAATTTTGAGGACATTACCCCATCACCTATAACAACAGGTTGGTGTATATTTGAGATATCCAAATCAAGTTCAACAGGACCATCAGAAGGAATATTGATTATGGAAACAGAAACCTTGCCCCCGGATTCAAGATAATCCATATAATCATCTTTTCCAATAAATGTGATTGTTGCAAGTCTTGTTGATTTATATTTATATTTTGCGGAAAATTCAAGATGTCCCGAATAAGCAATTGTGCCGTCATTGGAAGGAGCTTTCACAGTAAAACTAAATGTTTTTAACTGTCCCGGGCTTATTGAGATTTCCTTAGCCTCTCCGCAGTCAATGCAGGTAAAAATTCCAGCGTCTGAGATTCCAGCATAGGTTAAAGTAATCGGTTTGTTAACATCCCGATTTTTTAAAGTAACAATAATATCTATTTCCCTGTCGGGTTTTACTCTTCCCCCAGCAAGAGCCGGAATTTTAATGCTTTCTATAACAATAACATCGGGTATTTCCACTTCTTTTTCCTCAACAGTACCTTCACCAATTACAGAAAAATATTTTCTTTCAAGTTCTGGGTTTAAATCAAAATCAGTACAACCGGATATAAATAATATTGAAATCAAACATAAAATTATTAATATTGCCCCCCTCATAATTAAATTCACATATTAAATAATGTGGTATGATACTTTTCAGACTTATATTGTGGAGCTTATCCTTAATGCCTCGGGTTATACCTGGATAAATACCCTTATTTATGCAATTATCTTTGTTTCTGCGGTTTTTTTAGTTTATTATAAGTTAATTAAACCATTTAAAATAAATGTTGATGGGAAATTTGCCTTAGCTTTATTACCTTATATTTTTCTTGGATCTATTTTAAGAGCTCTTAAGGACTCTGAATTTTTAACCTCCAGGTTGTTTGTTACACCTTCGATTTATGTATTCATATTTTCTTTTACTCTGGTTTTGCTGGTTTTCTCGCTTTTCCTTGAAAAGAGAACAAAAGTACCTTTCCAGAGCTATTTCTTTTCATTTGGTTTTATTCTTGCGGGGATTTTTTTCACTCAGCTGCCATTTTCAAATCTTATGCCTGCGGTTCAGATATTGGGTATTGATTTATTGATTTTCCTGCTGGTGTTTGGTTTGGGAAATTTTACAAAATTAACAAAAAGTTTTTGGAATAAATCAGTAATCTTTGCTCAGTTGGCGGATGCAAGTTCAACTTTTATTGGGCTGGAGGTTTATGGACATGTGGAACAGCATGTTCTTCCAAATTTAATCTTTGAATGGGCAGGCAATGTGGGGGTGTTTTTTATAATGAAATTGGCTGTTTCACTTCTTCTTCTTCGCGCAATAGATAATTATCTGGATGACAAAGGTTTCAGCAACTGGCTTAAACTTATTGTAATTCTTCTTGGGCTTGCTTTAGGAACAAGGGACTTATTTCAGATTATGATTTTCAATTAATAAATATTTTATAACCTGTTTACAATTTAAGGTCTATATTTTACTTCTATATTTCTCCCTTTGATTGTGAGGTTGTAATTCAAATCGCTTGGAGAAGTTGCTGAGAAATTGTATTCAAAATAATATCCTTTACCAATTAGATTTGCTTCTGCCATTTCAAGAAATTCTGAAACATCAGCTTCAAGATTAATCGCGTTGGTTGAATTTTTTTCAATCTGTTTTAGTTCCCAGATTATATTTGATGAGATAACATCCTCGTCATTTTTTAGAACAGAAGTAAAATCCATTTCCGAATAACTTTCAAATATATTAAATACGCTTAAGAGTGAGAATGAAAATAAAACCGCCGCAACAATAAACCACTGTCCTTTCATAATAATTTATACCTCTAATAAATAAGCTATTATCCAACAACACTTCCTGGAGGAACTTCTTCTTCAGGATTTAATAAAACCATTTTATCTTTTGTATCAACTATAAGAATCATTCCCTGACTTTCAACACCCCGAATTTTTCGAGGTTCAAGATTTGCAATAATTGGAATTTCTTTTCCAATCAGATTTTCAGGTTCAAAACTTTCAGCAATCCCGGCCACAATCTGTCTTGTTTCCCCACCAAGATTTATTTTAAGTTTCAACAGTTTATCAGAACCCTCAATTTTTTCAGCTGACAGAATTTTCCCTATTTTTATTTCAAGTTTTTCAAAACATTCAAATGTAATGGTCATAATTATATTTATAAATTTTAAGCTTCTGCCATTTCTTTTATATGTTGTTTAAACCATACAACCCATCTTTTATAAATTTCCTCTGTGTCCATAAACCCAATTTCTTCTCGCACATCTTCTGAAAGTATGTGGAACTGCGAGTTTGATTGTACTATTGTGGTGGCTTCAAGAAGTTCGGGGTTTTTTGCTTCTTCGGAAAGGTCTACAATACTTTGCAGGATTTTTGCTCTTAGATTAATATTGTTCCACACAGCATCCCAGTTGCCTTTCCATTCTTTAACATTTCTTGCAATGGAATTTAGTATTTCACTTTCACCTGCGAGCAGTGTTGGACTTGGTTCCAATTCATCTTTTTTTGCATTGTAAGTCATTAAATCAACAAAACCTTTTTCTTCTGAAGGGTCTTTTTTCCAGTGTTTTCTAACTTCGGTGAATTCAATAGTTCTTCTGAATGAGTGCAAACCATCTGCGCTTTTTAGAGTGTTGTTGATTATTACAAGGTCAGTTGCTTTAAAACTTGTTGGCGGAACATTAAGGTCATTTACAACCCTGTCGAATAAACCATAAGCGCTGTCACCGTGAATTGTTCCTGCAACAACATTTGCCATAGCTCCAATTCGCATGGCTTCGTAAAGAGCCAATGCTTCTTTACTCCTCACCTCACCAATTATTAAACATGAATCTCCAAGTCTCAATGAAACTCTTAATGCTTCTTCTGCTGGAAGTTCGGTTTCAACCATCGTGATAACTGATCTGGATTTTAATCTTGTTACATTAAATCCAAGTTCCCTGAATTTTGTCAGAGGAAGTTCAAGAGTATCTTCAACTGAAATAATTCTTTTGTTTTTCATTATTTGCGAAATTACTGATCCCAACAAGGAAGATTTCCCGGAACTTCTCGTTCCTCCAACAAGTATTGACCGACCCCCGTCTATGATAAACCACAACAATCCTCCGGCAAGCGAATTGAACATATGCTGCGAAATGAAAAGAGGGAATGTCCACGGTCTTTCCCTATGTCTTCTCAGAGCAAAACCAAGACCTCCTGGAGATAGAGTTTCCATAATAGCGCAAACCCTCGCCCTTCCACCCGGAACATCAGCTTCAGCATCAAGGACTGGGTTGGCTTCGTCAAGAGGTCTGCCAGAACTCAATCTTAATCTTGTTGCAAGCAGTTCTGCATCTTCTTTTGTCTGAACTATGTTGGTTGAACATTCGCCATAATTTCCATGGATAAGATAAATTGGTGATGTGCCTGGCGGAGCATTGACAAACACGTCCTGAACATAACTGTCTGATAATATTATTTCAAGAATTCCTATTCCTGCTGTATATCTTACAAGGATGGATGCAACAATTTTTAATCTATCTTCTGAAATATTTGAGGAACCCGCCAAATCCCTAAGCATATCCAGACCAATGTTGTAGAAATTTTTTCTTACTTCTGAAGATGCAAATTCTTCTTTTTCAAGAGGTCTGTGGCTCGCCATATATCTTTTTGCTTTATCCAGCAATTCATATTCTTCTTCTTCAAGTCCGAATTCAAGAGGGATTAATTGGTAAAGCATTCTGACTTCACCGGGAACTTTATAAATTTCAACTTTTGCATCAATAACCTGATAACTGTCAATCATTTCTGCTTTGTCCGGGGGTGTTGCCTGATATTTTGTGTAAGTAAAATTAGGTCTAACCGAAGGAATGAAAAGTTGGCGGTATATTGACCTATCTCCAATTTTATAACCCGGTAAAAATTCCTGAGCTTTTTTAATAAGTGTTGTTTCTTCAAGCTTTTTTTTCAAAGGGAGGAGTGTTTTTTCAAGATAATGATTATAACAGGTTTGGCATATGCCTTTTGTTCTTTCAGTCAATACTTTTGTGTGCCGTATTCTTCTGATTAACATTACATAAGCTCCGACAGGATCATTTCTTAATTTCTGGGAAATTGTATTGTTTAGAAAATCAGTTCTGTAAGATACGCATCTGTCGCATTTTTCTGTGACTATATTTTTATATGAGAAGCACCTGTTCATAGTCAATTTTTCTATGAGTTTTGCAATTTCCAGCAACATTTGGGTTTGTTCAAAATTATATTCATATTCTCTTTCTTTTGCAAGAATGGTGGCTTTTGCGTTTTTTACAGACATTAAATCATTTATGATTTCGCTCATGCATTCAGGGAAATCTTCCACTGAAGAACCATAAATGCAATTCAGGCAATCTATTTTAAGCACATCATCTTTGAATGTATAGGTCTTTGGCATAAATTATCTTGATTAATTAGATAATTAGGTTAGTTTTAATATTTTGTTGCTGTTGCAGATAATTAAATTGGATTTAATTGATTTGTTTCCAGACTCTGTTTTGAGTGGGTATTTAATTTAGTGAGTAAATTAAAGTCTATAAATTTTCCTCAATAATTTCCCTGAAAGCAGATACAACTTTATCAAGTTCTTTTTTTGTGAGTTGATAAGTTGATACTTTGAAATTTTTTGTGAGCCCTGGTTTTATTCCGGAAATCCCTCTTTTTTTAAGTTCTTGATGCAGGAAGTAACCTCTCTTTTTGTGTTTCTGCGAAATTTCATACAGAACCGGAGCTTCAAAAAAAAGCAAATCATGGTTGTGGGGTTTTTCTCCAAGTTGCATTATCCCAAGTTTTTCCATTTCAGCGGAAAAGTATCTTGCCTTCTTAACTTCTTTATCCCAGTTTTCAATTCTTTCTTTTATTTTTGTGAAAGAGGCGATTAGTGTTGCCACTGAAGTTCCTCTGGATTCAGAACCAATAAATTCTATTTCTTTATTCACCAACTCTGATTTTTTGAAAAGTATTTTTTCCCATTTTTTCTTTGCTCCTAAAATTCCCAGCGGTCCCGAAGAAGCCATTGATTTGTGGCACGAACAAATTATAAAATCAGCCCCGATTTTTTTCATTGATATTGGCATCCGTCCAACTGAGTAAGCTCCGTTGATTAAATAAGGAACTTTGTGTTTTCCCGCAATTTTCCCAAGTTTTTTTGCATCCGGAATATTGCTATAGTTTCCATCCGGATAAGTAAGTAGAATCATCGATGGTTTGTGTTTTTTTATTAGTTCTTCATAATCTTCAACATTAATTTTGTAATCAGGTTTTCCGGAGTTTTTAACCTCAACAATTTTCAATTTGCATCTCTCTGCGGCGGTGATTGTGGAATAATGCCGGTTCCCGTCAACAATAATTGTGTCTCCCGGTTTTGTGATGCAGTGCATAACATTGAAGATTCCTTCTCTTGCCCCAAGAGTAAATTTTGCAATATCAGATTCAAGAAATTCAGGCAATTCTTTTTCAAGGAAATCTTTGATCACCGGAATATCTTCTATTTCCAGCCCCGGACTAATATCATAAATTGCATAACCATCTCCGAATTCTATGAGAGCTTCTCTGCCTTCTTTTGTCAAAATTCCGCCTCTTTGTATTGGGTTTAAATTAATCTCGGATTTTTGTCTTTTCAGTAGCATAATTAGTTTACCTAAATAAATAGAGTGATTTTGCGGTTAATAATTAAACAAGTTCAATCTCAAAATTATTTTTTATGAAATTAACAGATTCTTCAGAGGGTATATTGTGTTTTTTGCCTATTTTGTTGCCAGTGAATCCACCAGTTCTTTTTAAGGTTACGCATACATCAAGCCCGAAAATTCCTATTTTAGGGTCATATTCAGTTCCTGGTATTTCAATATACTCAGAAATTCCAAATGAGAATGTTCTTCCGGAAAAGCACTTTTTATTCAATTTTCCTTCTTTTGCTTTAAAAAACCGTGTCAGGAACTCTTTTGTTTCTTTACCTCTGATTGTTACAACAACGCCTATATCTCTGCCTTTTGCAACCCCAAAAGTGGTTCTTTTCCTTGTTTTGCAGTGAACTGGCTTTTTATTGGTTATTCTCTCAAGAATTGTTTTTGCCTGCTCAAGCTTCTCTCCAGGCTCTCCTGTGCCTATATTTAACACGATTTTTTCAATTTTAATCTCCTTCATTTTGTTTTCTGTCATAAACACTTTACAAATAAAATAATTTAAGTCATCTGTTAGTTAATTTTAAGTATGCGGGAGGGGAGATTCTCGTTCTCTTTTAACCCCTTATTGTGGTTGTTTTTTAGTAGAACGGCACCTAAATTCGCTCGTGAATTAAGGTTTCCATTTTGGGGTTGAGACCCTTCCAATTGACAAATTAGAACACTCGTTTGCTTTGCAAACGGTGCCTCCATTTATTTCATAAATGAAGGAAGGGTTTATTCGAACTCCCGAACTGACTAACAGACAGAGTCCTAAGCCCTGCGCCTTTGACCGCTTGGCTACCCCCGCATAATTAGCTTATTTCTTAAATTTTAGATAATGAATTTATTAAAGAATTGCATTTTGTTTATTTAATAAAACAGATAAAGCTCTATCTTATCTTTAAGTAACACCTATAGCCGTAAATAACAAAAGACCTATTAGTTATGGATTGTAAGTTATTCAGTTTTGTCAATTTAATTTACAGTGAATGGTTTAGATTATGAAACGAATTTTTTTGATTCTGTACCTAAGTTTTGTATTATTTATTCAGGTTTCATATGCAGATACGATACTTTGTGATAGTTGCACCAATTGTTCAGATAAGATACAAAACGCCAATGCAGGAGATATAATTAAACTCACAGAAAATCTTACAGGAATAAGTACGACCTGCATAGATTTCAATGGAACAGATAATGTGACATTCGACTGCCAGGATAATTATATTAATGGGACAGGAAGCAATTATGGAATTTATTTAAGTAGTGCAAACGGTGGCTCAAATTACAATACAATAAAGAACTGTAATGTTAGTACTTTTTATTATGGTATCTATCTATATTCAAGCTCCAACAACAACCTAACATCAATCACCTCAAACTACAACTCTGATTATGGCATCTACCTATTTTTAAGCTCCAACAACAACCTAACATCAATCACCTCAAACTACAACAATAATCAGGGCATCTACCTATGGTCAAGCTCCAACAACACAATCACTAATACAAATATAACCAAATCAAAAGGACATCAAGGATTATATGTTTCTGGAACTTCTTTATCTCAATACTCAACCAATGATTTCACAGAAGTTTATGTAAACAACCTGTCAGTTTTATATTACGGAAGTAATATCGCCTGTCCTGATAATCAAACAATAGACTTGTCTCAAAGTCCATATCTGGATAATGTCAGCCATATACAATTTAGTGGTTGCAATAATGTAACTGTAAAAAACGGAATTATAGACAATTACGACGGAATTTACTTCTCATACACAAACAATTCAAAAATAGAAAATATTACAATCAACAATACCGGAATTGCTATTGAATTAATGGATTCAAATTTTAATGTTTTAGATGATTTAGAAACAAGTAATAACTCTTATGGCATCTACCTATCTTCAAGCTCCAACAACAACCTAACATCAATCACCTCAAACTACAACTCTGATGATGGCATCTTCCTATATTCAAGCTCCAACAATAACCTCACATCAATCACCTCAAATTACAATTCTTATTATGGCATCTACTTATTTTCAAGTTCCAACAACAACCTCACCTCAATCACCTCAAACTACAACTCTGATTACGGCGTTTACATACGTTCAGGTTCCAGCAACAACCTCACATCAATCACCTCAAACTACAACTCTCAATACGGCATTTACCTATGGTCAAGCTCCAACAACACCTTTACAGAGGTCACATCAAACAATAATCAAAGAGGAATTTACTTTTACTCAGATGCAAACAACAACAAATTCTCAGATGCAGACATAACTGCAAATAATTATTCTCTTTATTTCTATGTAAATTCATACGACAACACATTCATCAATTCTGTCCTGAATCAGTCCAATATATCAGATATTTATGTTGATGCATATTCTGGTGTGCGCACAATAAACAACATATTCATCAATTCAACATTCAGCCACGACAATGTAACATTTATCAACTGCGATGATACAGGAGACATCTGTCAATTAAATGTAAAATGGTACGCAGACGTACAGGTAAACTATTCCAACAGCACCCCTGTAACAGACACAACAGTCTATGGTTACAACAAAACAGATGATTTAATTAACTCAGCCAACACAGATAACACTGGCTTCATAAGACTCAATTTAACAGAAGTAGAAATCTGGAGCGACAGCGATGTAGAACATGAAGGTTATTTTATTTATCATTCAAACTACACAGTAAACACAACCGACGGAACATATTCAGATTCTGAAATTGTTAATATGTCGGGCAATAAGGAGATACAACTGACTTTAACACCAACTACTATATATTGCGTAAACTGCACTGACTGTTCAACCAAGATACAAAACGCCAATGCAGGAGATATAATTAAACTCACAGAAAATCTTACAGGAATAGACGCGACCTGCATAGATTTTAATGGAACAGATAATGTGACTTTTGACTGCCAAGATAATTATATTAATGGGACAAGGCAATCAAGCACTTATGGGATTTATCTTAGCGATGCAAACGGTGGTTCAAATTACACGACGATAAGGAATTGTAATATCAGTAATTTTTATCGCGGCATCTACCTACATTCAAGCTCCAACAACAACCTAACATCGATCACTTCAAACCACAACTCTGAGTACGGCATCTATTTACAACAGTCTGACAACAATAACCTAGAAAATAACTCGATTAAGACTACAGGCACTTATGATTACGCTATTTTCCTGAATTACTCAGACAACAATAATGTAAGCCTTAATGTGATAAACACTACGGGGGAGGATGGTTACGGCGTCACCATCATATCCTCTACAGGCAACATGTTGGTTAATAACTCGATCGAGACTCATTCACCGGCATGGGGTATTGGAGTCTATATTTATCTCTCGAATGATACGGGGGCTGACAACAATAATATCCTGACGACCGGGAACGGAGGCAGCGGCTGGAATCACGGCTTCAGGATACGTGATTCAGTGAACTGTAATTTAACTAATAATGTGATCAACTCGCTTTATTCGATGAGTATCTTGGTTGAGGGCAGTTCTAAGCAGCAATATAATCATTCAATCGACACCAGTAATACGGGTGAGGGTAAGGCTTTCCTCTACCTTTTTAACGAGCAGAGTAAGGTGATAGAGGATGTGGATAACTACAGTATGATCTGGGTTACGTGGTCAGATAATATTACAATCGACAACTACACATCGGATATTAGTGGTATATACCTTAGATACACTAATCATTCAATTATAAGGGATTGTTTCATTAATTCCTCGAAGAGGAATGACCAGATACTGGATTTAGGTGGCTCCTGCAGCTTTAACGTAATAGAGAATAATTATTTTGAAGCTACTAATATATGGGCTGCAGTTTTGTCGTTAGGTGAATCGCATTACTGTAATATCTCAAATAATACGGTTGTTGGTTCGAATACTGGGACTTATGGTATTACTTTGAGTTGTGGTGCATCTGATAACAGGATTTACGGGAATAATGTTTCCACGACAGGTAATATAGCGTACGGGATTCGTATTGGTTGTCCATGGAATCTGGATGTCTTCAACAACATCATTAATACTCGTGCCCATGGTATGTGGGTTGAGGGCGTTCCTGCCGGTAATGCTTCATTCCGTAATAACGACATCGATATTAATACGGCGAGTAACACCTTCGGTATTTATTTGCGTGATACTGGTAATCTGTCCTTCATCAATGAGTCTGTTTACAC
>JAUWTN010000023.1 GCA_030614705.1 Candidatus Aenigmatarchaeota archaeon
TAACCAAGCATTATCTGACCGGAGAACCAATTCCTGCGGTAAAAGAATATGTTTATGGGTTTGAAGTTCATCCTGAAACTGTTATTTCAATTGACAATAATATTTACATAGAGCATGAGGAATTCAGATGGGTTGGTTTTGAAGAAGCATTAAAACTGTTAAAATGGGAAAACAATAAACAAGCATTTGAAAAACTGCATTCTTTGATAATTTACAATAAATAGTAAATAATATCATTAATTATGGGAATTAAAAAAGCATTAAATGTTTTTTCGAAAAATACAAAAAAGGCTGAGGGGAAATTATCAGAACAGGATGAAATACCTGAAAAGGACGTTTATGAGCAGGTTGAAGATTACATTGCTTAGTTCATTTCTAATTTTTCAGCATTATTTTTATTTCGGTAATAATAAGTTATAATGGATTCAGATGCAAGACCAGCAATAAATAATAATGCATATTTTGTAAGTTCTGGTTTAAGACACGAATCCAGGAGACTTCCAGCCCCAACAGCAACTTTTCCAATACAGGCAATTTTATAATTACTGTAAGTTTTGTTTTTGGAAGCCTTCCCCAATATTTTACTGCTAATATCAATTGCTACTCCCGCAGCAATTCCAGTTAAATAAATAATCCCTTCAAGATACAAATAACCAATATTTATAAGTTCGTTAATCATATTATTAATTGGCTTAAATAATAGAATTAATAATTAAAACCCAGAAATTCCAGATAAACGGAGTAACCATGAATAACAGAAACATAGCAATTAAAATTCTTAATGCTTTCCTCGAACCTGTGTATCTAAACCCGTAAAACAATCCCACAAAAGCTCCGCCCATATGAGCAATATGAGCAACATGAGGTGGATAATTTGCAATAAACCCGATAATCCCATATATGAGATAACCTATCCCGATTATTCCAAGAGGCATTGGGACAAATACTTCCATCTTAATTGGTTTTATTAAAATCACTGCGGCCATTATTGAGAAAACTCCGGCTGAGGCTCCAACACAGATTTGTGAATAAGGATAAATCAATGAAGTAAGCAAATCTCCTAGAAATGCCCCCCCAAGAAATACTAATAAAAATTTCTTCCCTTTAATTTCTTCTTCAAGGGCAAAACCAAAAATCACCAGAACAATTAGATTTGACAGCAAATGGTCTAAATTTGAGTGCAAAAAGATAGAACTCAAAAGCACATAATAATTTCCTGCCATCAGGTTTTCTGTGGAATACCCATAATTGCTGAAAATCTGTTCCGGGTCAGAATACCAGGCAAATAATGTAATTATAACACAAAGGACTGATAAAATAATTGTTATTCTTCTTGCCATAATTATCTAATATTTCTATAATTATTTTCTAATTATTCTAAATTATTCCATAACCCTAAATATATATTTCTATGTTTTTCTAAATTTTCACGACTGGTTGTACAACTCTTTTCAAAATTCAGGCAATCCTCGATTATTTTTTGATATATTTCTTCATTTTCCTGATATTTTCGAATTAAGTCATTTTTTTCTTTTATCGAATTTCTATATAATCTTGTTATTTCTTTAGAAAGATAATTTATATAATTTTCCATATTCTGAGAATTTTGAAGAAGTTTAGCAGTCATAGTTTCAGGGGGTAGTAGTTTTGCAGCGAGATGTTCTTGAGTTAATTTCTCTTTAGATTCAATAGGATGATGATAAACAAAAAGCAATTTAATAAACTGATCTGTTTCTTCATATGTATTAATCATCTCAGTGAATACTTTATTAATATTTTCCCACTGAATTTCATTATCACTCATATTATTAATAACTCAAATTTAAATATTTTATATATTTGAGTCCCACTTATTAATAATAACAAAATTGTTTATAAAAGCAAATTTATAAGATTATTCATTATTGCAAGGTTTTTTACTTAAATTATCTAATATTTCTATTATTCAGTCATTTAAATGTTTTAATTATCTATCTTTATGTTAGATATCGAATATAACGAAACAGTAGTTAAATGTTTGCAGGTAATTGATGATATGAGTTTATATGCTCAAAGGCAAGATAAGGATAGTGTGAGAGGATTATTAGATGAACTATTAAAAATAGGTTATACTTTAGGGATAGATAAAGAAACAATTGAAAAAGGTGTTTATAAAGGTTTTGTATTTTTTGCCAGCATGGCAGACCAAAAGTTACCTACTGAAAAGACGCTACAATATGGTAAGACAATGAATATGGTTAATGAGATATTTTCGGAGCGTGGTTTGGATCTAGGGGATTATAAAACCTATGAATATGCCATAGCAGACCCAAAACTCAATTAAATCCTTATTTAAAATTAAAACAAGTACTTATATGATAATTCCTGTTAGATGTTTTACATGCGGAAAGGTTATAGGAGACCTTTGGGTAGAATATAAAAAGAGAATTGATGCCGGAGAAGATTCCGCAAAAGTACTTGATAGTTTAGGATTGGACAGATATTGTTGCAGAACTATTTTTGTGACTCACATTGACATGATTAAGGACATTGCCCAGTTCAAAGTTTAATTAAATAATTTTCTTTTAAAAGTTTTTCATATTCAGAGTGGATTCTGTCTGTTCTGGAAATCAGTTTCTGGTATCCGGATATGCCTTTAGGAGTAATAGATGTTATTCTTTGTCTGTGTATCAATAAATCTCCAATAGGAAATATAATTGTTGGATATTGAACAGATTTTCCACAAGCCGGAATATCAGCCATTCCAGTATAAATTGCGGTTTTTCCGGGTAGTTCTACAACCTGACCAAATTTACAATCTTTGAAATCTTCAAGTTTGTATATATATTTAATTTCCCGGCCATCCATAATTAGATTTACTTCTTTGAATTGTAAGTAAAATTCTCATAATTTCCGCATTTTGGGCAAACAACTCCGGCACCGCCAGTCATATCTTCATGACCATATTTTTCCATTATTTTATGATATTTTTCATGGGAATTACCATGCACTTTTGGAAATCTCGCATCATAATCGCGATATCCGCATTCATTGCATTTTGTATATTCTGTTGGAGGTCTCATTTAATTAAATAACATAAAATTATTTATTCTTTCTTTTTTTCTGTTTTTTCATTATTATCTTCTGGTTTAGTTTCTTCCTTCACTTCCTCTTTTTCTTCTTCTACAGGTTCCTCTTTCTTGAAAAATTCTTCAAATTTTTTGGTGCCTTCTTTAACAATTTTTAAATTTAATTGCTCGGTTTCTTCTGAAACAACTTCACCACGAATGCTTTTCCTTCTTCTGACCCCTTTAATTTTAGGTTTATAGCCAACACCTTCAGCCAAAAGCAGTCTTTTTCTCACAGAACCGGATACTCCTTTCTTCATAGGGAATCCCTGTTTATCGCTTCCGCCTGTAATCTGCAATTCATAATTTTCAAGTTCAACAAGATTTCCGTTTATTTTCTCCCCGATTTTTTTACCATAGACCATTTTTGAATCTATTTCTTTTTGAAGACTTTTTCCGCCCCCTGAAATCACTGCTTTCATAATATTTCTAAAAATTTAATATTATTACCTTATAGGTTACAAGTTAAATAAAATAATGAAGGGAATGTATCCATTGATAACTTATATATTGTTATTTGCTGTGGGCATTTCAGTCTCCACATCTATCTATTATTTCACGGAGAAATTCGCCATTGAGGAGAATTTAAAGCTTGAGAACGCAAAAGCAGACAAGTTATGTTCGTTTCTCAGGAGTCTTGAGGGAAAAGAGGGTGAATTTGAAATGGATCTAGGTGATTTCCGTGTAGATACAGCTCCACTGAGATTTACAGGATTTTCTTCTTATAAATGCGATTTAATTCTCGAAACCTCGGGTTATTGTAATAAAGAATGTAAAATTAAAGTTTTAGAAGATGTGCTTGTTTTTTCTTAATTTTATTAATTAGTAATCTCAAGAACAGGCATTTCAGTAGATTTTACAGCAATGTGAAATCCCCGATTATCTGATTTTAGTTTTTTACAATAAGCGTGTTCTCCGAATAATTCTTCACTAAATTTTTTAATAACATCTTTTGCTTCGGATTCATAGAACATTTTCATATCATCTCCATTTACCACTAACCCAATCTTTTTTGAATAGTCTTTTATTGGGGTATTTTCCTGCGCAAATTCTAAACCTTCTTTTACAACTGATTTCAATTTAGTTGGGGAGAAATCAGTTTTCTTTAAATCTCTTTGGAAGTATATAGAATTACCAGAATAAATTGTAACATTGGTTTTTTCATCAGTATTATATAATTCTATTAATTTATTTGTATGCCTATCCATAGCAAATTCCCCATTTTCAGTTATTTTGTCTGATATTTCAGTCAAATCTAATCCCATATGTCCAATATAATTAACTGGATTATATATCACCCCAACCGATATTTCATTCATTTTTTCACCTAAATTAATATATAAAAAAACTTTAGCTAATTATTGATTAATAGTTTTATCCGTAAATTGCAATACCAATTACAATAAAGAGTTCTATAATAATCCATAAAACATAGGTTACAATAAGAAGTTTTTCTTTATGCACAATTGCATAGGTTAACCAGACAAATGCAGTTATGAGATACCAGCCCCATGAAATTAAAGAAACTCCGCTTGCATCTTTTTCAACCCATATTTTTAAGAGTTGTGGGAAGGTCATTATAGGTCCGGATACCCCCACAAAATATATAAATTTATCAAGGAAGTTTTTCCATTTATCAGGATGAGGGTAGGGTTCAAGTTTTTGATGAATTCTTTTTCTGAGATGAAGATGATGCACTGCTTTACTATACAAACCCATTATTTAATTATCATTTATCCTTTCCTTAAAATTATCTTTCAACAAACCCTCAACACCTTTCGAATCCTCATCAATTATCAGGTTCAATAAATCCTCCGGGTCTTTAAATTTGCTTTTTTCATTTAGCAATTTTATCCCATATTCTTCTGCGCTTAACTGTTTTCTCAATATTTCTGTTTTCTGTTTTTCAAAAGTGTTAAATATCTCTTTTTTGAAAACAAGGATGCTCTTGTCTTTGTATTTTTTCTCAATTATATTTAAATCAAGTTTGCTTGTATTTTTTATCTGTATTTTGATTATCGGGTTTAATTCTTTTTCAGGCAGATTTTTAAGGAATTCTTCAACTTCTTCATTTGTATTGGCTTTTTCGTAATAGAAATCTCTTTGTTTTATTTCTTTGAATTTCAATTCAGGGTCAAGAATAAAATATCCTTTTCTTATTTTAGATTCTTTTTTGTTTAGTTGTGTCTGGACCGTGCTTCCCGGAAGTATTAATTTTCCTTCGTTCAGTTGCACTTCATTTTTCCAGTGAATGTGCCCGTTTACAATCAGGTCAAATCCTTTGGGCAAATCAGATATTTTCATATTAACATCATCCCCATCAGAATAAATAAAAGGATCAATATTCTGGTGCAGCAATAAAATGTTTTTTGCGCCTGGAACCGGTTCAGGATTCCATTCCATCAAAACATCTTTTGAATATTTTTCAGGAACATGACTCATTCCATGAACTGCTATTTTTTCGCCGTTTAATTCAAACACAATTTTCTGGCAGTGAAGGTTAATCAAAAGGCCTGCTTTCTCAAGACTTTGCACAGGGTTTATCAGATTGGGCCTCCTGTCATGGTTGCCGTAAATTGAGATAAAAGGGATTCCATGAATTGCCCTCTTGTTTATTTTCTTATCACATTCAATAAATTTAATTTTGCTTTCTGAATCTTTTAATTTTGCGAGAAAATGCATAGCCTCTGACAGGACTTCCAGTCTGGGAACTCTTGAATCAAATAAATCGCCAGCAAATAAAATTAAATCAGATTGTTCTTTGAGAAGTTCCTCAAGCACAAAAAAGCAGTCATTTTCTCTTTCAGTATTGTAGCCGTATCCGAGATGAAAATCTGAAGTGATTGATATCATAAATTAATTTTAAAGAAATTAGAACTATGTCTACTGAAATTCCTTACGAATGTTATAAAATTCTTGCGCAGAACCTGAATTGTACTCTATATAATCTCAGGAGGGATATTGAAAGAGAAGTTTCCGGGTTTTTCTATGGGATACAAAAAGATTATGAGCCCCCATTTCTTGCTGTTGAATCAGCAAACTTTGTGGGAATTGATAAGGTTTTGATAGACCCTCATTTAAAGAAAAGACGGGGACTGTTAATACCATATTACGGCGAAAATGATAAAACAGCGTTTAAAATAATGGTACGTGAGAAAGACGGTGAGGATGAGAAAAGATTTACAGTTGTTCATGAAATCTCGCATAGATTATCAGAGTATGATTTGGATGGTCATAAATTGATTAATTTTAAGCATAAAACTGCGTTTGAAAAGGCTAGCGATTATCTGGCTAGAATAATTCTTATGCCTGCTTGGGATTTTAAAGAAAGAGCAAGAGAATCAAATTATGACGTTGAAGAATTAAGTGAGCTATATATTTGTCCTCTATATGCAGTTGAGTCCAGAATTATAGAACTGGAGAATTATCAAATTGGTTATTAATATGAGTTTATATGAGTTATTGAGTCTTTTAGGTAATTTACTGATTGATACAGATTATCTGTGTCTAAATTTGCTGGATTGTCATAAGCCATTACACCAAACATTAAAATACCAATAATTATTTCTCCGGGATATTCTCTGATTAATTTATTGGTCGTTTCCACAACATATTTATCCATTTTCATCAAATATTCTCAATTATAAGTATTTATGTGCATATCTCGGGAATTTTTCCTCTTTTTCAGTAATTATTTTTGATTATATGATGCAGAAGGTTATAGAAAGGTAGTTACGGATGGAGTGAGATATGAAGATGCCAGTGATTATTTGGCAAGAATAATTCTTATGCCTGCCTGGAATTTTACGGAAAGAGCAAAGGAATTAGGAATTAAACCCAATCAATCTAGTTTATCTGATTATCTTTTTTAGATAATTTGTTAATTATTTTATCAATTTTTCCAATTTCTTCAATCAGTTTTTCTTTTAATTCCATCCCTTTATTTTCATCAGAGAAATAATCCAGCCTTGCCGCAACCATTAATTTTGCGGAGAGCAGTCTGGCAATTTTCCCCCCAAATCCTTTTTTAGCTTCCTGAATATAAGT
The DNA here is from genome assembly GCA_030614705.1 of Candidatus Aenigmatarchaeota archaeon. Classification (GTDB taxonomy): domain Archaea; phylum Aenigmatarchaeota; class Aenigmatarchaeia; order QMZS01; family QMZS01; genus QMZS01. Next base: position 7,155 of record JAUWTN010000023.1, read on the forward strand.
TGATTTATAGATTATCCCATATTTTGGTATTTTATTAGATTCTTTATCTGCAAGATGTTTGAATAAACTTTTCTCTGCCCCGATAATCTGTATTTTTGAAGATGGCATTTTTGAGAGATTTTTTAATCCCCTTGCCTGGGAAATCAGATTTGCTGTTAGGATGGGACCAACCAAGGTTGTTAAGTTTGGAGCAATCAAATAACTTTCTTTATGTATCCTATTTTCCAGTTTTTCTTTTAATTTTTTTGTGTTTTCAAAAGAGATTTTAAAACTATCAAAACCAGACAATATTTCTTCCCTGTTGTTCAGGACATTTATAATGTGGCTTAGTTCATCAAGTGTTCGCGAAGATAGTATTAATTTTTCTTCCCCGGAATCAGTATTTTTGAGTTTTAATTTTGTGATTTCAATGCCGAAATCCCTCAGCCATTTCCCGGGATTTTTGTAAGGGGAAATTTTATCAATTTCGCACTCAAGAATATCTGAATCAAGATTGCTCTCAGAGAATTTTTTTGCTGCGGTTTTCGGGTTTTCTGAGAATTTCTCTATAATTTTATTGTTTTCAATAATCCCAAAAGGTGATTTTATCTTTGCCATAATTTAGTTTAAAATTATTTTGTTATTCTCATTCTGGGCGGAATTGTTTAGTTTAGAGTAAATTTATCTACAACTTCAAGTTTTTTAGCTATTTTACTATTTTGGTACTCAGAAATAAATTTAGCTATTTTCTTTTTGCCTGCCAGAGCTAATAGAGAACTGGCTAAGATAATACCTGCGCTTGCTATTAATACAGAGTCTTCTATGTATGAACCATATAAACTACCCACACCAGAACCTAACATTCCTGCATAACTCAAAGTTTTTACTTTGGAATTTACATCTCCATACATTGATTCTGATTTTTCTTTGAGATTGTTCGCATAATTTGTGAAAGATTCTTTAAGCATATTATAAATAGTCTGATCTGAGGTCTCTAAAGTAAATGCTGTCGGATATTTGTTTTTAGCGAAAGTTTCTGAGATATCTAACGCTTTGTTATATTTATTAAGACAATTTTTAGCATCTTCCAGAGTTCCTGTTGTAAATTTATTCAAATATCCTTCAGTAAAATCCCCTAATTCTCTTGTAGGCACATAACCTCTGTTTACACCTTCTTCTCTATTTGCATCTTCAAAAGTATAAGTTTTAGCCATAAACCGAATACTTTAAAAATAAGTTATATGAAGTTTTTAAGAAATTTAGTATTATGAGAAAGGAATTATTTCATAATGTGTATAAGAAAGATGACAAACTTTACACAAAAGGAGGGAAATTTGAAGAGTGGAATCCTCACAAATCAAAACCCGCATCAGCAATAATGAATGGGCTGAAGAACTTTCCTGTTAAAAAAGGTATGAGAATTCTATATCTTGGGGCGGCTCATGGAACCACAATTTCGCATTTCTCGGATATTGTTGAAAATGATGGAAGGATTTATGCGGTTGAGGTTTCTGGAAAGATAATTGACAAGCTTGTTGAGAAGGCGGGGAAAAGTTCAAATATTGTTCCCTTGCTTGAAGATGCAAAGTTCCCTGAAAATTACGGGTGGATTGGAAAAGTTGATTTGGTTTATGAAGATATTGCGCAGAGAGACCAGACAACAATATTAAAGAAAAACAAGGTTTTCCTGAAAAAAGGAGGATTGATTGCAATAGCCCTGAAAGCAAAAGCAATTGATTCTGTCAGAGATATAAAGGAAATTTACAAAGAAGCAGTCAAAGAATTAAGTGAAGACTTTGAGATTATTGAAACAATTGATTTAGAGCCTTACGAACATGACCACTTGTTTATTGTTGGGAGATTGAAATAATAGATAATTCAATTTTTAAAATTTCATTCTGAAAATTTATGCATTCATCAAAACTACTTCTTTTTCTTACCAGTCCTTCTTGGAGCAATTGAACCAACTTTCTGTCCTGGTGGTGCATTTCTCGCCACAGATGTTGATTTACCAGGATGTGTTTTACCTCCGTAAGGGTGGTCAACAGGGTTCATCTTACTTCCTGAAGTTGTTGGGAAGTGATGTCCTCTTGATTTCATAAATCTCCATTTATTTCCGGCTTTTAAGAAAGGTTTTGTTGTTCTTGCGAAACCAGAAGGTTTGCCAATAATTGCCCTGCAATTTCCGCTTAATTTCTTCATTTTCCTTGATGGGAATTCAACAAAACAATAATCTTTTTCATGGGATTTTATAATTGCGAAAGAACCGGAAGATCTGCAGAATTTACCACCATCTTTAAAAACTGATTCTATGCAGTAAACTGAACTTCCATCAGGTATTTTAGATATTGGGGCAATATTTCCAGCCACAATTTCCGCTTTTTCTGAAACTTCTATAATTTTATTAGTATATGTCCCGATTGGGGCAATAATCTGGCATCTTGTGCCATCTTCAAATTCTAAATTAGCCACAGGGGAGTTGCATCCTGATATGTGCTGAATATCCGTAACTTTAGCAGTTCCCTCTGTTTTTGGTAATTTTAATTCTACTTTTCTTTGAGCCCGGTAAGTCATACTTCCCTTACCTCTCCTTCTTGCAACTATCCTCTTACCCATAAGCCTTTTACAAATTAAATAATTAAAAGGATGTTTTATTGATTTAAGCTTTCAGTATCAAAGGATTATTTTTTAATTAGATTTCAATTATGGACGAAAAACTCACAATCTATCCGGCAGCAGCTTTGTTCAATGGCAGAGAAGCTTATTTTAATTCTCAAATAGGGGAGGGATTGGAAAAAAGAGGATATGACACAAATTTCCCGCAAAGAGATGGATTTGAATTTGGCAATCTGGCAGAGGCTCTCGAAGATTATCTTAATCCTGACCAGATTGGTTCTGCTGTGCAAAATGTTATCTATTTTCTTGATATGGGTGTTTTTGTGCCGAAGAGCGATGTCATATTGGGGAATTTAGACGAATCTCTTGATGAAGGAGTTGTTGTTGAATTATCTTACGCAAAAATGATGGATAAATTTACAATTGGTTTTAGAACTGATGTGAGAGCCCCTTATGGTTCTTCGGAAGATAATTTAAAAGGCATGCATTTTTTCCCGGCTTATCAGTGCAATGAATTTATTTCACATTATATGCCATCAAAAACTCCTGGAGAAAGAGAACAACAAATGGAATCTCTTATTGAGAAAATAGACCAGACAATTGAAGAAGCGGATATTACTCCTAAAAAGGAATTGCCTGATTATGTGATTTCCAATCCAAATGTAAATTCAATTTTGGAAGGGGCTGAATTATTGTTTCAGGGAATTTCGGATATTCATTCGCGGGAAGGTCTCGGAGAAATTGCTTCAAGATATTTGGATTATGAAATTGAATTGGGGAAAATCAGCCCTAAAATAAGATAGATGATTATTCAAAAATAACACAAAATTCCTTAGCTTTATTTGTATCAATATTAAGTTTATTTAATTTTATCATTAATGCCCAATACAGAATTTTCTCGCAGCCAAAGTTCCTGCTTCAGTAGGCTCATATTTAGCATGTAAAGCCGGGTAAACATTATTCATATAAGTTTCAGCATCATGTTGATATCCTGAGTCTCTTCCCCATTCATTGCATTCTGTTCTTAATTGTCCTTAAAGAGTTATCTCCCCGGCAGTACGATTAAAACCCCCCCCAAAAAATAAGATTACAATTACAAGAATCAAAATGCAAACAACAATAACCACAATCGTTTCTATTGGAAGTGACATACCTTTTAATTTATTATCCATAATTATTTACTATATCTAACTATTTATTATGAAGTTGAAGGGAATTGAGTTACCTGTGAATACTGTTATTATAATTGTTGTTGGTTTTTTAGTTCTTGCTCTGATAATTTATATGGTTATTAATGGCACAGATATGAGTACAGTTATTTATCAGAGTGCTTTTAATGAGGGGTGCAGGGTTTATGTTGAAGAAGGCAGATTACCTTCAACAATTATGCTTGGTGATGTTACTAATGATGGAAAAGCGGATAGTCTATTAACCGTTTGCAGGCTGCACAGTTTGGATTCAAATATGGATGAGGAAGGTTGTATGGAAAAATGCAGGATAGTTTTTCCTTATGGTGAAATAGGCAGCAATGGAGGAAGTTCAACAATTTGTCCTACAGGAACTGAGGCTATGAATTATTGTTCCTCAACAGGCGATTCCTGCGGTGGTGGTTGTTATTGCAGCAGCGGTTCTACCTGCGCTCCTTTAAAAAATGATGGCATAGGATGCGGTCACAGTTATGAATGTGACTCTGGTTGTTGCAATATGCCCGGAAGCAGATGCAGCAAAGGTCTTGATAATGGAGATGTTTGTGTTGCGAATTATGATTGTAAATCCAATAACTGCGGTGAGGGGGATATCTGTTCGGGTACTGGAGATTGCATGGCGGAATAATAGTTTAATTATCTTTTTTAAATTGATTTATGAGACTCTTATTACTTCATTCAAATAAACTTGAATTTAAGGCCACAAAAAAGGCATTAAAAGATATTGAGATTTCCGGAGAAAAAGAGGGGAAAATAGGGCAATGTCTGGTGGTTTTCTGGACTGCTGAAGAAGCGGACACCAATACTGAAAAAATTGCCGAGAATTCTTTTCAGGAAATAAAAAAAGTTGCTGAGCAGGTGAATGAGAAAACAATTGTTCTTTATCCTTATGTTCATTTATTATTCGGGAGCAAACCAGCTTCAAAAGAAACAGCCCTTGAAATTGAAAAGAAACTCGAAGAAAAATTAAAAAAAGAATTTGAATTTTACAAAGCGCCTTTTGGTTATTACAAAAGTTTTGGAATTGAATGCAAAGGGCACCCATTAGCAGAACTGAGCAGGGTTGTAACAAGCGAGAAAGAAGTTGAAAAAAAGGAAAAAAGTGGAAGCGAATTTACAAGATTTGTTCTCGCTGACGGGAATGGAAAAACTTATGAAATCACAGAAAAGAATTGGAAAGACTGCGAGATTTTCAACTCCGAAGACAAGAAAATAAAAATACTTAAGCAATTTGTAAGAAACGAACTTGAAGGAAAAGAAAAAAAAGGAGAGCCAAAACACATTGAGTTGATGAAACGATTAGAGCTTGTTGATTACTGCGATGTTTCTGATTCCGGGCATTTTAAATGGTACCCGAAAGGTTGTTTGATTCAGGATTTAATCTTGGATTATGCTTATCAACTTGCGAGAGAGTGGGGCGCAGTTAAAATGAAAAATCCTTTGTTGATAAGAAGCGACCATAATGAAGTTGGTCAGCTGATGAATGAATTCCATGAAAGAGATTATTGGGTGATGGGGGGGAAAGATAAATTCCTTTTGAGGTATGCATCTGATCCTTTAGGATTTCCATTCATGCAAAAAATCA
>JAUWTN010000054.1 GCA_030614705.1 Candidatus Aenigmatarchaeota archaeon
CCTTTAATTTCGGCACAATCTGTTTTTTTCTTGAAACAATATGTTCAGCAAACATTACATTATCTTTAAGATTGCCTTTGAAAATTTCTTTGGCAAGATTAATTTCTTCGTCACCCACCAGATACAAATAAGTGTTTTCTTTGATAATATCCACGACACCGAAGAACAAATAATCCAAACCGTCTTTTTGTTTTTTGGATTCCAACGCTTTGAGAATTTCTCCTTTCTTTTCATTGACAGTTTCAGGAGCAACAGTTTCCCACACACCGATTCCGACTTTTGATTTTCCCATTTCAAAAAACTTGTAATCCTTCTCAATTATTTCACTTGTTTCAATTCCTTCCAGACTGGATTTTGCCTTGAACATTTCCATTGAATAATCTTCCAAATCCAGTTCCGCAATTTTATTTAATTCTCCTAAAATAATTCTGTCTTCATCTGTTGTTGTTGGGGAATTCAAAAACAAAGTATCCGAGATGATTGCGGATGCCAACAAACAGGCAACTTCCTGAGTTATTTCCAGATTTTTTTCCTTCAGGATTTTATACAATATTGTGCAAGTGCATCCAAGAGGTTCAATTCTTGCGTAAACCGGTCTTGAAGATTTCAATCCCCCTAAATTGTGGTGATCTATAATTGCAAAAAGATTGTTTTCATTTATGCCCTCAATAAGCTGTGTTTGTTCTGTGGTGTCAACTAAAATAACTTCTTCTTCATTGACTTTTTTTATCAATTCAGGCAATTTGATGGTTGATTCTGTGAGGTAATTTAAGATAAATTTTGTTTCATTGTTTGGTTCTCCTGCCCTCTTTGCGACTGCGTGATGTCCAAACAGGGAATCGCTGTAATGAGATACTATCATTGGGGATATGATTGAATCTGTATCCGGGTTCTTATGCCCTATTACTATAAGTTCCATAATTTACTTATTTTTATTTATTTTCATGAATTAAGCGCTATTTTGCGAAATAAATGCTTAATTATGGGTTTTCCATAATACTTAAAGGTTTTCTGGTAAATTATATATGGCAGATAAAATAAAAGGAGAAGTAAAATTCTTTAACGACTTCAAAGGCTTTGGATTCATTGCTGGAGAAGATGGAAAAGAATATTTCGTACACAGCACAGGTCTTAAAGAAGGAACCAAAATCAATGATGGAGACAAAGTTGTGTTTGAGATAGAACAGGGAGATAAAGGTCCAAAAGCAGTAAGCGTAGAAAAGGACACTTCCGAATAATTCTAATTTTGTAAGTAAAACTTTGTTTTAAATTTGACAAATAGAATTGAAATAGTTTATTTTTTAAGTTGTTTTTGAAATTCAAGATAAGAGTAGATTATCGTATACACGGCAATCAAGATTGCGGGAATTATTATGAAATATATTGCCTGATCTGGGAAGAATAGCCCTATAAACGCAATTATACCTGCCAATCTGAATAATTTTCCTGCTAGTTTATGTGTTTTCTCCCATACTTTTTCATTGCTCATAGTCCAGGGGGTTCTTATTCCTATAAACCAATTTCTTTTTATATTTTCAAGAAGACCTCCGATATAATAGAACATAATTCCTACGGCTATTGGAAGGACTAAATTCAGGCTTATTTTAGTTCCAAGATTCCAGAGAATTATGTGGGTTTGGATTGAAAGCATGAAGATGAAAAACAGGATTATGAATCCATTATAATATTTTCTGGATTTCTCAATATTTTC
>JAUWTN010000053.1 GCA_030614705.1 Candidatus Aenigmatarchaeota archaeon
CCAAAACCGGTGATTTAATTTATCAGCTTATAGGTGGAGATAATGTAACCGCGGAAGATTTACCTTATTGTGAATCAAGATGGTATCAATCCTCAATGGCGGAATATAACCTAACTGCGGGGTCAAGATTATTAAAAACCCAAATAAACCCCACTGAATTGTTCTATTCAGCATATTACGGGAATGACACAAAAACCTGGCAGATGCATTTCCCTTTTAATGGACTGGATTCAAAAGAGATTTCAATGATTTTTAGTGAAGTTCCTTAGAAGGTTTTTTAACAAAGTGTGTATAAAATATTACAAATACATTACACTTAGTGTGTATTATAAATACTTTAATTGGTTATTTATTATATATTATGAAAGAATTTGAGATTGTAATAGAAATGGGGGAAGATGGTTATTATATTGGCAGTGTTGTGGAATTGCCAGGATGTTTTTCTCAGGCAAAGTCTATAGATGAACTCATGAAAAGAATGAAAGAGGCCATAGAATTATATTTGGAGACTGAGAAGGATATACAACCAGTTCAGTTTGTAGGAATCCAAAAATTGCGACTAAATTCAAAACCTAATAATCCTCTAACAGCTTAATAAATTCTTCTCTTGTCAATTTCACTTCTTTTATGATTTTTCTTAATAAACTTCGGTCTATTTTTTCAGTTGGATGTATAGGTATAACAGTTACTCTACCATCAGAGTGTTTTAAAGAAGCATGACTGCCTTTTTGGCGAATAACCTGAAATCCAATTTTTGAAAGAATTTTAATTAATTTCTTTGCGGTAATGGGTTTTAATTTCATATAATTATTATTAGTTATTGTTTAATATTGGATATTGTATTTTTAACTAATTTCACTATAGAATAGTTAAATCATCCTTATTTTAAATTTTTATCAATTTAGTTATGAAACTTGGCGTAATTGGTCTCGGGTATGTTGGTCTTATAACAGGTGTAGGATTCGCTGCTTTGGGGAACAAAGTTATTGGCGTTGACCTTGAAAAGGATAAAGTTGAGATGATAAACCGGGGAGAACCTCCAATCTATGAGAATGGTCTTGAGGAAAAGTTAAAGGAAGTAAAAGATAATTTAACCGCAGTTTCAGATATAAGTGAATTAAAGGACTGCGAGGCAATATTTATCTGCGTTGGAACTCCTTCAAGAGAAGATGGGAGTATGGATATGAAATATATTGAAAGCGCAGCAGGAGATATTTCTAAAATTCTTGATGATTATAAACTGATTATTGTTAAAAGCACAGTTGTTCCGGGAACAACAGAAAGCCTGATTCCTATTTTAGAGAAAAACGGGAAGAAAGTCGGGGAGGATTTCGGTCTGGCAATGACCCCTGAATTCCTGAAGGAAGGTTGCGCTCTTGATGATTTTTTTAAACCTGACAGGATTGTTGTTGGTTCTTATGATGAAAAGAGTAAAGGAATTCTGGAGGAATTGTATAAGGGTTTTGACTGTCCAAAAATGTTTACTGATTTGAAAACCGCTGAGATGATTAAATACGCTTCAAATTCATTCCTTGCAACAAAGATTTCATTTATAAATGAAATCGGAAATATCTGCAAAAAAATGGGGATAAACACCTATGAGGTTGCGGATGGAATGGGTTATGATGACAGGATTGAGAGAAAATTTTTAAACGCTGGTGTTGGTTTTGGGGGGAGTTGTTTTCCTAAGGATGTAAATGCTTTGATTGCCAAAGCTGATGAGGTTGGGGAAGAGTCTAAATTATTGAAAGAAGTAATGGCTTTTAATGACAGGCAACCATTGAAATTAATTGAACTTCTTAAAAAACATGTTCCTGATTTAAAAGGGAAGAAAATCGGAATTCTTGGTCTTGCTTTTAAATCAGAAACCGATGATACCAGGGAAAGCAGGTCAATACCCA
>JAUWTN010000048.1 GCA_030614705.1 Candidatus Aenigmatarchaeota archaeon
AGGAGTAAAACTTTCCAAACTGCTTGATAAAATATCCAAACAAGAAATAAATACTGAAGAATTTGGAGTTAATCAAGGTATACTTGACCGGAGCGTAAATCTGAATTTCTCCGGGGGTGAGAAAAAGATATCTGAATTATTGCAGGTAATTTCTCTAAACCCAAAACTTGTAATTTTTGATGAAATTGATTCCGGGCTTGATATAAAAAAACTTGAGAATGTGAGTAAAATTATAAAAAAAGAATTGATTGATAAAAATGTTTCTATTCTTGTGATTACGCATAACGGAGAAATTCTAAATTTTTTAAACCCAAATATAATTAATGTGTTGGTGGATGGAAAAATTATTTGCGGGGAATCTGATTATAAAAAAGTTTTAAAAACAATAAAAGAATATGGATATGAAAAATGCAAAAAATGCGAATTACACGCAGACGGACCATGAAATAAACATAACCGAAATAAAAGGTGTGGAAATTCTGCCAAGTAATCTGGCAATAAAAAAATATGAGTGGACCAAAGAATATTTTAAAGGGAAACCAGAAGAAGGATATTTTATCTGGATTAAGGAACAGATTGATTTTCCTATTACTACCTGCATGAGTATTGCTTCAAAATCTGTGAGCCAGAATCTTCAGAATCTGATGGTTGTTGAGAAAAACCTTAAAATAAAATTACATGGCACATGCAACTCACTTAAAAAAGATCTTTGCGGCAGGCACACAGCTTCAGGTAGAATTATATTAAAAGAAAATGCTGTTTTGGAATATAATCACATTCACACCTGGGGCAATGAAGATGTTGTTGATACAGATTATGAATTTATTCTTGAGAAAGGTTCAAAACTTAGTTATACCTACAAAGTAACTTCTACCCCGAAAAAAATGAAATTGAATGCAAATATTATTTGTCTTGAAAATTCAACTGCCAACCTGACAATTATTGGAAACTGTGAAAATTCAGATGTGGAAATTAAAGATAATATACTTCTGAAAGAAAAAAATTCTTCAGGTATTCTTAAGTTGAGGTTAGTTGGAAAAGAAAATGCAAAAATCCTGTCGCGTTCCAGGATTACAACAGAAGCTGAATGCAAAGGGCATCTTGATTGTCAGGGACTTCCAATCCACAAAACCGCTGAGATGATATTAATCCCTGAACTTGTGTGCAGAGACAATCAATCCCAGATAACTCATGAAGCCTCAATCGGCAAAATTTCCGAAGAAGAACTAAATTATTTAAAGACCCGGGGTTTAAATGAACATGAAGCAATAGATTTAATTGTCAATGGTTTTCTTGAGAATTAATTATAAAAATTTCACCAACAACATAAAACTAATTCCAATAAGGAATACAATAAAATGAGCCAATGATTTCTTCAGGTTTTCATGGTGTTTTATTTCAGGGATTAAATCCGAACATGCGATGTAAATAAAATTGCCTGCTGCAAAAGCGAGAATAAAAACCGCGGAACCCGCTATTAAAGTAGCCAAATAAAAACCAGCAATGCCCCCTATTATTGCGGTCATTCCTGAAATATAATTCCAGAACAGGGCTTTTTTCTTTGAAAAACCCCCGTAAACCAAAACTCCAAAATCACCAATTTCCTGGGGTATCTCATGAAGAGCTATTGCGATAGTAGTTGCAATTCCAACAGGAACTGAGATTATAAAAGAACCCGCAATAACAACCCCATCAATAAAATTATGCACTAAATCCGAGATTAGAATTAAATAAGTGACGGGTTCATTTTTGTGGGTTGTTGAATGATGGTGGTGCCAGCTTATAAATTGCTCAAGAATGAAAAAAACGCAAAACCCGGATAATAAAACCAGGAAAAGATTAGTTAGAATTATAGAATCTGCTTTGACTTTCATAATCGCCTCAGGGATTAGATGTAAAAATGCTCCCCCCAATAGAGAACCCGCGGACAGAGCCACGAAATATAATAAAAGTTTATCCAATAATTTTTCTTTTATGAATAATGTTAAGACGCCTACAAAAGCAATAAGGCTGATGAAAAAAGTGCTGAGAATTATCCATAGTAAAATATCCATAATTAATTATTTCATTTTTTAATATCCGCAGGTTTCTTTAAAGTCTTCCAGATTTTCCTGATTATCAATAATCTCTTTAATTGTTTTGAATTTTCCGGTTTTTAATTTAATTCCTTTTTCTTCGCATAAATTCATTGCTTTCATTCCCATCCCAAGACAGTAAATTATATCCACATTCAATTTTTCAATTGTGTTAATTGGAGAACATCCTTCTGTTTTTTCAATAGGATTTATTTCCAGTTTTTCTGTTTTTGAATCATAAATTCCCACAAAACCTGCGTGACCAAAATGAGGACTTATTTCTGATTCTTCTCCATTATTTTCATTTAAAGGTATTGCAATTCTCATAAAT
>JAUWTN010000015.1 GCA_030614705.1 Candidatus Aenigmatarchaeota archaeon
AGATTCCATTCAAACCAGAATTTATCTAAAATCTCTTTTTCATTTTCCCCGCAGAAGATTTTATTTTCGCCCTGACATCGCATCCCAATAGCGATTATTTTCGAGTCAATTGGATTTAATAATTCCTTTCTTGAATCTTCGTCCAAATCCATATATTTCTCAATCTCGATTGGGACTGTTTCTATTGATACAATTAGATAGGGGTTTGCCATAACAGAATTATAAATATCAAATATATCTGCCCCTGCCGGGATTTGAACCCGGGTCACCGGCTCGAGAGGCCGGTATCCATGGTCCCTTTAATTCATCAAAATGAGTTTTCTTTTAAAAGGGTTTAACCGAGCTAGACTACAGGGGCATAAATGTTAATATAAAAATAATCTAATTATGGTATTCTTCTCTTCTGGAGCGTTATCAGGTTATATCTATTACATAATTCCATTTATATTCACATTTGCCCTTGTTTTCGGGGTTCTTTCAATTTCAAAGATATTCAACAAGAAAGAAGTAAATACTCTGATTGCTTTGTCAATGGCTATGTTCTCTTTAATTTCTGAGGCTTATGTAACTTTATTATATTCGTGGCTTCCTTATCTTTGCATTTTGTTCATAATCCTTTTTGTATTTGTTCTTCTCAAAAATCTGCTTTTTGAAGAAAAAGATAATAAATCTGCTGCAACCTGGGAGATGCTGATTGCAATATCAATCCTGTTCCTTGTGTTTATGACAGTTTATCAGTCAATTCCATTGCCCTCAGGTTCAATGATTTCCTCTGATGATATTTTGCTAATTACAGGGATTGTTTTTGTGGTTCTGATTTTGAGTGTTGGCGGAAAATTGAAATGGCCTGGTGAACCTAAAACTGAGGGATAAAAATAAAAGATATTTAAAATTTTATTACTCAATTATAATATGGCAAAAGAATTAAGAATAGGTAGTAGTCCTTACGGCGGTTCTGTTAATATACTGTACCAAATTGATATGGATGGTAATATTTTAGGAAAATGCAGCCTTGCTTATGCAATTAAAGAAAATACTGATAGAAAAAAAGCTAAAGAAGATTTAGGATGTCCACAATATAGAAGAGATTGTATATATGGAAACGGAGATTGGATAAAAGAATAAATATTTTAAAACAACAAAAACTGCCACCCAACCAAAGCTGTGGCAAACACAAAGAACAGGGTAATTGTCCACAAAGACCAATCAGGTATTTTTAACTCATATTCGGGATTTCTCTCGCCTTTTTTCTTTGTTTTTATAAACAGATATACGATTGAGACCATTAAAGGAGCAATAAATAAGCACCCTGTGAGTGATAATATTTCAGTAAAGCCCGAAAGCCCTAAAAAGGCAATTGATGCGGGAAGAATAGTGGCAATAAAAGAAATATTCTTGCTCATACCATAATCCTGATTATAGATTTCTACAAGCGAATTTCCTATTGAAACAAAACATGTTGCCATTGCGACAAATGCAAATAAATTCCCGAAAATAAGGAAAAAGGTTCCATACTGTTCTCCCAAACTGATTGTTGCAACTTCAGAGATATTTCCTCCCCCAAGAGCTCCTATGCAAATCATTGTGAAAATAATGTAGACAAAAAACGGGATTGAAAACCCAATCAAAATACTTTTTCTTAATTTCTTTTTTTCTTTCCACAGAATTTCTTTCATCTGCGGAATTGCGGAAGTTCCCGCAAGAGCAAACATTATTATACCCACGGGAGCAAGAAAATTTGACATTTCAGTCTTTAAAATATTTGAAGGTTCAAAGTAAAAAAGAGCCGCAATTGATAAAATCAAAGTGCTGAATAAAATCACCGGGGTCATAAAATATTCTGTCTTCTCAACGCCTTTAACCCCAAAGTAAACAATTATTGAAAAAGGAATAAAAAACATCAGTTTTGCAATCAAAGGAGGCACACCTAAAAAAGAAACAATAACATCTCCGCTTCCCTGTACATAAGCAATCAAAGAACCATACATCCAGGATACAGAAAGAAATGCTATAATATGTTTTGTCTTTTTGCCTGCGTATTTTTCAGCAAGACCCGGCAATTGGTGGGGATTTTTTGTTCTCAAAGTTATTTCCCCAAGCATTAAATAAACTATCAGTGTAAGAAAACCAATTATAATCATCCAAAACAAACCTATTAAAAAACCTGACTGCCCGATAACATAAGGCAGACCGAGAACACCTGCGCCAATAATTGTTCCTGCAAGAGTAAAACTTGCGGAAAATAGTTTGTTCATAATTCACTTACTTGAATTTAATTAAACCAATTCTCTGGTATTTTCATTTTTCTTTTTATTCCGTTTATTTAATATACTTATCAAAATTATTGTAATCAATATCCCAGTGAGCACCCCATATTCCCAAGTATAAAAATCATCTATTGTGGATTCTAATATTTCTTCTATTAATTTAGATGTTGCCTTTAAATTGTTATTGGGTGTAAATGCAAATCCCTTATAAATTTCACCTTTGCATTCTTCATCTATATTCCCATCGCAATCATCATCCACCCCATTGCAAAAACTTTCAGGTATTCCTGTTGATATGCAGACAGGATGTCTTAAATTCCATACCTGATTTGGGGTTACAAAAACCACACTTAAATTAGCAACTAATTTTGAAATAGTTTCTTCATAGATATTCCATTTAACTTCATCAATTTTTCCATTTGCAATTTTATCTTCAAAATCAACATGATGAGTATATAAAGGGATAACTTTCCGACCATTAATATCAACCATTTCAACATCTTTTCGGTCAAAAGAAAATATCTCGTCAATTATCTGGTTGGATTCTTTAAAAACAGTTTCTCTTCCCGCAGAACCGTTGACTGTAAAACTAACCCCATACTGGAAACTATCCAGTGTTGGCGAGCTTTTAACAGGTTCTAAATCTATTGGATAATACAAACCAAAATTAGTTCTGAAGCCAAGTTCTTCAAGAACTTGTCTTGTTGTATTTGTAAATCTCCCATAAGGCGCGATGTAAATAACAGGAAAGTTTATGTCTTCTGTTCCCAAAATCTTTTTCATTCCTTCGATAAAATAAAATCTCCCATATTTAATTATATGTCTCTGCTCTTCCAGAGGCAATTCATCCAGATGCTTTTCTGTTTCATTCAGTGTAAATCCTTTCTGGCCAAGTTCTATATTTTCAGCCAGATACATTCTCTTAAAAATATTCGCAAATTCATTATCTACCTGGATATTTTCAGGAAAGAAACTGAACAATACAGGTATTTTATTGGTTTCAAAATAACTAGTAAGTTTGTCATAAAAATGATACCATTCTAAGGAAGCGCTCCCGTCAATATTTCCAATATATAAAACTACATATATTTGTTCTGAGGGTCCTGATTTACAGTTGTTATTGCAACCATCCATATTAATTAAATTGCCGTCATCGCATTCTTCGCTTTTTTGATTTACTTTACCATCGCCGCAACAAGGTATTTCAACCCTCAGACCAACAATTTCAATTTCACTAATTTTTGAAGAAGGCACATTAAATTTAATGTAAGACTGATTAGATTGTGTGAATTGAGTAATTTTGGTGGTTATTCCATTTATCTTAATACTCTCAACATTCCCGTTTCCAGTATATATTTTTATAGTCAATTCTTTATTAAATATTGTTGTGTTTAAATCATTGATTAAATCAAATTTCACCCCTGTTGGAGTATCTACAATATTTTGCATTGTTGCTGTATTTCTTTCAGTTATATATTTAGATACTGTTCCTATTGTTTCAACCCATAAATCTTTTGCCAATAAATAATCAAACAATTCCGGATTATCACAACTATCATGGTAAACATAATTTACCCAGTCCTGATGATTTTCCGTAATATCAGCTAATAAATATATATCCGGAGGTATTGGACCATATCCAACAGAATTGACGCTTTTATAATTCATTGAATTTTCAGGGTTTTTAGAGTCTATTAAATTAATATAATATCCTCTTGCAAATATATAATAATCAGAAAGCCATTTCTGATATTGTTGTGAGGTAACCCCACAGGGCCATGAAAATGAAACCAGTTCTTCTTTTGGCAACCCAACATTATTTAAAATATTATCAAAATTTTCTTGTTTATCTTTTCTAAAATAATCTTCACTTTGGTAATAACTGCAATTGTGATGTGTAGTATGACCTCCGATTTCATGTCCATATTTATAAGCATCTTTCCAGATATTCCAGTCAGAAGAATTGTAAGTGTTTGTAAAAGCGAGGAAATAAGTTCCTTTTAAATTTCTCTTTTCTAATTCTTTGCTGCACACTGCTTTAACTTCACTCAACAATTTATGATAACCATCATCGTTTGATATTGATACTGCTCCCTCAAAGCAATCATACCAGTTACACACATCAATAAATGGAACCTCTAATTCTCTAAACTGAAACCTATGTATTAAATAGTAAGGATTTATTTTCTTATTACTCAATCCCCTGCAGATATAATAAATTTCAACTAAATTTTTATCAGTAAATTCGGTTAAATTATACAAATGGATAATTCCGTCTGTTGTCAACAATTTAGTTCCATTTCCAAAACTAAAATTTTTATTGTAATTAAATTCACATTCTGATTTAACATTTGTGGAAATTTTAAGTGTTGTTCCATTAGAAGAATTATCCATTATTTGATCCTGCAAAGGTTGGAGTATATTTATTTTCGGAAAAGAATCTTTTGAGCCGCATAATTTCACTGCATCTACCGCTGACCAAGACCAACCGCAGGTTTCTAATTTAACTTTATCTATCTTAAAATTCAATATATTAAATTTATAATTTATGGAACAATTAGCATCTGTACTTTTATCAATCACTCCTTTCTGCACAAGATACCACGCATTATTTTTCCATAACCATATTCTGTTAATACATAAATCATAATCGCCGAAGATTGTAATGTTTTCAGGATAAATATATTCCTGAAAAGTAAGGGTGAGATTTGCGGTCAGGTTCCAGTTTGTTTTTTGCCATGATTTGTATTGAACAGGTTCGGTAAAGCATTTTCCTTCTGAATCAGGCACTTCAGTAGCATAAATTGGCTCTAAACCTATTTTACTTGAAGTTGCAATTGCTGAAGAAGCATATTGGCAAAAACTTTCCGCTAAAACAGGATTTAAAAGTAAAAATACAACCAAGAATAATGATTTTACTATTATTATTTTTGTACTAACCATTAAATAATATATAGTTATTATTAAATCAGTAAAATTAATTGGAATATTTCAAGGCAATTGAAACATTATGCATTAACAAAGATTCTGGTCCATATTCTCTTGATTTTTGCAGACCAACATAAACATCTATCTTTTTTTCATTTTCTCCAAACCCATAAAATTTATCATCTGCATAAAATGTTTTGGTTCTCAGGAGTTTATTTACCCAGTCAGGATTGTATTCTGAATCAGGACCAAGATTTATAAATTTTATCTGGGTTCCCTGTGATAAAGGTGGATTAACAGCCACGCTTGGTTTATCTCCTGTCCAAGGCACTAATTCATTATTCCAAGCTCCAAGAGATATATCGGCCCAATAATGAGTTTTTCCATCATTGATTGTATAATCATAATGCAAATATTTCCCGGATTTCTCAGGGTCTTCCACTTTTCCCGTACCATCGATCCTAAGCTGCTTTATAAAATCGCTTTTATATAATCCAAGTGAATTGCCTTCCCTATCAAAAATTTTAATCTTAGCTCCATCATATAATTTCTCATCAACAACATGATAAGAAGTTATTGTCCATCCTGATGAAATTTCATAATCCTCAGGAACTTGCATATAATTTTCAGGAATTTGTACATTATCTGGTTTTTCTGAGGGATTGAAAAAAAGAACCGCGAGCAGAAGTCCAATAATTATTACAATAAACTTTGTGAAATTTGTTATATGGAATTTTTCATCCTGAATTTTTTTAGAGTTTTTGAAATTTTTAATTTTTATCATAATTAATGTTAAATAAAAGGATTTTGAATTTATAATGTTTTAAGATTTACCCCAAATTTTTCTAATCGCCTCGCAAACCTGTTCGATTTCATTGTCTTTCATTGATGGATAAATCGGTATTGAAATTGCTCTATTGTAAGCTCTTTCTGTGTTTGGGAAGTCTTTATTTTTCATATTGAAATACTGATGAAGGGGTTTGAAAACAGGTCTTGCACAGTCAACTCCTTCTTTATCCATTTCCTCAATATATTTATCTAAATTATCCACTTCAACAACATACCTAAAAAAAATGTTGTCTTGGGTTTTTGGAAGAACCTGACCCATTTCTTTAAAAACCTTATTATAAATTCCCGCAATTTCTCTTCTCATCTTAATAAAGAAATTTAGTTTTTTCAACTGACTCCGCCCCATTGCTGCTTGAAAATTGGTTAATGAATTATTGTAAGAAATAGAATAATTCTCTCGTCCATCATATTTTGTCAAGTCCTTTAATTTTTCAAGCAATTTCTTTGAAGTTGTCAGGACCATTCCGCCCTGTCCAGTTGCAATAACTTTTGTTGCGTAGAATGAATATATTGACAAGGTTCCAAAACCCCCAACTTTTTCCCCCTGGTATTTAGCCCCAATTGCCTGCGCGCAATCTTCAATGATTGGAACATCAAGTTCAAGGAAACTATTAAGGTTGACGGGAGTTCCAAACATATGAGGGACAATTATGGCTTTTGTATTTTTTGTTATTTTCTCCGCAGCTGATTCAGGATCAATATTGTACCCATCAGATTCTATATCAGCAAACACAGTTTTTGCTCCGGTATAATTTACTGCGCTAAGCACAGATGCGCAAAGGTAGCTTGGAATAATTATTTCATCCCCTTCTTTTATATCAAGAGCCTTTAATGCAAGGTTCACTGCATTTGTGCCTGAATTTACAGCAACACCACCCAAAACTCCAACATATTTGCTTACTTCTTGCTCAAACAATTTAACTTCTTTTCCTGAAGCAATGTTCCCGCTCCGTAAATTAGAAACAACCGCATTTATATCTTCTTCGTTGATTGATGGTTTCGAATGTTGTATCCTCATATTAATATCTGTTTTATAAAACTGATTTAATTCATATCTTCTATTGCCTTTACTGTGTCTTCCACATAACCATTATAAGTTTTCTCGCCTTTGTCTAAATCCACATATAATTCTCTTTCAGCCCTAAACTCATTTGCTCTTTTGATTTTGTGAGATTTGCATAAAACTCCAAACTCTTTTCCTCCATAAGTCCAGAAACCGGTCAAACCCATAAGCACAGGCCATCTTTTAAAAACTTCTTCAGGGTCTTTTTCCGCCACTTTGTGAATTAAATCCAAACCCTCACGATTCACGCAATCCATATACGCAGCTACAGAATGTTCTTCATCTCCTGCATGACTTCCGAATCCTTCGCCCGGAAAAACGCATTTTGTTTCATATCCCAACTTTTCCTGTATTTCATTTTCAAATTCTCTTGGAATTCCACCATGACCAACAACCACTACAATTCTTAAATCTTCGTTCTGCAATTTATTGTAATAATCAGTTATGGGTTTTATTAATTCTAAGGATTTCTCATAAAATTCATCAACAGGCATATAAGCCGGACACCATGCTCTCGCGATATCTCCGATTCCGTCTGTAGTATAAGGTAACTCCACTGTATAAACACCTCCTGCTTTATCAACAGCTTCAACAGCAGCTCTCGTAGCTATTACAGAATCAAAATTATAAGGCAATGCAGGACCATGAGCTTCCATTGGATTCCCTGCGCTAATAACCAAAGTACTTGGGTATTCAGGCTCCAATAGCATATTTTTATCTCCACAATCAACTATACGACCATATTTCATTGTTTAAAAGGATTATCCAATACAAGTGTAGTGGATTTACCCGTAGTTTCTTCAAGTAATCTGCAATATTCCCTTGCTTCTATTTCATATTTAGGATCAATAATTAAACAAGAATCGTCAGATCTGTCTGGAAATATTCCTATTGGAGTTTCAATACCTAAAATGCGTCCTATTTTACAAATAGTGCCAAGGTATTCTTCAGCAGTGTAATATGAATCATCCACACCTGTTGCATATCTCAAATTTCCTTTTATTTTTCTCCCAAAAGCCTCTGTCAATCTATCATTAACTCCGTCAACAAAGGTTGGCTCTCTTTTAACTATTTTGCCATCAGCTCCAAATAGATCATATTTCATTAACTTATCAGTAATAAATCTTTAAATAATATTAATTCCTGTTTTGCATTAATTTTTTCTCATACACAAACCTCTTTTTCCCATCAGTGCCGGCAACTGAATCAATATACCGATATCCTATTTTAGCATAAAACTTATTAGCCGGAATATTTTCTATTAAAGCCTTCAGCTCAGATTTTTCTATGCCTTTCTCTAAACACACTGCAAAATATTGATTAATTAATTTTTTTCCAATACCACAATTATGATGCTGTGAATCTACCACAAGCTTATTGACTCTGGATATTTTATCTGTGTGTTTTGAACCAATTAAATACCCTATTATCAAACCCTCTTTTTCCGCCGCAAAACTAAGTTCCCATTTAAGCGACAACTCAAAAAGGAAATTTTCTTCTCTCCAGGATTCTTCGCCAATATCCCTCCAGTTTTTTTCTATTGCAAAAAATTTATCCATATTTTTAATCAAATATTCTCGCGTTATTTTGATAATTTGAATATCACCATTTACTGAATTTTTATCTACCATTTATTTACCCACTTTTTTTGTTTACCTGTAATTATATCAAAATTTACTTTAAGCAAAGAGCTAAGAAAAAGTACAGAAGCCATTATTTTATACGCAGTTATCTGATGGTAGTGTCTTAAGGTGTGGAAAAATTCTCTGGGTATTTGTTTGGGCTCGCCGGATAATAAAGGAGCTATTAAAGGAGCTATGAAGGATAGAACTGTGTCTCCTATTAAAAAGTAAATAACATATGTTGGAGCAAAATAAAACATAACCGGCAATAAAACAATAGCTGTTGTATATATTACAGATTCCATAAGACCGGGCAGAACGCTTAAATAAGCGAGGGATTTTGCTTTAGATTTTAATCCAAATATTTTCCTGTGTAGGAAAATAACCTGAGCTGTGCCGGTGTACCACCTGTAACTTTGTTTAAGTTGAGCTTTTAAAGTGGGCACATCTTTTGAACTTACAATAGCATCCGGGGCAAATCCCACTTTATATCCTTCTTCCTGCAATTGCCACGTGTATGCCGTATCTTCGGTTTTCGTGCCAATGGATATTTTAATTTTTTTTAGCACATCCCGTTTGATTATGAATGAAGCCCCGCAAACAACAAACACGCCTCGCCTGTAAAATTGTGCAGTTTTCCTGAACTTACCTAACCGATTTACCCACTCTTTTCCATAATGGAAATATTTTGAAAGATAATTGCCTGAAGGAGTAACAAAACCATAAGAAGTCACTGCTACAATATTATCTTCGGTAAATCCTTCAACCAATTTTTCTATTGCACCTTGGTGCAGTTTTAAACCAGAATCAACAAGGTAAATATAATCTCCTAAATCAACATCAAGGTCTCCTACCAAAGCATTGATTTTCTCAGCTTTTGAAGTTATGCCTGATTTTGACCAGTAATGAATCTGAGGAAATTCTTTTTTTAATTTTTTTATTACATTATCCAATTGTTTCGTCACTTCTTCTGTATTATCAATATTTGAATCTGAAACATACACATTTTTTATTGGATAATTCTGCCTGAAGATACTCCGCATTGAATCTTCTATAAGGTCTTTTTGCCCGTGGGAAGAAATTATAACACTTACTTCTTTCTTTGGTTTATAGATTTGTTTTGGCGAATATTTAAGTTCTTTTCGATAAACCAGATTAATATAACATTTTTTGAATATCTTCATGGAATGATGATAAACTAAAGTTACTATATCTATCAAAAAAGTAAGAGGTAATATCATATTTATCACATCTCTGTTTTCACGACTTTTCCTGAATCAGGAAGATGACCTATATTAAAAAGCGCATCTATTGCTGACATAAAGGGTTCAAACCCCTGAAAGCGTTGCTCATAAATTGGATGTTTATAATCCTGGAATTTTAATTTAATTTCCTTAAAACAAGATGTATCTAAATAAACTTTGCTTCCAGCTCCAGACAAATAAACATTAGCATTCACTGCTTTTGATATATTTACAAGGGTTTCGCTTGCATTAAATCCTTTTACAATTTTAGGGATGTCGCTGAACAGAACAATTTTGGTTTTAATCCCAAAACATTCTGCAAGATATTTGATTATTCGCGTATTGAAATCAACAAGTTTATCTCCTGGATTTAAATAAATCTCTTTTAACTCAGGATAAAATTTATCAAAAAAAGGTGTTTTTTTGTAATTAGCTCCTATCAATCTGAGATGATAAACAGCCCAGGGAACATTATTAATTCTTGCATCATTTTTTACTTTTATTTTTTTTAGAGGCAACATTCTGCATTCAACAGGCACCCTCAACCATTTCCCACCTTCATTAACTCTTATTTTATTTCTGTCATGAAATTCTTTTTTAACATACTGTACATCATCCCTGATAATAAATATCCCTGGTTCTGTTCCAAGTTCATCAACAGCCCTCAGTTTATCAAAAAATCCAAGATAAGGCAGATAATTGGGTTGGTGAGCAGCCATTACTTTAGTCATTATGAATTCCTAGTGAATTTAAAACAATATGATTCGCGCAGAAAGGTTCTGCATAATAATTTTCAAGAGAAGGAATGGAAGATGCATAAAACTTTAAGTCTATTTTCATTTTTTTTAAATCAACAATACCACTCCTTTCAATTTGTGATTTATAGATTTCCAATAATTTTCTCTTTTTTGAAAAATCTTCTTCTGAACCAACATGAAAAAAATGAGGATAAAATAAATCATGGATTGTTGATGGGGCTTTGTAATTAAATATATTTAGAACTTTCCTGCAGGCAATTGTTGATGCCTTGGATACAATTCTATGATCCTGATGAATATCTTCCTTAAAATGAGTATATACTACTAAAGGTTTCTCTTTATTAATAATTTTCTCAATATAATCTTTCACAGTTGTTAAACCCGGAAAATTTGTATCAGGAAAGTGGAATTTATATAATTTTTTTATTCCTATGAACTTTGCGGCACATTCAGCTTCTTTTATTCTAATCTCTCTTTCCCCGCTTTTTTCTCCGTCAGAACAGATAATTCCTATTACTTTATCGCCCGTTTTAACATGATGCATGAGCCTCATACCCACTCCAATTTCAAAATCATCAGGATGAGCTCCTATCGCAACAACAGTTAATTTATCCTTATCATAAATTTTCTTTATCATCTTTTAATAGGCAAACAAATAATAAATAACGGTTCTAACTCTATATAATCCTTTATAATCACCCCTTTTTAGTGGGCTATTAATACTATAAATAACCAAAATACAGAATATTACCTTATTTTTAAATTTTTAATTATTAATGGAGAAGAGAAGGATAATAAGGCTGGCAAGAAAAGATTTAGACGCAACTCTGCCAATTGAAAGAGCTTTATGGAAAATTAAAGGTGTGGGGAAGAACTTCAGCCATGCTTTAAGAGTTTCTCTTGGATTTAACGCAGAAATGAAGTTAAATGAGCTTTCAGAGGATGAAATCAAAAAACTTGAAGATGCAGTCTACAATCCGGGCAATTACAAAATACCCACCTGGATGTGTAATCACCAGAAAGACATGGAAACAGGCGAGGATAAACATTATATTGAATCAAACCTTATTTTGAAAAATAAGAATGAAATTTCTTTTTTAAGGAAAATCAGATGTTATATCGGAATCAGACACCAGTTTGGTCTTCCTGTAAGAGGTCAGAGAACAAAGAGCCACTTTAGAAAAGGTAAAACCGTTGGAGTAAGCAGGAAAAAATCAAACCCTGCTTCCAAAGGAGGTAAATAATTATGGGAGATCCAAAAAAATTAAGGCGGAAATGGAAAAGACCAAGGAAAACATTTAACACAGCTCGTATTGCCGCAGACAAAGAATTAAAGAGAGACCATGGTTTCAGGCGAAAAAAGGAAATCTGGAGACTTGATTACGCTTTTAAACACCTTATGAGAAGAGCAAGAAAGATTCTTGCCACAAAAGATAAGGAAGCTGAAGAAATATTAATGAATAAACTTATAAAAATGGGACTGATTGAGAAAAAGGTTCACATCGATGAGATACTTAGCATGAGTTTTGAGGATTTGTGCGAGAGAAGACTTCAGACAATCCTTTTCAAAAAAGGTCTTGCAACTACTTTGAAAGAAGCAAGGCAGTTCATAGCTCACAAAAAAGTAAGGGTTGGAGATAAAATGGTAAACCAGCCAAATTACCTTGTGCTTAAGGACGAAGAAGATAAGATTAAATTAAAAGAGAAAAAAGTAAAAGTTGTTGAAAAACCTGTTGAAGAAAAAGCTTCTGAAGGAAAAAACACCGATACTGGTTCTGAAAAAGGAGCAGAAATTAATGAGGCTCCGGCAACAGAAAAGCCAGTCGAGGAATCTAAAGAAGCTAAAACTGAGGAAGTGAAAGAAGAACCAAAAGAAACAGAAACTAAAGAAGATAAACCAGATGTAAAAGAAGATAAACCAGTTGAAGAAGTGAAAGACACAAAACCTGAAGAATCTGTTGAAGAAAAGAAATAAATCCCAAATATTGATTAATAATGTTTTTTACACTTATCTTTATACACATCTTTTAATGAATATATATCTTCTCTGAAAAAATTATATGTATCGCGTTCAAAAAGATAAAAATAACCCATAAACAAAGTACGAACAATTATGTTGTGTTCTGGTGGTTTGATTTCTTTGAGTTTTTGTATTAAATTGTTCAATTCATTTAAATTTAATTCTTGCGCATTTTTATTGTATTTTAATGATTCAAATGGATACTTTTTTAAATTTTTATCAACAAGGTTAAGTGAATTATACAATAAACATCTAGCCTCAGCTAAGCTTTTATCACTGCCAAAAGGCATCTTACGAATCGCTTTATAGCCCATGTCCGTAATTTTGTTAAAGTTAATAACAACAGGTATTGCTTCTTTCGGCAATGTTTTTGGGATTTCACCCCATTCCTTTAAATACAATTCATCAGGAACAATATAACCTTCGTCTATATTTTTATAGGTCCCTCCGGATTTCAATCTTACCATGGAATGGCCTTTTAAATCTCCAAGATAACAATTCTCATACAATTTATAATCCAGAATTTCCGCTAAAGATACAAATAAACTGGTTGCGGAAATACAATTTATTCTACCAAAATCTATAAAATTGGTTAAAAAAGAACCTTTGTAAGTCTCTGAGTAGTCTTGTTCAGAAATCGGATTTTGTTTGGTATCTAATTCTTCAAAACTATTTTTTATTAATTTTAGGATAACTTCTTCTGCATCTTTTCCCTTATTTATCTCTTTTTTTAAACCATCCGCAATTTCATAAAATTCATCCAGATAATATTTAGGTCCTTTTAATTCTCTGCCTTCAGTTCCCTGTTCACACTTCCAGGAAGTATTTATTATTTGCTCGGATAAAGAAAAGTCTGAATTTAAAGCTCCTTCTGGTAGTTTGTTTACCATTAATTAGTAAGTTAAATATAAATAAATTTATTTATTTAATATATGGGTAGAAAAGGTAATGGCAGGAAATATAAGTGGAAACCTGTCCAAGAAACAAAGGTTAACTACATACCAACTAAAAAGAATCAGAGAAAATCAGAAGAATATTGCAGTGAGGCATCTAATTATCTTAGATTAGGGGAGTTCAGAAAAGCAATGCTGGCTGTGCAAAAAGCAATAAAATTAGACCCTAAAAATCCAAAAGGTTACTGGTGTAGGGGAAATATTTATATGAATTTAAATGCTTTGGAAGAAACAAAAGAAGATTATCTAAGAATTATTAAAGATTTGGAAGGGACTGTAAAATTAGGGGTTAAACTACCCCATGAAATGGAAGAATTGCTGGGGAAAGTCTACAATGATTTGGGACTTGTTTATGGTAAACAAAAAAATTCGGAAAACCAAAAAACTTGTTTCGAGAGTTCATTAAAATATTTGAATAGCCCTGAAGCCAATTTTAATTTGGCTGCTGTTTATGAACTAGAAAATAATTCAGAAGAAGCGCTAAAATATTATGAAGCATATCTGAAATTAGAGGATTCATTTAATATTGAGATTAGAACAGCCCAGATTCGGATGGAATTGTACCCTGAGAAATATCAAGAATAATAAAAATAGTCTAAAATATAAGAATTTATTTTTAATTAATTATGGTATTTACAAAAGATACAAAACTAAGGGAACTTCTTGATAATGAAGAAACAAAAGTGATTTTAACAGACTCCGGTGTGCCTTGCGCTTCCTGCCCTTTTGCAAGAATGGAACTTGATATCCTGACTCTGGGGGAAATCTGCGAGAGCTATGATATTGATTTGGAGAAATTGCTGGGAAATTTGAATAAAATGAAATAGATTTTACCTTCAAGGATTCTTTATTGGAGAATATAATTCCAATTTTCCGGATTTTTAACTTCTGTGTTGGATGATGTTTTATCCGGCATTCTCTTTATCATCTGAACCCCATTATAATCTTCGAGCAATTCAGAATGTTCATCATCATTTATTATTTTTACTGCGCTTATCTCTTTAGGGAATATTGCTCCCAGAATTAAAAGTTCTTTTGATTGTCCGCATTTTCCAACATCATAATAATCAACAACACATCGATTAGGTTCTATTTTAATTTGATATATTGTTTTATCTTCTCTTTCATATAAATGATTTGTTGGCGCAAATACCTGAGCCATTTCAGGATTAAATGTTGCGGATAGAAGCGGCGTATCCTTTTGATTTATAGTATGTTTGTTAAATAATTCATAAATCAATTCATCATGTCCTATCTCAATTATTTTTTTAGTTTTATTTATTTCTTCCGGAATGGCATTAGATAAAAAAACCGGAGTTTCATATCTTCTTAGGGCGCCTTTGTATAAAATTAAAATATCTTCTGAATTTTCAGTTGCATGATATTTTTCAGGAACTTTTGAATAATCAAAAGTAAGCTCTCTTTTCTTAAAAGGATTTTCTATACTACTTAAGCTGAATGACATATAATTACTTAATATTAATTAAAGGTTAAGCCTTATTGGATATTTTCCTATGGTTTCACATTTTGAAACCCGATTATATATATGGTTTCGACCATTGATTTATATGAAAATGGAAGTCTGGGTTGTGTTAGCTCTCTTATTTATTCCTCAATGCATACTTGCTGTCTGCCCTGTTTGCACAGTAGCGGTTGCCGGGGGTGTGGAACTCTCACGATGGTTGGGTGTTGATGATGTAATTTCAGGTCTTTGGATTGGAGCTCTCATTATATCTTCAGCGTTATGGTTTTCTTCATGGATGGACAGCAAAAGCATAAAAATTAACAGGATTTTGGTTTTAGGTTCATTTTATCTAATTGTCATTCTGCCGCTCTATTGGATGAAACTCATTGATTTTTCCTGCAACCTGCTTTTTGGATTTGATAAACTTTTATTGGGCATTATTTCTGGGAGTATTGTTTTTTCCGGGAGCATTATACTAAACAATTTGCTGAAGAAGAAAAACAATAATAAGGTTTATTTCCCCTATCAAAAAGTCATTATTCCTGTTTTGTTTTTAATAATCGGGAGCATTATTTTTTATTTGGTAACAATCTGCTAATATGAAACATAAAATAGACCCCTTGCTCAGGAAAGTGGAAAAATTCAATAAAGAACATGAACTTGATTTGTCTTCTGATGAAGATTTAAGTATTGCTATCATGAATTTAATTAGTATTGAAGAACATTTATTTTTCACAGGAGAGAAAACAAAGAAAGACGAATATTTTAATCTTTTGGTGGAAGTGAGGGAGATGAGAAAAGAACTGCTCAAAAAGATTATCAAAGATTACGAAGGTGAAGTGTGGTGCATTTCAAAACATCTCCTGGCTGCCTCAATGCGACTGATGGAAGTTGGAACAAAAGAACTTAACAAAGGCAACAAAAAAGAAGCAAAGAATTTGTTTTCAAAATCTTATAATTTATATTCTTTGTTCTGGGGCATAAATCTTAATATAATAGATGTTGGTGAAGTTGAAAAACTCAAGGATACTCCTGATAAAGAGAATAATACTTTGCTATCTAAACTCAGTAAAGTGATTAATAGTGCTCTAAATTGCTGTAAAGAATAGGAATTAATTAAAAATTATGGAACTAATTTATGGTTCTTGAAATTAGAGATTTAAAAGTAAAATCAGGTGAAAAAGAGATATTAAAAGGAATAAATCTGAAAATAAATCCCGGAGAAACTCATGCTCTCCTAGGTCCTAATGCTTCAGGAAAGAGCACACTTGTTCAGGTGCTTGCAGGGAATCCTAAATATAAGGTTACTGAGGGAGGTATTTTTTTTAATGGTGTTGAGATAACTAAATTACCTATGGAAGAAAGAATAAAAATGGGTCTTGCAATAACATGGCAGAATCCCCCAACAATAAAAGGAGTAAAACTTTCCAAACTGCTTGATAAAATATCCAAACAAGAAATAAATACTGAAGAATTTGGAGTTAATCAAGGTATACTTGACCGGAGCGTAAATCTGAATTTCTCCGGGGGTGAGAAAAAAATATCTGAATTATTGCAGGTAATTTCTCTAAACCCAAAACTTGTAATTTTTGATGAAAT
>JAUWTN010000005.1 GCA_030614705.1 Candidatus Aenigmatarchaeota archaeon
TGATTCAATTGGTGATGAAGAATTGAGCATATATACTCTGACATCAACCCCGATAACCCCAACAACCCCTAGTGGCTGGAACAAATTCTATGCAAACGACTCAATCTCAGCAGACGGAACAAACATAACTTATCAATTATTAAACGCCACAAACAACGCAACAAAATGCACTGGGTTGACTGGTAACGGCGATGATATTTCAACCTGCGCTTTGGGATTAACTTCAATAAGATTATTAGCAAACCTTACAACAACAAACACAAGCAACACACCAATTTTGTATGACTGGAATGTGAATTGGACAAGCGCCGACGAAACTCCACCCCAATACTTCAACATCACCGCAACCCCCACCGTCGGAATTACCGGCAACGAATCCAACTACACAGTAGACTGGACCGATGGCACAGAACTGGACACTTGCATCTTCTCACACACATTTGAGCCCACAGTACTCGACACACAGGAGCAAGGCACATCCAACCGACTAACCGGTTTTGGCTCAACCCACTACAGGGCCCAGTCTTTTATTCCAAACAGCAGCGGTTATATAATCAATGCAAGTGCTTATCTTGACTATCAGACCGGCACAAAAGGCAATGTAATTTATGAAATAAGAGCCAATGACATCGATGCACCCGCATCCACAATACTCAGTCAGGCGACCCTTCCTACTGCGCTGATAACAACAGCAGACTGGTATAACGCAAATTTCACTACACCAGCATCCATAACCCTTGGTGTAACCTATTGGCTCGTCATCACCTCTCCCGCATCCTCAACCAACAATGTCTATAGGGTTCATTATTCATCAACAGACACCTATTCAAAAGGTTATATGGCCTACAGCTTTGATTCCGGGTCCAGCTGGACCACCCAGGCATCCTATGATATACGATTTAAAGTAGAGACCGCAGAATTTAATTATAAAAACGAGACAAAACCATTAACCGAAACATCAGACACCTGCACATTTTCAATAACACCTAAATATAATCTGACAGGCACTTGGTACCAATGTGCAAATGATACTCTTAATAACCTGAACTGCACCCCGGAGCAGACCTATCATGTAATCACAGCAGAAGACACAGAATATCCTAAAGGAAAACTTCTATCACCACTAAACAATTCAAAAGTAAACGGCAATGTTACAATAGTAGCAACAGTTTCAGATAACGTTGGTCTTGATTATGCGTATTTCCAGTGGAAAAATACAACAGATCCATGGATTAATCTTACTGATTGTTTGGTAGACTGCCTCAGTTTGCCTACTTGTAATCCAAATTGCATATGGATCACTGCAGATTTTGAAAACAGCACCGAAGGCTATGAAATAAGAGTTGTACCTGTAGATTTAAGTGGAAACAAAAATACAAGCACAGCACAGTTTAATTATTTTATAGACCGGTATGCTCCTTTCATAGAAAACATCACAACAACTTATCCGTCCGCCCAGACTTACATAGCAAATGGGCAGACAGTATCTTTAAACTTAAGCGCAAGAGACTCACCAGAGCATGAGTCTGGGATAAACACCACGTGGGTTGATTTAAGCAATCTGAACACTTCCAACAACATTACTATGGCATTTGTATCTGGTAACAAAGAGGCCGGCTACTGGTCAGACTGGGAATTGAATGTTACCTTATCAGGTGCAACAACAGGAACACAGACCGCAGTGATTACAGTTTATGACAACGCGACCCCCGAAAACAACATAAGAACAGGTGATGTTTTTGTAGTCAATGTTGACGCAGACTCACCGCAATATTACGATATTTCAAGAGACTCAGACCCGATTTACATAGATGCCAATGTAACTTATCAGGTCAGATGGACCGACAATATTGACCTGAAATCTTACATTTTCAGTTCAAACTTCACAACCGTCTGGACTAACGACACCATACAAAATCTGACAGGCACACAAAACTGGTCTGTGGTGACTAAAAACATGACAAACAGCGGAAACTTTGGCTGGAGAATCTATGCCTTTGACCACATTAATAACTCAAATGATACAGGGATTCAATACATAACAATTTTATCCACTTTTATACCCTCTCCCGTTGTCACTTTAATAGGACCTTCCACAGATATCACAACAACAAACACAACCATAAATTTCACATATAACATAACAGATTTGACAGACGAGCAGTTGGACACATGTGAGCTATACCTTGACTGGACATTAAACGCCACAGATAATACTATCCTGATTGATGACACAATGAACTTCACAATTGATGGAATAACAGACGATTATCATGAATGGTATGTCCGCTGCAACAACACAGACAATGCCTGGGGAATAAGCGATACATGGAATTTTATAATTGACACAATCAATCCATCAATAAATTTCACAGATCCAACAACACAAACAGGCAATCACCAGCAAAATTACATTGAAGCCAATGTAACAGCATCAGATACAAACTTGGCAAATATAACAATTTACCTTTACAACTCCACAGGTTTACTTTACAATTTCACAAATTCAACAGGATTCTTCTACAATTTCACAAATCTCGACTATGGAACCTATTACCTAAACGCAACAGCAAATGACTCAGCAGGAAACACAAATAGCACAGAAACTAGAACAATAACACTTAACACCGCTCCAACAATTTCAGTTCATGAAACTGATAACTCAACAGACAAATCATGGGCTATCTATAACCTTCCACTCGACTTCCAGTATTATTGCTATGCAGGAGTGGATGGGGTTTGCGATGACAGTAAAGCATATGATACTGATGACAGTACCTGCAATTTCACTATTGAGAATAATGGTAGCCTTACTGTTGATGTTTTGATGTATGCTCTCGGAAATTACTCTGACAATTATTTTATATGTTCAAGCTCTGATGCAAATGATGACGGGGACTATGATGATGGGGATTATGATTGTAAAGATGCTCTATTATCAAACAGAAATGGCGCAGATAATATGCAGATTTATAATGGATCTGCATGGTTCAATGTATCTAATAAATATATGGATGGAACTTCATATGGGCTGGCAATAGCCTGCGACCTGCCTGCAGATACCAATCTGAGTGGTATAGATTTTCAGGTAAGGGTTCCCAATTGTGTTGCTGTAGACGATTACAGCGCAACCCTCCAGTTTGTTGCATACTCTGAGATTTCAGGTTGCAGTATAGGGAGTTATTTCGAACCTTAATGCCAATAATTTAACTGAAAGGATTAAAATTATATAATTATATGAACTATTTAAGAAAAACACTGCTCCTGATGATTTTGATGATAATATTCAGTCAGATTACTCTGGCAATTAAAATATCTCCCCCTATTAATGCTGGAATGCTGGAACCAAAAACATCTTATGAATTTCTTATATCCCTGACAAATCAGGAAAATAAAACAATTGAACTATTTTTAGATTTGACCTCCAGAGCAGAATATTTAAGTCTTTATTCTACATTTGAATCAAGCATTAATCTTGCTCCCTATAAAACAAAAAATATATTAATTACAATTCATACCCAGGAACCCGGCATCTTCAATCCAGGTAATCATATCCTAACAATTCTGCCAGAAACAACATCAAGCGGAAATGGTGTTGGAATTATATCTTCCCCTGTAATAGAAATAAAATTCACAATCCCAGGCAATGTTACAAAAAAATTGGAACTAAATAATTTCAATGTTGTTCAGGGAGAAAATAATATAGATCTCCAATTATCTGCTGAGAATACTGGAAATGTTAGAGTCGGGGCATTTCCAATTGTGGAAATACAAAAATATCATGGTACTAATTCATACCCTCTAAATCCCCCTGTTGAAATAAAAGGAAAAACCCAGTATTTAATTTACCCTGAAGATTTAATCAGCATGAATCTTGTATGTGATATCTCCTCACTCAATGCAGGAAAATATAAAGCAATCGCTAAAGTAGAATATGACAATAAAGAAACAAATATTATTTCCCATGATTTTACAATTGAAAAAGAAGAAAAATCAGATGAAGATAAAAAAGAACCAAACAGCAACCCTTCTTCTGAAAACAATTATGATGAACCTTACAATCAAGAAACCGGAACAATCAACATTGGAGGCAATCTCTTAGATGAAACACAAAACCAACCTGAAATAGAAAGAAAAGAACTCCGTATATCAAATCTTAAAATTGAACCTATAGAAGGAGAAAATGGTTTAATAATAAGGATAGAAATTGAAAATATTTACAAAGACAATATAAATTATGAAGCTATCTTCAGTCTATTTGATGAATTAGGAAACAAGGTGGATGAGATGACTGAAGTTGGAGAAGTAAATGGTTTTGAAATAAAAAATCTGTAAAAAATCTTGTATGGAAAACCAGGAGATTATAAAATAAATGTAAAAGTGGAATATGAAAATGGAATGGATGAAAAAGAAATCTGGGCACAATTGCCTGAAGAAAAAAATCTAAAAGAAACAGAAAAAAATCCCACTGGTTTTTTTATATTTAACCCTCTCAAAGAAAATATCTGGCTCTTGTTAATAATAACACTTGCATTAATTTCTGTTTTTATATATAAAAAACGCAATAAATAAAAATGAATCTCAAATACTTTCTTTTGATTTTAATAACAATTCTTTTGTTAGGTTCAAATATAATTTCAGGAAATTCAATTTTTACAGGTCTGTTTGGAGCCACTACTTCAGTCGGTATTATTAATCAGGTTGATGCCGTGATGTATGAAGAGCAAAAAGAAGATGTTATATTCCAGATTAATTTGAACGATAATGGCAGTTGGTATAGTTATAACGGCAGTTTTGGGGGGATAAAAAGCGGATATGATGATTATGATAATTTAACTCAAACATTTACTTTGGAAAATATTGGGAGCGTAAATATAGACATTCTTATAGCCTCAGAAGATTTTGGTGAAAATGGAAGTTATATAAATGCGGACCTTGCCAATGGCGATTTGCAGATTTATATCCCGGGAATTGGGTGGAGAAACATACCTGACAATAATGATGCTGACATAGACGGAATAAAAGATAATAGCGAACTGTGCATCGCAAATGATTTAAAAGTTGGCAATAATGTGCAGGGATTTGATTTTCAGGTCAGAGGAAATCTTTCAGGCAACTATACCTCCCAATTGACAATTACCGCATATAATAATCACACAGTTAACCCATGCACAGGGTCGGGAATTTATATAAATGTAGGTGAACTATCATGATGATGATAATAAACAAAGCGATTATTTATCTCATCCTGCTAATCTGTTTTGTTTCTCCAATACTTGGTGTTGGCATACTTCCTTCAGATCGGGAAGGAAGTGAACTTGATTTGGATATAATCTACAATTTTTCATTTACTCTAACAAACACGCATCCTTATGATTTAAATATAACCTTTGAAACAATGAACAATAATCTTAAATCTTATATTACTTACAATCCATCAACCCTGACTTTGAATACCACCGATAATAAAATTCCATTCAATGTAATAATAAACCCGAAGAATATACCTCACGGAGATTACACCTTAATATTCAGACCAAATGCAATCTCATACAAACCGGAAATTAATTATACTGAAAATACCTCTCTGGCAGGGATAATAATCCCCACAGCCACAGGAACAATTAGTTTTAATGTGCCTGAAGAACCGGAAATTCCAGATGATCCCCCATCTCCGGATGAACCTTCAGATAGTTTCACCGGAGGTTCAATAGGAGAAATGCCCTTAATACCAAAAACCAAATTGCTTGAAATTGAAGTCCCTGTATTTGTTAAACTCACTGAAGAAAGTGTTTCCGTCATAATTAAACTTAAAAATATGGGAACAGAAAATCTTCAAAATCTTTCAATTACCCTGACCCCAGATAATCCAATAGCACTGAAATATAACTCAATTATAGGATATTTAAATGCTGGTGAAGAAAAAAATATTCTGGTTGAAATTAGCAATGCCACCTCAATCCAAACCGGAATTAAAATAAATGTTTATGACTCTGAAAACAACTGGAGCGCATTGTTTTTGGTTTACACTGAAACCTCAAGAAGTGATATTGAAACAGGATGCATTAGAATAGAACCAAAAAATTTCAGGATTGAAGCAGACAAAAACACCTCATTAAATTTAACGCTCATCAACATATGCAATACAACATTAAATAATATTGGTGTGGAAATAAACCAATTAAATTATAAAAAAACTCTGCAAACACTTGAAGACCAGACAACAATTGAACTAAATTTAATTCTCAAAGAAGGCGAATATAGCTATGAAATTAAATCCGTTTATGAAGGGGGAAGTTCAACAAGCAGGATTACAATACAATCTATAGACTACCAACAGTTTTTGGACGAAATAAAAAAACTTGAACAAATGCTGGAGGAAATTAAAATTAAAATTAAATTAACACCTTATATTCCAAACAAAGATAACCTTATTAATGAAACAAATGAAATGGAGTACTTGATTAACTATTCTAAAGAACTTCTGAACCAGGACAAAATCCAAAATCTGCAAGCTTTATTAACGCAAATCAGAAAAAATGGAGGGGTAATTCTCAACCACCTTAATTTATGGATAATAATAAATCTATTGGCGATTTTGCTATTATTCTCCATGCCGGCAATCATATGGTTCCTGATAAAAATTCTGGAAAAGAAAGAACTTGAAAAAGAAATAGGCGCTTATTCAAAAAGAGTCCAAAAAAAATACACTCAGGAATTGAGAAAAAAGATAAAACTTAGAATTAAAAAACCCAAGAAAAAGAAAGAAAATATAGAATTAGAAAAAGCGGAAAGAAATGAGGAAAACAATAAAACAAAACAAAAAACGAAGAATTTGGGAGAAAAAATAAAAAAATTGAGGAACAGAATAAATAAAAAAATATCCAAAACAAAAAAAATAATTAAAAAACCCAATGAAAAAAGAGAAAATGAAAAAACAGTAAAGAAAATGAAAATAAAAGAGAACTCAAAGACAAAATTAAAAAAGAAAGAAGATATAAAATCAAAAAAAAGAAAACATAAAATATCTGTAAAAAGGAAAAAATATGCAAAGAAATAAAATTAATGGGAAAAATCGCGCATTTAAAAAAATATATTTTCTGTATTGCTGTATTTTGATAATATGCTTACTCGCAATATCATGGAGCAATGCATCAATTACCGGTAAACTGACCGGAATTTCGCCCCAGCAGGAAAATATCATATTGGAAAATCAAATAACTGAGATATTTCCGCAAACAGAAAATGAACCAAAATCTCAGGATTATAAACTTTACTGGGCAGAAAACAAAGAAAAAATTAATAATATCTTCAATTCATACATAAAAAAATATCATAAAATAGATTGCATTGATTACAACCAGCTAAGAAGTTTGCTGCAACCAAATCAAAAAATCAAAAAAATTGCAAAGAACCTGACACATAACTCAACCACAGAACTTGAAACCGCATATATCTTGCATCAATTCGTATACAACAATATTAAGTACGCAGAAATAGATAATCCAATGAATCCAGCACAGATATTATTATCAAAAAAAGGTGACTGCTCCGAAAAAGCTATTTTATTAAACAGCCTCTTGGAATCAATAAATATTGATTCTTATATTGCTGACGGCAATAAACACAAATATATTTTTGTAAAAATAGACAATATTTGGGCGCCTATAGACCCTTCAACAAAGGATTTTTATTTTGTTTGTAAAAACTGGAACAACAAAAATATAAGTTATTATCACTCAGAAACACAGTCTTTTTTATTCAATTCAAAAGCGACTTTATCCAATAAAAACTGGTGCAACTCCCCTTAAAGAGGTTATTTGATATAAAAGTATATTTAACTATGGCACTGAATTTTTATCAGGAAAAAGACAAAAATTCTTTTAAAAATCAAATTAAAAAAATCGATGAAGCAATCAAAAACAAGCAAACAAAAAGAATTATCGGAATTGCATCGGGCAAAGGTGGTGTTGGAAAAACACTGGTAACCATAAACCTTGGATTGGCAATCAATAAATTTGGAGAAAATATTACTTTGGTTGATGCGGATATCACTGCTTCAAATCTTGGACTTCAGCTCGGAACTTTTTCTTTTCCAACTAACCTGCAGGAAGTTTTAAATGGAAAATCAAAAATACGCAAAGCAATCTATTCAACATCCACAGGATTTAATTTAATCCCCTCCTCTATTGCGTTAGGTTCCATCAACGCAAAAACAAACAATCTTAAAAAAGTGCTAAAAAAATTAAACGGGCTTATCTTAATTGATTGTCCTCCGGGTTTGGATAAAGACTCGGTTAATGTATTAAATTCGTGCGATGATCTTATTGTTGTTGCAACTCCAGATCTTCCTGCAATGACCAATGCCGCAAAAACAATTCAAATCGCAAAAAAAATGAAGAAAGAAATTCTCGGCGTGGTTGTAAACAGATATAATCATGATAAATATGAATTATCATCTAATGAAATCGAATTAATGTGCGGCGCGCCCATATTAAGTAAAATACCTGAAGAATCTGACATTAGAAAAAGTTTATTTGTAAGAGCTCCGGTTTTAGATTACAATAATTACTCAAAAGCAACAATAGAATTTTATAAACTTGCTGCAAAATTAATTAAACAGGATTACAACCCACCGGACTTTTTAAGTTTAAAAAGATTTTTGCAGAAATTCAAAAAATGAGCGGAAAATATTTGAGTCTGGTTTTTTTAATTTGTTTTATGTCCCCGGTTCTTAGTCTGGATATCTCAGATTTAACAATTACATCTGAAATATGGATGAGCGAAAACAAAGACCTGCAAATTTCATTTAAATGTTCCAACTGTTCGTCTGATACTTTGGTTTACGCAAATATAACAGGTTCTGAAAATTATGAAGAAATTATATCTTCAGGATTTATCTCCGAACCTGAAGGAAATCTCACAATTTATAGTATTACCCGCACTTTAGGCGATAATCTTAAAGAAAATATTCTCCCCTACACCCTCACAGTTTTCTGCGAAGATAATAACTCACAAACAGAAGCATCTTCTGAGTTTTATGTTAACAAATTCACTTCGGACATTGAAGAGATAACAATACCCTCTGAGAACCCATATTTAACAATTTATCCTTTAGACACCATAGACTTCAAAATTAGACTGGACCGCATAGAAAACGGGCACTCAGGAACATTAACCTCAGGGGTTAATTTTGTTATTGCTCTTAATGACAAAGAACTCACCATACTGGAGAAAACACCGCCTAAAGACACAAATTCGCCATGGATATTAAAAGCTCAAATTCCAGATGATATGGAATATGTTACTGACAAAAAATTTGCGGTAAACGCAGTATATAAAACCCATCAGGCCTCAGCAATTTACGACGAAAGTTTTAACCT
Organism: Candidatus Aenigmatarchaeota archaeon; assembly: GCA_030614705.1. GTDB lineage: Archaea > Aenigmatarchaeota > Aenigmatarchaeia > QMZS01 > QMZS01 > QMZS01. The sequence continues at coordinate 9,384 of JAUWTN010000005.1, forward strand.
AGAATCTCCATTGGAAGTTACTATTATTGAACCTTTATGCAATTTAAACAACCCCTACAAACTTATTGATACCGCAAATATAAATCTGACAATTAAAGTAGATTATAAATCCAAACCTCTCGAAGATATAAACTCTTTGGAATTTAAAAGCGCTCTGGATAACACAGAACTAATCATTAAAGAAGCAAAACCTCTGGAAAGCAAAGGCATCTGGAAACTTATTGTAAACCTTCAAAAACAGGAACCCAGAGAAGAACTCTATTATTTGGATATATTTGCAACATACAAAAATATTGAAGAAAAAACCATCCAGTCACTCCCAATACAATTTGTAATTCCTTTTAAAGGAAAAATAACAAACGCAAATAATGCTCCGATTTCCTCTGAAATAGTATTGACCGGTATTGACAGGGAAGAAAAAATTAAGACTGCTAATAATGGAGAATATAATCTTCAAATTATTCCCGGAGAATATGAAATTGAATTAAAATTTGACGACTTAATAAATTTTAAATTTTACGATACTGAATTAGAAGACTCTGATATATATTCATATACCAATCAACCCATAAGATATGATTCATTTGAAGGGGCTGAAGTTGAAGCCCTTAGAATAATTGCGATGGTATTTGCTTTTCAATTTGACAATGCGCAAATTACAATACCCTGCACGGATCTTGAATATGATTCCGGGCAGATAGTCATTTACCAATGCTCAAACTGGAACTTCGGAAAAAGAGTTTGCGATGGCGGGTGGAATACAATAAGTGATATAGACAAAAACGATTATCGAATTATATTTGAAGTTCCTTCTTTCTCCAAAACCGCATTTGCCATAAGTGAAGACAAATCATTTGAGTTGGAAGCAAATACAGACAAAGAAGAATATTTTATTGAAGAAAACATTATCTTGCAGGGAAAAGTTTCCGATGATCAGGGCAATGGCATAAAAGATGCAAAAGTAAATTACCTGATTGAAAACACCAATATAATTGGGGATTCAATTACAGATGCAGAAGGCAAATACACAATAAATTTAAATGCGCCAAAAGAAGAAGGAAATTTCAATATTAAAATAAAAGCCGGAACTTTGCACAAATCCACAAACACAATAACGAAATCGGTTGAAATATACAGGAAAAAAGAACTTGAAATTTCAGTCCCTAATTACCTCAATATGGAACTGGGAATTCCGGTTTCAACAAAAATAACTATTAAAAATACAGGTCAGACAAAACTGCATGACATTCATCTGGAAATCGATGACAGCATACCCTACTCGTGGTACCTTCTGAGTCAACCAACCATATATGAACTTGATGCCGGCGAGCAAACAGAAATCAATCTGGAATTTTCAGTTTCAGAAGATAAATGCATTGATTGTAAAACCCAATACAGTGTTAATATTAAAGCTAAAAGCGAAGCAACTACATCAAAAAGTTTCATATTAAATATAAAAGGGTTGGAATCAGAAACAAAAGAAACTGAGGTTGAAGAAACAAATGATACCCCGGAAGATAATAGTGCGGGTTTTGATATCACCGGGTACTTTATGACCCAATCCAGCCTGATAACGCAAAACCTTGAATTTATAATATTCCTTGTATTATTGGGTGTGTTGGCAAGAGTTATAATGTTGAAAAAGAAATCTCCTTCCGGCGAGCAGAATAACAATTCAATGGAAATTATCAAAAAAATCAGAGAAGAATTTATGAAATAAATAACCTTTCCTTCAGGTTAACTCTCGGGTTTATCATTTGTCTTAATCAATCCTTTCTTTTCCATTAACAAATAAGGATATCCTCTTTTATCTGTTTTTGAAATATCAATTCCAAGATTTTTTGCAAATTCAAAAAGTTTTTCTCTTGCCACTTCCACAGTTCCAAAATCCTTTACTGTCTCTACCTCTATGAAATATCCTAATTCTTTGACTATATCCAAAGCTATTTCAAATTTATCATTATAAATATAAACTTCTCTTTCTTTTTCAACTGTAATTAATTTTTTGATATCAATTGCTGAAAATATTTTCTCTATTTTATCCTGATTTTTAATTTCGGTTTCAAACTCATCGCAATGGGTGGCTAGTTCAACATTTTCAGGATGCCAGTGCTTATAATTTAGAATTGTTTTATCGCCTCTCTTTCTAATACTTAACCATTCAAAAGGAAAATCCGGTTCTACAAAATTTCTATGAACTGGCGTGAAATAATCGTCTGTCTGTTGCGTTTTTTTCACAAATTTTGCAATTTCCTTTAGTTTTTCTTTTATTCTAAAAAAATTAATCTCATCTAGAGGGATTTTAATTTCAATTTCTATATCATTGTGAGCCATAATAGATTAAACAATATAATAGAAAATATTGGTGGTTAATAAAAATTTGATATCAAGGAGTTAATCTCTCAACATCTCTTGGGAATAAGACCGCTTCTCTTACATTAGGCAGATTTAAGAACTGCATTATAAACCTTTCAATCCCAAGACCAAAACCCCCGTGAGGAGGCATTCCATACCTGAATGATTCAACATAAAACCTTATTGACTCAAGAGAAACACCCTTTTCCTTTGCCTGCTCTTCAAGAACTTTTATCCTATGTTCTCTCTGCCCTCCGGTTATAAGTTCAACACCCCTGAAAACCAAATCAAATGAATCTGTGGTCTCTTTATTGTCATTGTTTTTCATTGTATAAAAAGGTCTTTTCTCAAAAGGGTACTGAGTTATGAAAACAAAATCAGAATCATATTTTTCCTTAATTTTATCCCCAACCATTTTTTCTTCCTCAGGGGATAAATCATTTCCCGGTTCTTTACCCAACAATTCAAAAGCTTCCTTTAAAGTAATTCTTGGAAATGGTTTTTTGTATTTTGGAAAATCAACTTTGAAAGGTTCAATTATTTCATCGCAGTTTTTCTTTATGTTATCAAGGATGCTGTTAATCATATCCTCAATCAATTCCATCACAGCTTCATAATTTTCAATAAATGAAATCTCAGAATCAATTCCCCAATATTCTGACAAGTGTCTTGTTGTGTGGCTTTTTTCAGCCCGGTACACAGGTCCAATCTCAAAAACTTTTTCAAAACCAGAAGCCTGCATTAACTGTTTATAAAATTGCGGACTTTGGGTTAAATAACCTTCTTTGTTATAATATAAAATTGGGAATAACTCGCTTCCGCCTTCCGCGCCTTGAGCAACAATTTTTGGGGTATGCACTTCAACAAAATTTCTTCCTGTAAAAAATTCTCTGGTATAATTAACAACCGCGGATTTTAATTCAAATATCTTTTTATTCTTTTGGTTTCTTAAATCCAAAAACCTGTAATCCAGTCTCTTGCTAATATCAGTCTCGATTTTTCCTGAAAATTCTATTGGCAATGGCTCAGCTCCATTTATCAATCTAAATTCTTTAATCTTAACTTCAATTCCATTTGATGCTTTTTCATTTTTAATTGGAATTCCTATTACCTCAATAACATCTTCCCTCTTAAGTTCCTTTATTTTATCAAAATATTCATTATCTTTTTTTGCCAGTAACTGCACTTCTCCGGTGCAATCCCTTAAAACAACAAATACAATGTTTCCTAAATCTCTTACTGCGCTTGCCCAGCCTCTTAACAATATTTCTTTATTTTCCTTGTTTTTCGCCCCTGAAGCGTATATTCGCTCACCTGACAATCTAATTTCCTCCATAACAATATTTTAAAAATAAATAGAATTTACGGGTATTATTTCCATTAAATATAATTATGGAAAGACCCTCAAAAATTGAATATTATCTAAATATTGCCAGAGAAGTCGCCAGCAGGTCAACATGCCTGTGTTTTCACTGCGGGGCGATAATTGTGAAAGATGACCAGATTATCTCAACAGGGTATAATGGGGCTCCACGCGGAACACTTGACTGCATTGAAAGAGGGATTTGTTTAAGAAGAAAACTCAATGTTCCTTCAGGGCAAAGATATGAACTTTGCAGGAGCGTACACGCGGAACAGAATGCAATAATCAATGCAGCAAGAGCCGGAGTTAGCCTGCTTGGGGGGGATATGTATCTTTACGGATACAGGGTGTATGAAAACAAAAAAGAACCAACAGATATTTTCCCGTGCTTTATTTGCAAGAAAATGATTATCAATGCTGGACTTAATAAAACCATCTGCGTAACAAAAGACGGGAAACACAAGGTATTTGAAATTGAAAAATGGATTAAAGAATGGCAGGAAAAAGATATGATTGATGATAAAGAAATTTATAAAACAGAATACTAAGATGATAATTGGATTTACTGGAAAAAACGGGGCTGGGAAGACAATTGTTATTGATTACCTGAAATCAAAAGGTTTTGAAACTTTTTCGCTGTCTGATATTTTAAGGGAAGAAATAAGGAAAAAAGGTCTTGTTGAAGAAAGGGAAAATCTGATCAAAATTGGGAATGAGCTCAGGGAAAAATACGGTCCGGGAATTCTTGCAAAACTTGCGTTGGATAAAGTTGAAAAAATTGATAATGTTGCAATTGACAGCATTAGGAATCTTTATGAAATTGAAGAGCTTAGGAAAAATAAAGATTTTATTTTGATTGGTATTGAAGCTCCGGTTGAATTAAGATATAAAAGAATTGTGGAAAGGAAAAGGATTGGAGAAAATATAAGTCTTGAACAATTTATTGAAATTGAAGAAAAAGAAAATTCAAATGACGAGAAAAAACAGCAACTGAATAAATGTCTTGAACTTGCGGATAAAATAATTGAGAATATTGGGGGGATTGAGGAATTGTATCAGAAGATTGATATTATCCTGAAAGATTATCAAAAAGATTAATAGGTTATTTCATAATACCCTTTCAAATTGGATTAACCACTCATAAAATTTAGTTAAACCGGGGTATTTAACTCAATCAACTTTTTTAGTTCCTCTATTGAATCAACATAACCCATATCTTTTCTAAATGATGCTGCGCTGTGGAAACCTTTGAAAAATAACTGAGCCTGCATTCTCAAATAAAAAATATTTTCAATTTCATAATATTTTGCGTATTCCAGATACCTGTAAAAAATTTCTTTGATTTCTTCGTAAGTTTTTTTCTCTTCTGTTTTTTCAAAAATAAACGGGTTTCCCATTGCAGCAGTTCCAATCATCACCCTATCGCAACCAGTGTCTTTCATCATTGATTTTGCATCGCTTAATGATTTCACTCCCCCGTTGCCAATCACAGGTATGGATAAATGTTCTTTGACTGCTTTTATTATATTCCAATCCACAATCCCTGAACCTCCCTGCATTGCAATTCTTGGGTGCAATATTAAAGCGTCTGCTCCATTTTCTTCAATAATTTTGGCAATTTTAAGAATATAATCGAGATTGCAAACTTCGACCCCAGACCTGATTTTAACTGTGAGCGGAACCTGTATTGCTTTTTTCACTGAATTCACAATTTCCCCAATTCTTTTTGGTCTTTTCAAAAGAGCTGAACCCGCCCCCTGTTTGATTACATTCTTGTCTGGGCAACCCATATTAATATCAATAATATCCGTCTGATCCTGAACCAGTTTCGCGGCTTTAACAAGAGTCTCCGGGTTTGAACCAAATATCTGGATTCCCACAGGTCTTTCTTCATCGCAGGTTTGAGCAAGTTTTTTGGTTGCCTTATTGCCTCTCACCAAAGCATTTGCATTTACCATGCCCGTATATACCAGAGAAGCTCCGTGTTCAGAGCACATTCTCCTGAAAGCAATATCATTTATTCCCGCAAGAGGGGCGAGGATTAAACCAGCTTTTAACTGGAGATTGCCTATTTTTAAGTTTGCCATACCTGTGTGTTATTTTAATTAACTAAAAGAGTATATTTTAGATTTATTTATGAGAATAAAAAGTTCTGAAGCTAAATCAAAAACAAATTCAGATGCCTGCATAGTTAAAGAATATAAATTTCCATTCAAAGAATTGGGAATTGCCACTGCAACAATTAATGGAAGGTACCCTGATTCCGGAAAAGTTATAAATAAAATGTGCGATGAAATTTATTATGTTATTTCCGGTACCGGGATTATTCATACTGAAGAAGGTAATTTTGAAATAAACAAAGAAGATGCTTTTTATTTTGAAAAAGATAAATGGTATTGGGTTGAAGGAAATAAATTGCAGATAATATTGCCAACAGCTCCTTCATGGTTCCCGGAACAATATAAACAATTGGAATAAAATTCGTTAGTGTCCGAGAATCAACTTACAAAGCCCGCAATATTCTTTTTCAAGTTCGTCCTCCATAAGACTTTTTGAAAGCAAGATTCCCGCAAGTTCTTCGAGTCTTTTTCTTACTTCGGGCTTTTCCTCAAGTTCCTTCACTCTTTTGCCCCTGACTTGTTTCTTATACAATGCAACAGCTGCCTGGGACAAATACAACCTATCAGCGGCTTCCTGCTGAGTAAGACCTGAATTGATTAAATGATTTGACAGAACAGATCTTATTGAAGGCAAATGTTCCCGCACAAATATCTCGCACTTCATAATATTTCCTGTTAAATATTATGCATTATCACGAATATGTCCGATTCACTGAAATGGGTATCTTCTTCAGTTTTATTGCATTCATGATTAAACCAATTTTATCACCTTACATAAAAGGTCTTGGTTTTGATGAACTGCAGATTTGCATGATTTTCTCTGTATTTACACTAACAATTATTTTATTCTCACCCATAATAGGCAAGATATCAGACAATGTTGGAAGAAAAACAATGATTTTGTTTGGGGTTGTTATAAACATCCTTGCCATGATATTTTACATCATGGACGGGTCGTGGGTATTTTTGGTTATTGCAAGAATATTCAACGCAATTGGTTATGTTACCGTTGCCTTGATAATACTCAGTAAAATTGGAGATTCTGTTGACGGAAAAACAAGAGGCAAATATACGGGGTGGACTTTGAGTCTTGAAAATATAGCCAAATCAGCAAGTCCGATTGTAGGCGGCGTTCTTGCGGATATGTTTTTCATAAAAGCTCCGTTCTATATGTCAATATTTTTACTCCTCATCCTCATGGTTTATCTGATTAAACAAAAACCTAAGAGAAAAGCAAAAATAAAAAGAAGTGATTTTAATGTTATCGGAGAACTGAAAGAATTTCTTTCAGAAAGAAAATTAAAAGGTCTTGCTCTGCTTGGAATGGCAACGCACGCATCCATACCAGCAATCTATTTATTCCTTCCTTTATTGATTGTGGAAAAATTTGGTTTAAGTTTTACTTACGTGGGTGTTGCTTATTTCTTCCTTGGTTTCTTCAACCTGTTTCAGTTTTATTTTGGGGAAATTTCAGACAAAATGGGAAGGTCTAAAATGCTTATATTGGGAACTTCCATTTATGGATTTGGATTAATCCTTCTTTCTGTTTCACAATCATATCCAATGCTATTATTGGTTTTAGTTTTACAGGGACTTGGCGGAAGTATGTGGAATATATCAGCATATTGCATTATGGCAGAATCAGGTGAAAAATTAAAAAAAGAAGCACAAACATTAATGTCCTATGAGTCTCTGGCAAGAACCGGGGCTTTTTTTAGTTTTATCATAAGCGGTTTTGTGGTGACTTTTTTCAACATAGAATCCCTGTTTGTGCTTAATGGAATATTAATTTTAGCAGTCAGTTTATACGCAGTGAAATATATTGTTGATTAAAATTCATTTTCCTAATTTTACAAATTCTTCGTGCATCCTCATATGACCTTTCTGGATTCCTTCGCTTCCCAAAGCAGATAAAGCCCCAATATTATTTGCGAGCCCAACCGAAGCAACCACAACACCCAATTCTTTTGCATTTTTTACTCTCAAAATTTTCATTGCAAGTCTTGCTTTTTTAGAATTAGTGGCTCCCCCAATGCTTGCAATTGCCATAGGAATCTCAATTTTTCCCACCAAAAAACCATCTTTTACACTCAAATCAGTTATTGAAGTATACCTGTTTCTCGCAGCATAACTGTGCACTCCCGCTTCAATAGCTCTCCAATCATTCCCTGTCGCCAAGGTTACTGCGTCTATACCATTCATACACCCTTTGTTGTGCGTTGATGCCCTGTATATGTCCTTCCTTGCAAGAGCATAAGCATCTAAAATACCTTTTACAACTTCTTCTCCGGAATAATTCCCTATTGCAAGATTCTCTATTTTTATTTTCGCGGTAACTGAGACAATTCTCTTATCCGCAAAATTTGAGATTATTCTTAAACAATATCTGCCCCCGGTTATTTTGGTCACAGTGGGAGTTATTGCTTCAAGCATTGTGTTTATGACATTTGCGCCCATTGCATCCAAAGTATCAACAAATAAATGCAAAACCAGATTTTTTCCTCTTTCTGTTTCAACTTCCCTAAGTTCAATATCTCTTGCTCCCCCGCCAAGTTCAAAAATTATCTTATTGCTTTCATTTGCAATTTTCAGGATTTCTTCTTTTTCTTTCATGAGGTTTTCTTTTGCTTCTCCAAGGTTCTTAACATCCAGCAACTGCAACTGCCCAATCATTTTTGAATCAAGATATTCTCCCTTAAAACCTCCTTCAGCTCTCACAAGTTTTGCGATTCTTGATGCAGCGGCAACAACCGAGGGCTCCTCAAGTTCCATTGGAACAAAATAATCTTTTCCATTCACAAGAAAATTTGTTGCAATTTTGAAAGGTCCAATATTATTTTCAAGTTCAAGAAAATCCGGAAGTTCTCTGTATTTTTTTAATAAATTTAAATCCTCTTCATTAAGGTCTGAAAATTCAGTTAAAATTTTTATTTTATCTTCAAGAGATAATTTAGCAAATCCCTGAACTGCTGAAGTAAGCGCCATTATATTAATTGGGAATAATTTATAAACTTCTATTTTGTAAAAAGTTCTCGGAAGATTAATAAATAAAAATCTGCTAATTAGACATACATCCCATCGGGTTCTGTTTCATAAACTTTCTGGGCTTGTCTTTCCCATTTATCCATAAGTCTATGATAATCAATCTCCTGTTTATACCCATTATCCAGTTCATACCTTATTTCATGAATCTTTAATCCTTTATCCATATCTAAATCTATTCTTTTTTCCTGCAACTCAAGATATTCCATATAAATATCTTCTTGTTTCATTATCTCAGATAAACGAAGTTCTGAATCTTCAAGTATTTCTAAAGAATAAGTTTTAGCAATATCCTCAGATGATTTTCCAGACTCAATATTTTCCCTAAAATTATCAAAATATGTGTTTATATCCTTCTGAGATTTATCAATTTTATCCCTTTCCATCTTAACAATTTCTGTAAATTTGTTCTGATTAACCGCCATATCATTCTCAAAAGATATCTCAAATTTAGCTATTTCATTTGCCAAGCCTTCCTCTATTGTTTCCTGTGTTTCTGCTTTAGATAATAAATTTCTGTATTTTTCTATTTTTCCCTTTAGAACTGTTAAGTCTCCCATTATATAATTATTAATAAATGATAATTTAAATTTAACTAATATATGAAAAACAGAACAGTTGATTGCCTTGTGGGTCTACAATTGGGTTCTGAAGCAAAAGGCAAACTTTCCGCGTATTTAGCCCCTGAATATAATGCAATGGTAAGATCAGGAGGTCCGCAGGCAGGACACACATTCTTCAATGAAGGTGTTAAATATATTAACAGGCAAATCCCATGCGGAGTTATTAATCTAGACTGCCTTTTATACCTATCAGCAAACAGTCTGGTAAATCTTGATGTTCTTGGAAACGAAATCAGAAGATACAATTTATATCCAGACAGACTAATGCTTGATAATCATGCCATGGTTATCACTGACAAACATATTGATAGGGAACAAAAATCCTCGCTGGAAAACAGACTTGCATCCACTATAGAAGGGGTTGGGGCAGCGCAATCTGAGAAAATATGGAGGGAGGGTTATTTATTTGACCATTATGCCAATGAAGACCCGGAATTATATTTTTTCTCAAATGACCCTGTTACAACAATAAACGAACAGATTCAAAAGAAACATCCTGTTTTGCTTGAAGGAACACAGGGTTTTGGACTTTCCCTAAATCATGGGGAATACCCTTATGTTACAAGCAGAGATGTGACCTCATCCGCATTGCTCAGTGATGCAGGAATCTCCCCAGCTCATTACAATCAGACAATTGGTGTGATGAGAACTTATCCTATCAGAGTCGGTGGGAATAGCGGACCAACTAATTCAAATGAACTTACCTGGGAAGAAATTACAAATCGTTCGGGTTCACCAGAACCATTAATTGAATATACTACAGTTACAGGAAGAACAAGAAGAATATTTGAGCAGGATTTTGAAACTCTTGAAAAAGCGATTCTTGTGAACAAGCCCGACCAGATTGCTCTTATGTTTCTGGATTATATTAATGCAGGAGATTATGGTAAAACAAAATTTGAGGATTTATCCGCGAAGTCTCAGAAATATATAAATAATCTGGAAGAAAAACTGAATATTCCAATCACCTTAATCGGAACTGGTCCGGGTGAAAAACATATGATTGACCTTAGAGAAGACAACCAAAAAAGATATCCTGTTGAAAACCCGCTTGAAAATTTGGACTGTAATTTATGGCCAACAAATTTTTATGGTCGTGACTGGGATTCAGGATATATTGAAGATTTCCTTGACCGCAAAATGAGTGATGAAAAAGGAAATGCTTTTAAAAGGAAAATATTTTGTTAATTATAATCCAAATAGAGTGTGAAATAACTCAAATACTATCTATATTTAGATAATTATTAATATATTATATGAATATAAAATGCAAACTGTGCGGGAAAACAATTAGTTCCATGGACAATATGATGGGGGGATTTAAACTAAATATTGAATCAGATAATGAAATGGGCTCAAAATTAGCAGAGATGAGCGAAAACCTTGTTGCGCTGATAAATCACCTGATGATTGCTCACCCTGAAAAAGCAATGGAACTTTATGCGGATTTAAGTTCAAAACTGTCATCAATTTTTGAAATGTCAGAAGACGGAGATTATATGATTAAATAATCCTTGATTGAAAATTGATATTTTGGATTCAAAATTTTCACAGAAAGATATTTACTGATTATTAAGACTAAACTAAATATTTATTAAACCAATCAACAACAATTTTATACATTTTATCTCTATGAGGTCTCAATCCGTGATCACCTCCACCAATCATTACTTTTTCTTTTGGTTTGTTTGCGTTTTGAAAATATAATTCCATCTCAGAAACAGGCACTATATCATCCTTTGAACCATGAATAAATAAAATCGGACAATGAATATTTTTGATTGACTCCAGCAAATTATGATTTTCAAAATCTTTCCAAAATTGAGGTTTGATTTTTGTAATTACTCCATTGGGTTTTATTCTGGTTGAAATACCTTTAGGATTATAACTTTTACCAAATAAGTTAGCTAATATTTCTTTTGGGTGAGCTACTGAACCCATCATAATTAAACAATTCACTTTTGGGTTTAAAGTTATTGCGGTTGCGGTTCCAAAAGACTGACCTAAAATTCCAATTCTTGAATTATCAACTTTGGATTGTGCTTGAACAAATTCAAGAATCTTGGATAAATCTGACTTTAATTTAGATAAAGAAGTCTCGCTATAATCACCATCGCTTTCTCCGCAACCAGAAAAGTCAAATCTATAAACTAAAATACCTGCAGTGGAAAGATTTTTTGCAAGACCATCAAACATTCCAGACTCTTCTTTTGTATCTCCAAAACCATGAAGTAAAATAACTGCGGGATATTTATTTTTCTGAACTGAAGGAATTGTTTCTATTCCAACAAGTTTTTCATCAAATTCATTCAAAACTGAAACCTTTATTTCTTTCATAATAGAAGATTATGATTATTAAAAAAGCGTCTCTTGAAGAACTTGACAAACTGACAAAAATTCTTATTGAGTTTAAAGAAGAAATTAAGGTACTTGAACAGGAAAAATTCAGAGTTTTCAAAAACAAAAAGAAACCTTATGAGCTTATTAAAAATTCAGTGGAGAAAAAGATTAAGAATGAAAAAAATCTAATTTTAATTGCTTATGAAGATGATGAAATTATTGGTTTTATAATAGGAATTATCAAAGAGTTTAACCACCTTGTTTATGAACCATTTACCTATGGAGAACTTATGACTCTGTGGGTTAAAGAAGAATTCAGAAAAAATGGAATCTCTTCGGCACTGAGAGATGAATTATTTGAATGGTTCAAAACCAATAATTGCAAATATGTCCAATTACAAGTTCTTGATAAAAATCCGGCTCTGGGGATTTATGAGAAATGGGGTTTCGAACCTGTCTTAAAAATCATGAAAAAGAAACTGAAATAAATTCAAATCAACTAATCCGCCAATTAGGAATCTTATAAACAATACAGATACTATTATGGAATTAACTCGAGAAAATATAGAAGTGCCTATGGATGTTCCTCCTGAAAAAAGAGAAGAATATATTGACAATTATCTGGAGATAACAAAGTCAACAGGAAGACTTATGTTGTTCGCAGGAGACCAAAAAATAGAACATATGAATAAAGATTTTTGCGGAGAAAACATATCTCAGGATGACAATGAACCAGAACATTTGTTTAGGATAGCAAAGAACAGCACTATCGGAGTTTTTGCAACCCAGTTTGGATTAATGGCAAAATACGCGGGTTCTTACAAAGAAGTTCCTTATCTGGTAAAACTAAACTCAAAAACAAACCTGTTAAGCAAAGAATTATCAGACCCTTACAGCCGCCAGTTAGTTGAAGTAAAAGATGTGGTAGCGATGAAAAAAAATCACGGGTTAAAAATTTTGAGCGTTGGATACACAATTTATCTTGGAAGCGAATTCGAACACGAAATGCTAACACAGGCATCCAAAATAATATGCGAAGCTCACAAAAATGGTTTGGTTGTTGTGTTGTGGATTTATCCAAGAGGAAAATCTGTGGCAGATGAAAAAGACCCTCACCTCATAGCCGGAGCAACTGGTGTTGCTGCTTGTCTTGGAGCTGACTTTGTAAAAATAAATTATCCAAAAAAAGAAGGCGAAAATTCAGCGGAGTTGTTAAAAGAAGCAACATCGGCGGCAGGAAGAACAAATGTGGTATGCGCAGGTGGTTCATCAGATGATCCTCAAGCATTTTTGCAGCGTCTTTATGACCAGATTCACATAGGCGGAGCAAAAGGAAATGCAACTGGAAGAAACATCCACCAGAAACATCTTGATGAAGCAGTTCGGATGTGCAATGCAATTTCAGCAATCACTCTTGAAGACAAAACAGTTGAGGAAGCAATGAACATTTATAACGGGCAATAAATTTTGTTTTAATTTTTGGAATATTTTTTTGATTGTTTAACTTTACTAATAAATCACTTCAGATTTTACTCTTTTTCCACCTCAAAAAGAAGTTCATCATTCCTGTAAAGTTCATTTCCATTTTTATCTTTGATTAATTTCACCGCAGACCTTCCTCCACCATTAGGATGCGTTCTATCCCAATAAACTATGTGATGACCTTTCAAATCACCATTTTTAGAATAATCCTCATTTGTTTCAAGATAAAAAAATTCATCACCAGGAGGGAATTTTAAAATTGATTTCTCAGGTTCCCTATCTGTGTGATAAACTTCTATTACTTCCCCCACATATTTTTTTAGTTCGTCCAAAGGATATTTTGAATTCACTTGCTGTTCTTCTGAAACAGAATCTCCATTATGTCCAAAAATACTATAGAATAAGTTTGACGGATTTAGCGATTTTAATGCCATTTCCATAGATTTATTATAACCAATAAAGAATATATACTCACTTTTTCTGTTTATTTCGCCTTAAATAAAACAATAGAGCCAATAAAGGAATTTCCATTAAACCTAAAGTGAAGAAATTAAGTTCAAATAAGGAAATCATTACATAAAACACATTCCCATCTTCCTTTATATTTATTACTATTTCTTGTGTTTAAACTTCTTAAAATTCTCACTAAAAAGAATAATTAATCCTGACAAAATTACTGCTGAAATTATAATATAAAATAGGAAAATAACATTCTCCAATAAAGTGTAATTCCAGATTAAAACTGAACCTAAAAATAAAATTATCAACCCGGAAATAAGCTTTAACCTTTTTATCCAAGTCTTTCCAAATTTTCTTTTCCCCAAAGTCACAGCAAAAATTGAAACTATTAGTGCCATGGGGATAATATATATGATGTTATAGAAAACTAAATAAAAGTAATATTGCATATAAGGCAAAGAACTTGAAGTTAAAATTTTTGTATAAGCCAACGGAATTCCGAAAGTGCACGCAATTGCAACAAGACTTACTGTACTTGCTATTAGGGTTGTTCCTAAAATTAAAGCGGGAATTGACTTTGCTAAACTTAAATTTTTTACTAATTCTGTGAGTTTTGATTTTTTATTTTTAGACATAGAAAGAGAAAACCCTTTTTGAAATAAAAAATAATCCTTTATATTTAATAGACCCGCAATAATACATACAATGCCCGCAATCACAGTTAACATAGCTATCTCTTTTCCCAGCATAAAAATATTAAGCAGAACAGCCATGAATAAAAAGTAATACAAAGCGAAAAAGAATATGAAAATACCCCCAACTATAAAAATCTTTTTTCTTGATCCCGCCAAGCCCAATAGAGCCGCTAAAAGAAAAAACAAAACAAAGAATCCGCATGGGTTAGTAAGTCCATCCACTAAAGCCAAACCTATTGTAAGAACCGGCAAAGAAATTTCGCCTGTTTTTATTTTTCCAATAAAAGGAAGTTCAATGATTTCTTCTTTTTTAATTTCTTCAATTCCATTTTCTTCTGATTCTATTGGTTTAGTAATTGGTTCAGTTTTACTCAGATTTATTTCTATTGCATTTTCAAACTCAACATAAGGCAAGTATTCAGAACCTGCAAAAACGCTGGCTGAAAAATCAGCTCTTTGAGGTTCTGCAATCTTAAATTTTTTACCTTCAAGAACTTTTGAAATATCTTTTGTAAAAAGCAATTCTTTTGTTAAAGAATTATTAATAGTTTTATTTCCTATTGCGCCTTCAGATATCTTTTCCCCATTCCATTGAAAAATCCAATTATCTTCCTGCTTAATCAAAATTCTTCCATTAGCCCAGATTTTGGGTTTTGCTTTGAGTTCTTTTAAATTAAGTTCTTCAAAAGATACTGATTTATCAAGCAAAAGACAAGGATTAGATTCTTTTGTTTTAATATCTTCTTCCGCGGTTGGGACCTCCAGTCCGCCTAATTTAATATTATTTTTACCAATAACAAATTGAGGAACCGCAGCATGAATTTTATATTTTTGAGTATATTCTCCAAAAAACTGGGAATTTGGATCCTGCCAGTCTCCTCCATGCCACATGTATTCAATCACAACCAAATTGGGATATTTTTCCATCCACGCAGTCAAAACAACAGGGTCTACAGAGGCGCAATTTGGACACCCAATATAAGTAAAATAAACAGCGCATATGTTTTTATCTTCCTGAGCATAAACTGCAGGCAATATTGCGCTTATAACCAACAAAGACAAAATGAATATCTCCTTTCTCATAGTAATTTTACGCTGAAACCATATATATACTTAAGTTTCAAAATATGAAACCTTATGGAACAAGAGAAAAAATTAATTCTAGGTATACTAATTCTTTCAATTTTTGTGTTTATTGTGGCTGCAAGTTCCATGTATGTGCAGACAGAAATATCAAGCGGGAATGTGTGCGGGTGCGCTGTTCCAATCCCATTATTTATTCCCTTCCTCGCTTCAATTGGTTTATTTATCGGCACTTTATTGTATTACTTATTTTTCCCGAAACATGAAAATAAAATAGATAAAAAAATAATCCTAAATTTCTTTGAGAAAGAAGAAAAAGAAATTGTGGGTAAACTTATTGAGAACAAAGGTTCATGTCTGCAATCAAAATTAACAAGAGAAACAAATTTATCCAAAGTGCAGGTTTTCAGAATACTTGAAAATCTTGTGAAAAGAAATATTGTGAATAAAGAATCCTACGGGAAAACCAATACAGTGAAATTAAATGACTGGATTATTAAATTGTTTGGTTTATGAGTTATTTAGCTAAAACCATTAAACGCACTTTTAACTTCCTCATAAACAGTTTCCCAGTCTTTGCAGGGAATTGCATTTAAATCTGAATTAACAGAATGGCGATTATATAGAAAAATAATGCCTTTGTAATCTGATGGGAGAAAATTCAATAAATTTGGATTGTCATCAACAATTCCTTTTACCGATTGTTCTAAATTCTCCAGAATTTTTGCTTTCCATTCACTGCCATTTTCATGCGGAATTCCGTCAGGTCTGCAAATAATTGGGAGGTTTGGAAAATCATTAGTTCTCAACCAGGTTTTTGTTCCTTCAATCACGCTTTCAGGTCTGGTGGTTATGTAAGCGACAAGAGGAACAATATTGGAAATTTTATTTACAAAAATATTGGAATTTTTTATTAAAGGTAAATTCGTCTGGAGGTCATTTGAAATTATGTTGGTTTTTCTCCATGCTTTCACTTCTTTTGACTGCCAATAAGGAACATCCTGAGCGCGATTATATTTTAACATAATTTCCTCAACAGATAGATTTTCAGGGTTTCCAAATAATTTCTGCATTTGTCCAATCCAGTGACCAAAAGTCCAGGAAAGAGTATCATCTATATCTAAAGCCAATCCTTCCTTTTTTATTTCAGGCAAACTGTTTATTTCAACATCCATATTTTATTGACCATAATATCTTTAATGTTCAGATTAATTAGATTTTATATGACTCTAATTCCTCTCTTTTAATCTTTTTGACGGTTATTTCCTTTTCCAGTTTCTTCCCGTAATTAACAATAACCTCTTTTTCGTTGGAGTAAGATAATGTTAATTCTGCGGCTAATTTAATTGCTTCTTTTGTTTTCTTTCCCCGCAGCAAAGTTGTTGGTCCTATTCCTTCAACTTCAAAGATAAAATCTCCTTTGTCTTTTAGGTTGGTAATTTTATTATTTTCAGTTTCATTTCTTCCAACAATAATTTTGTTTTCTGATATTCTGAAATGTCTTCCAAATCTTAGCAAGTTTAAATCCAAATCCGAGATTATTTTTTTGTGTTTAAATAAATCAGTTAATTTTTTTGCGAATTCCTGGTCCGCAAGAAGACATCCCCCCGCAGGCGCAAGATGTTTAAGATTGTATTTCTTTGCGAACTCAAGTTGTGTTTTTCTTCCCCTTCCGCTTATTCCTAAAAGTTTTTCCCTGCTAACAATTCCTTTTTTCTCATAGATAGTTTCGGGAAGAAGTTTTGCTGAGAGTGGTCTTAAGATTTTATTTTTTAATTTTGATTCTTTTTCTATTAATTGCAAGTCTCTGGATTTCTGGGAAAAAGGTCTCTGTCCCATCACTTCTCCAGTAACAATCATGTTATTCTTTGCGATTTTTTTGATTTCATTCAGCATGTGCATGTGGCAGTCAAGGCAGGGATTTATTGCAGAACCATAACCATGCAAAGGGTTCTTTACCATATTCAGATATTTTCTGTCAAGTTTTTTTACAATTAATTTAAATCCCTGTTCCTTTGCAGTCTCCCTGCAAAATTTTTCATTCTCAAAAAAAGGTGATGTGAAATGAACCGCAACAATTTTTATATTTTGCTCCTGCAATAATTTAATTGCCATCACTGAATCAAGACCCCCGGAATATAAAACATAAGCTATCATATTACCAGTCCTTGAACTTCCTGCTAATCCTGTCTTCAGGTCTGCAATTAATTATTTTGCCATCAACAACAAGTTTTTAAGGAAGAAATTTAAATTTGCAGATTTTCTTCTGGACTTTCTTTGTGACCTCTTTTTCGTTTTTCGAAAAAGGGGCACCGTTCGAAGAACGAGTGTGTTCTTGGTTTTCGATTTCAAACATGTTTTTTGTCTCATCAACAATCTTTCCTTTTATCCCAATTAAATCCTTATTTGAACTATCAATTATCTCAACATTTTTCCCGATAAATTCCCCTCTAAGAAAATCCATAATTTTGTCTTTGTCCATAATACTGAGCTATTGTATTTTTAATTAAATCTTAAAAAATGAAAGTGCGGGAGAAGGGATTCGATTAAGGCGTGGTCTATATTTAGGTTTAAAGGACGCACGTACCCTTGTAACGACTAACGTACAGGATTTCTTAAAATCATCGAACATAGTTCTCCTAACTTAATTACTTAAGTCCTGCTCCTTTGGCCAGACTCGGACACTCCCGCATTTTAATATGTTTTTAAAATTAAATTACTCAAATATTACTAATATTCTTATGGATAAAGAGGTTATAATCAGAAAAACCGAGGAATACATTAAAAAGAGGTTTGAAGGGGAATCCACAGGACATGGGTGGTGGCACCTCCAAAGGGTTTTGAAGATGAGCCTGAAAATCGCTGAAAAGGAAAAAATAAATTCTTCGGAAGAAATTAACTTATTTGTTGTCCAGTTAGCCGCATTATTGCATGATATTGCTGACTGGAAATACAATTCATGGGATGATTCTGTGGGTTACAAAATGGCTAGGAAATGGCTTGAAAAATTAGAAGTTGATGAAAAAACAATTTCTTCTGTTTGCGAGATTGTGAAAAATATATCTTTCCGTGGAGGAACCGTAAATTCTGAAATGAAGACAATTGAAGGAAAAATTGTTCAGGATGCGGACAGGCTGGATGCGATTGGGGCGATTGGTATTGCAAGAACTTTTGCTTATGGGGGATTGAGAGACAGGGAGATTCATAATCCTGATATGAAACCAATAAAATGTAAATCTTTTGAAGAATATAAAAATTACAAAGGAACCTCAATCAATCATTTCTATGAAAAAATATTGTTGCTGAAAGATAAGATGAATACTGAAACAGGGAAGGAAATTGCTGAAGAAAGGCATAAGTTTATGAAGAGTTTTCTTGAGGAATTTTTTGGGGAGTGGGAAGGGAAGAATTAGTCAACTCAAATTCCTATTTATCTTTAGATATTTCAAAATCAAATTCTTGTAATTTCAAAGAACATTCAATTAAATAGTTTACACAAAAATCGAAATCTTCTTGACTGATTTTTGCATTTGGTGGTAAATTGACTTTTGGCAAGATCCCACTAGCTAGATACCAATCGGGCTCAGGAATTAATAATCTAAATTTAATATATTTCTTATAATTCAATCCAAAAGCCAATATTTTTACGGCTTTCTGCATAGATTCAATTGATTTGTTAACTTTGTCCACGAATTCTTTCATTTTATTCCCGGTCATTTCTTCACCCATAAAAAAACTATCCAAATGAGTCAGATCCTCTCCAAAAAAGAAGGGCGATTCTCCAAATTTCGAGGTTTTTGAAGATTCATAATCCCTTATAAGAAATTCAAGTGAAAATGAAATTTTTTCAATTGCGTTCTTTTGATTATCATTATATGAATCAATCGCCTCTTTAATAAATCCTTTTACTCTTGTATTTTCAATTAATTCAATTAAGGATATTTCTTGGATATTTAATTCATAAACATTTTTACAGAGTCCTTCAAAAAGATTGTTTGCAGTAAATTTAGATTCTTCAATATCTGTTTTTGACGGAAACAATCCTTTATGTTTTAGATTTACTCGTCTTTCTTTTAGTTTAACTAAACTAGGTCTTAACTCAAGCTCAGTTTTCTCATCATTTTTTAGCCACTCATTGATTTTATCAAAATATTGCATAAAACTTGTATTGCTATTTACCGTAATGTTTTTGTCTTCTAAAACTAAATTAAAAACTAATTCCAATGCATCATGATAATGTAATAATGCAATAGAAGATAAAGGTTCGGATTTAACTGATTCTTGGTTTCCCCTCTCAATTAAATATTTAGCAAATGCTAATCTTTTTATTATGTGTCTCATTTTCCGTACGCCCCGCAAAATATTATAAACCTCTCACCAATTTGATTTAATTTTCCATGAATTGCATCAAATCCCCGACTCATGGTCGTTGCTTCAAAACTAATTTCTCCAGCCTTAGTTAATCCATAAGTATATAATTCAGCAAAACTCTTTTTTAGTATATCTATATCCACTTCGTTAAATGCCAGTTCAAGCATTTTTAAAAATGAATCATTTGGGATTTTATCTCTAACTTGATTTATAATATCAATTTCATCAAAATAATTTTCAGGAGATTTTAAAAATCTAATAATTTTCAATTGAAGTGGGGTTAATTTTTCTATTAGTTTTAAATAAAAATCTTTTTCATCATTATTGCTTTGCTTATTTCGATCTAAATTACCAATAAGAAAACCAATATAATATCTAATTTTTTCTTCATTAAATTCTTCCAAACTTCTCTTTAATGTAATTTCAAAATAATAAGCAAATTCTTCGGTTTTTATATACTCTTCATTTAATGAATCTTTAATTTCGTCCACATCATTTCCAATTTTCTCAACGATTTTTTTAAGTCTTTCATGTTTAAAATCAGGGATATAATCATTCATTAAAGAATTCAAACTACCTCCTACAAAAGGAATTGCAGCAACTAATGCTTTAACTCCACTAATAATAGGTTCTCCAACATGAGTTTCATCAATTTTTCTAATTTCTATTGAATATTTTTTATCCATAATCCTAACACATCTTTCCTCGCATCTTTCAAATTTAAATACTATCGAGTAACCCGAGCCGACCTAACAATCTCCAACAACTCCCCGGCCTTTTTATTCTTCTCAAAATGAGTCCTAACAGGTTCAAGCAATTTTATTAATTCATCTGAAACCCCATTCTTCAAATCCAATGGATGAATTTTTCCTTCCTTATAATCTTTCTCAAGAGATTCATAATTTTCAAATTCCAGATTTCCTCCGAATTTATCAGGTCTTTCAATCTTAAACATTTCACTCTCCCTAAAAATTATGTATTTGCAAAGTTCAAGAACCGGATTTCCATTAACTTCTTTTTCAGGACAGAATGCTTTGTTTAGTTTTCCTTTTATTTCTTTCGGAGAATCATGAACAAACACGCAGGTTTCTGGTTTGCTCTTGCTCATTTTAAAATCTTCAGGTTGAATTCCCGCCTGCTCGCTGCCCATTCTCTGCGGTCCAAGAAGACCTGATAGAAGATGATGGTGAACGCAAACTGGTTTTTTGAATCCCAACTTTCCCGCAATTTCTCTGGACAAAATAGTTGCATGCCTCTGGTCCATTCCCAGCTGGCATATATCAACCCCAAGTTCAAAAGGGTCTGCTGCCTGCATCACAGGATAGAATAACTGGGAAGTGTAAACCATATCGCCTTCTTTCCTGCCCATCACTGTGCAGCACCGCATTATTCTTTTTGTGGTTGTTAGTTTTGCCACCTCAAGAACCTTTTTCCAATACTCTTTATTATTAACTAAATCGCTTGACCACACAATTTCAACTTTATTCATATCCACGCCAAGAGAACCCCACACTTCTATAAGGTATTTTCCTGCCTGCTGGATTGTTTCAAGGTCGCCGCCCATTTTATTATTTATCCACCCAAACCAATCAGCGATAACTAATTTAAATTTACAACCTGCATCAACCATATCTCTTAATTTAATTGCCCTCATCAATCCTGTGCCAACATGAGCAATCCCGGAAGGCTCAAACCCATCATAAGCAACAGGGTGATTATTTGTCTCAAGCAATTCTCTCAATTCCTCCTTGGTTATAACTTCTTCAGTTGGAGATTTCAGAATTAAATCAATTCTTTCCTCTAAATCCATAGTTTATTTCTCAGCGCCTATAAATTCTTCCAAAGGCACTGGTTCTTCTTTTTTCAGTTTCCTCATTTCATTCAAAATTAATCCTAAAGAAACGCCCAATGCCTGTTTATTTGTGATGTTCATTGGAACTATCACATCAATCCCATTAACATCTGAATTTGTGTTGCAGTATCCAACCACAGGCATCCTGTTTAGACCTGCTTCCTGGATAGCATTCCAGTTTTCATCAACATTTGTCACAAATAACAAATCAGGCTCAAAAAAGTCCTTATTTCCTGTATTTGACAACACACTTGCTGTATAATTTGAAATAACCTTAGCTCCTATCAATTCACCGAACTTTTTGCAGTATTTCTCGTCTAATTCAGTGCATACAATCAATACTTCCTTATTTAACAGGAATTTAGCCGCAACCTTGATTCTTTCGTCCATTTTGGTGATGCTAAACATATTCCTGCCCGCTGAAGTGCCCCAGGCTATGAATCTGTCCAATTTCTTGTCTTTTTTCAGTTCACCCTTATTCATCCGGTATCGGATATAATCTTCCTTCGGTATTAGTAATTCCATAAGTTAATTTAAAAAATTAAAATAATAACAGTAATGGTAGAAGCAAATGAAAGAATTTACACAATTCCATTGAGAAAAGCAAAGAAAAAACCAGGCAATAAAAGAGCAAAAGCCGCAATAAAAGTAATAAATGAATTTGTGGAAAGACATATGAAAGCGGAAATAATAAAGTTGGATAATCCAGTAAATGAATATATCTGGGAAAGAGGAGCTCACAAGATACCTTCCAAAATAAAAGTCAAGGTAACAAAACAGGAAAATAGCGCAAAAGTGGTTCTTTTTCAGAAATGAAATTATATTTTTTATAAATTATTTTATAAGGATATATAAAATTTTTAACACTATTATATTGTGATAAAATGGCTGAAGAAGCAGATTTGATTAAAGAAATGACTTTATTTGGACCTCCGGAAATCGGGTATATAACAAACCCTGAAACAAAAAACAGACCAAGTTATATAGAAATAAATGGTGAAAAAGTAGTTTGTCTTGCTAAAGGCGGAGAATGCAGATTTAATCCAGATTATTATAATATTGGAATGAATGATGCAAAAAGCTGGATAACACCGATTATTGATGAAACCTGCCCGAATAGATGTGGATATAAAAGATTGGTTTGCGACGACCATCCGGGGGGAGGGTGTTCAGACACATTTTATCCTCATAACAATAAATTTAGAGGTCAATTTACAAGATATTGTAGAAACTTTAGCCTGATAGAAGATGCCAAGATTCCTAAAAAAACAAAGGATTCAATTGCAACAAACTGTGAAAAATCAAACCCTTGGGAGGATCATTACTAATAACCCAAGCTTATTATAACTTTATAATTATTATTATGAGTGAAGAAGAAATTAAAAAAGAAGAATCTGAAATTGCAAATTTGCCTTTCCCTCATGCAAGAGTGAAGGAATTGATAAAAAATAAATTAAATGAAGGCACTTACATAAAGAAAAAAGCAGCAATAAATCTTAATTTATGGCTTGGAAAATTAGCAGATCAGGTTGCGGAAGAAATAAGCAAAACAGAAAAAGCATATGTATCCGCAGAAGACATTATTGAAGCAACAAGCAAATTTGACGCTGTAAATAGGATAGATGAAGAAAAAACCAGAATCGCCGCGCATCTGAACGCAATCAAAGAAGATATCAACAGATTGCTTAGTGAATTGGATAGAATCTAATAATGGAAGTAGAAATAAATTATCTAGAAGAACCAAAACTAAACAATCCGATTTTTGTTGAAGGTTTGCCTGGAGTGGGGAATGTTGGAAGAATTGCAGTTTCTTACTTAATAGACAAATTAAAAGCAAAGAAATTCGCTGAAATCAAATCTTCGTACTTTTTTCCGCTTGTAATGGTTGATGCAAAAAATAAGATTTCTCCTATCAGCATAGACCTTTATTATTACAAAGGCAAAAAGGATATAATATTTGTTGTTGGGGATTCACAGCCAGTTGATTATAAAGGATATTATCTTTTATGCAAAAAATTAATTGAAATTGGACTTTCCTATAATATTAAAGAAGTAATTACCACAGGAGGTTTTGGCATAGGAGTTGAAAAACCGAAACCAAATGTTCTTAGCGCTATGACCAACCCAAAAGACATGGCAAAATTAAAAAAAGCAGGGGTTCACTTTGAGAAAGAAAATCCAATTGGATCTATCTTCGGAGTTTCCGGTTTATTGTTGAGTTTCGGCAAAGAGAAAGGAATTGACGGATATGCGCTTCTTGGAGAAACTATGGGTTATCCCATAATCACAGACCCAAAAGCCGCAGAAGAAGTTCTGAAAATCCTTATGAATCTTCTTGAAGTTGATGTTGATTTAAAAGATATTGATAAAAGCGTTCAACAACTTGAAGTTTTCATGAAAACCATTGAAGATAAGACAAAACAATTGATGCAACAGTTCCAGAAATCAGGGAAAGGTTATTCTGAATATATTGAATAAAAAAGTGATTTAACTTAATTTAAACTTTACAATATAATGGGACTTACAATATTTGAGAAAACCAGGATAATTGGCGCAAGAGTTTTGCAGCTTTCCTGCGGAGCACCTGCTCTGATAAAATTAAATGGAACACCTATGGAAATTGCTGAAGCAGAGCTAGAAAAGGGAGTTTTGCCAATTGTAGCGGTTAGAGAATAAAATATAATTTAAATTCTAAATAATTACTTATTTAGCCAAGAAAATCCACTATTTAATTAAGAATATCCAGATTTACATTCTTTCCAAATTATCCGGCAGATACTCTAATTCCAATAAAATTTAAGTCAAAATAAAAAATAATTATTTTTTAGCAACTAAATCAATACAAACGCCTGCTGCAACTGTCTGACCCATATCCCTTATTGCAAATCTTGATAATTGTGGAAGGTCTTTCTGAGTCTCAATTACTACTGGTTTTGTTGGCTTGACTTTTATGATTGCTGCGTCTCCTGTCTTTATGTATTCTGGGTTATCCTGAATTACCTGACCTGTTTTTGGATCCATTTTCTTTAGTATTTCAGTTACTGTGCAAGTTACCTGCGCTGTGTGTATGTGGAAAACCGGTGTGTATCCTGGGGCAATTACAGTTGGGTGATTCAACACAATTATCTGCGCTGTAAACTCTTCTGCAACTGTTGCTGGATTGTCTGCAGGACATATCACATCACCTTTTTTGATGTCCCCTTTTCCAATACCTCTCAGGTTAAAACCTATGTTGTCTCCTGCTTTTGCTTCTGGTAATGACTGGTGGTGCATTTCAATGGATTTTATTTCAGCTTTGATTCCTGAAGGCATTATCACTACAGGTTGGTTTGGTTTCATAACTCCGGTTTCAACTCTTCCGACTGGAACAGTTCCAACACCGGTAATTGAATAAACATCCTGAATAGGCAACCTTAAAGGTTTGTCTATTGGTCGTTCTACTGGTTTTATGTTATCTAAAGATTCAACAATTGTTTTTCCTGTGTACCAGGTCATGTTTGTACTTTTATCTTTAATATTGTCTCCTTTATATGCTGAAGTTGGTATTATTTCTACTTCTTCCAAATTGTATCCTACTCCCTGAAGCAATTTTTCAACACTTGCTTTAACTTCATTAAATCGCTCCTGTTTGTATTCTACAGCATCCATTTTGTTAACGGCAATTATTATCTGTTTTATACCCAAAATTTTTGACAAGTAAGCATGTTCTTTTGTTTGTTCCTGAATTCCCTCTCTTGCTGAAACAACTAAAATTGCAATATCTGCCTGTGAAGTTCCAACAATCATGTTCTTAATGAAGTCTCTATGCCCTGGTGCATCAATCACAGTATAATAATATTTCTGTGTATTGAACTCCTTAAAAGCTATGTCAATTGTAACGCCTCTTTCTCTTTCTTCTTTTAGTGTGTCCATTACAAATGCGAACTCGAAAGTCTCTTTCTTCTTTAACTTTGCTTCCTCTTTCAATTTTCTCATGGTTTCTTCTCTTACTGCTCCTGTGTCAAAGAGAAGCCTGCCAACTAAAGTTGACTTCCCATGGTCAATATGCCCTATTGTAACTAAATTTATATGTGCTTTGTCTGCCATAATAGAGAATAAAACTTTTAAATATAACCTCTTAAACCGTACTACTTACACTTTAAAGGACTTTTAGTATGAATTTTAAAAAATAAACATTATTATGAGAAAGAAATTGTTCAAAAACAAAGAACAGAGGAAGAAATTTATAATGGTATTCTTTGCAGTTCTTGTCGGGGGTGTATTTCTTCTGGAAATAATCGCCATCCCTTTGATGTACAAAGAACCTGAAACAAACCTGGAAACACCTGAAGAAATTGCTGAAAAATTCAAAACACAATGGATTTTTGAGGAAAATCTCACAGAACAGGAAAAACAGTTTATGATTCAAAGAGGATTTACCATAGCCA
>JAUWTN010000049.1 GCA_030614705.1 Candidatus Aenigmatarchaeota archaeon
GTTGAATCAGAAGCCACTCCAGGGATAATTTTATTCAGGACTTCAAGACCCTCAATAATATCCTTTACTATCCTGTGAGGGAGAGCCATTGAAATATCTCCGGGGGTTACATCTTCAAGAGTGTTTTTCACGGAATTTCTTTTTATTTTATTAACCGTTGATCTTCTCCCTCTCCTTAAATCCCCAAATCTTTGGACCAAGGGTTTTCCTCCGCCGATTGTTGTTGCAAGTTTCGCAATTGATTTCCCGTATTTGGTTGTATTTTCAAGTGGTTCTGTTAAATCAACGCTAACAAGAAATGCAAAGTTGGTGTTTTCTGATTTTGTTTTTCTCAGGGAATGGCCGTTCACAGTTACAAAACCATCATATTCTTCTTTTACAATATACCCTTTTTCATTGGTGCAGAAAGTTCTTATAAAATCATCATAGGTTTTTGTATTGATGTGGAATTTTGGGTCCCTGTTTATTTCGGTTATTGCGTCAGTAACTATTGCTGAGACTTCTACCCTTACTCCAACATCGATTCCACCGTAATAATAATCTATTTTGTGTTTATCCACAAGTTCGTTTACAAATTCAGAACCAATCCTGCCGGGAGCAAGTAATATTTTCTTTGCTTTTATCTGTTCGCCATTTTTTAAAGTAACGCCAGTGCAGGTATTATTTTCTATAATCAAATCAGCAACTTCTGCATTAAGCATAAAATTGATGCCTCTTTTTTCAAGGTCAACCTTAAATTTTTGTATAATTTCAGGGGAATTATCAGAACCCATATGCCTTTGTTTTATCTCAATAAACTTTGCCCCAAAAGCCATGGCTTTTCTTTTCAGGTTTTCTATTTTTACGGGATCATATTTCTGCGTGGTGTTTGGGGATCCGTATCTGATAAAAATATCATCCGTTTCTTTGATTAAATCCCATGCCTCTTTTTTAGTTGTGAAGTCCTCAAGGTTTCCTCCAATCTCCGGGTTTAAATTTAAAGTTCCGTCAGAGAAAGTTCCTGCCCCACCAACTCCGCACATTATGTTGCAGGGCACGCAGTGCATGCAATTCAAATTACCATTCATTTTGCAGACCCGGTCATTAACTTCTCTGCCTTTATCAATTATCAAAACATTCTTTTTTCCCGCAAGTTTTTCCGCCGCAAACATTCCCGCAGGTCCTGCTCCGATTATCAAAACATCTCTTATTTTATCTGAGTTTTTATTTTTATCTGTTTCCATAAATCTACAAGTTTAAAAATGATTTATTCTTTTAATCTCAGTTGGATGCAAAATAATCTTTTTTTATTTTGAAAATAGTATTGTTTAAATTTTCTAAAACCTTAATTATGGAGCTCGGAACCGTTGTTTGCAGGGAAGAAACCCCAAATACCTCAAATTTTTATTTTGTTGCGGATAAGGAAGTTAAGGTTAAGGTGGGTTTGTTTATTCAGGTTAAGGTTAAACAGGGCTTGCTTATAGGGAGAATCGAAGAAATCACCAAGACAAACAGGTATTTTATGCAGCCCGAGACAATTTCAAATTATGAGACTTCTATTAACAGCAACTTCCCCACAGATAAATGGGAATTTTTATTGTGCAAGGTTTATTGTCTTGGAATTCTTGATAAGATTATAAAGAGAGCAAACTATCCGGTTTCTCCTGGAGAACTTGTCTACATGGCTGAGGATGAACACCTGAAAAAACTTTTCAAATTTGATGAAAGGGGTTTGCATCTTGGGGAGGTTGAGGCTCACCATCTTAAAGTAAATTTAAATATGAACAGGGTGTTCCAGAAACACCTTGCAATACTTGCTTTATCAGGAGCAGGAAAGAGTTATGCAACCTGCGTTTTAATGGAAGAGTTATTGAATCGCGGGGATGACCAGGGAAAAGCAGGAATTCTTGTTATAGATCCGCACGGAGAATATTCAGGTTTCGCCTATGACAAAAACTTTTCAGACAAGACAAATTTGATTAAAGGAAAAGATATAAGAATTGGGTTGCCCCACCTTCCAAATTATTATTTTAAATTATTTCTTCCAAATCTGAGTTTTGTGCAGGAGAGGGATTTAATAAAAGTTGTTGCTGAACTGAAGAAGACCGAAGATGTATTCGGGATAAAAGAAATAATTGCGGGGATTGAAGAAAATGAAAATATAAAACAGGCAACCAAAGAGGTTCTGTTTGCAAATTTAAGTTCATTGAATTCCCTAA
>JAUWTN010000028.1 GCA_030614705.1 Candidatus Aenigmatarchaeota archaeon
ATTTTGCCGTTGGATATCCAACATAATATTTAAGTGAATTACAATTCCATTACAACCTTAAATTTAAATAATATCCCCCAACAGGAGTAACAAATGAATATATCATTAAATCAACACAAGTAAACAATCAATTATACCACTATACTAATCAATTCGAGGTTAATAAATAACGGGTTCGGTTATTATTATGGCACCTATGAAAGTTCTTATGTTCGGATGGGAATTCCCTCCTTATTCGGTTGGTGGTCTTGGAAAAGTTACTTATTATTTATCAAATGCGTTGACAAAATTAGGCACAAAAATATCATTGATTGTTCCGATTAAAGGTAAAAGCGACAAACTTAAAATCCTTCCAACAAATCTTATTACAATAAAAGGCATTAATACCCTATTAAGTCCTTACCTGACTGAAAAAAGTTACCAATATTTGCTTAGTGAAGAAGAAGCAAAAATTTACGGCGGAAACTTAAAAGAAGAGATTTCCAGATTCACAGAAAGGGGGGTTGAACTTGCAAAAGAAGAAGATTTTGATGTGATTCATTGTCACGATTGGATGACGTTCACAGCGGGGATAAAAACAAAGGAAAACTCAGGCAAACCACTTATACTGCATGTTCACACCACGGAATTTGACCGGAGTTGCGGGGGATGCAATCCCTATGTTTATGATATTGAAGCAGAAGGTTTCAGCAAAGCAGACAAAATCATAGCTGTTTCAAATTACACAAAAAATAAGATAATTGAAAATTATAATGTTGACGAAAACAAAATAGAAGTTGTGCACAATGCAATTGAATTTGATGGTCCTCCCAACCGCAAATCCCCTCAACGAAAAAAAGTGGTATTGTATTTCGGGAGAATAAGCATGCATAAAGGTCCTGATTATTTTATAAAAGCCGCAAAAAGGGTAATAGAACATGATAAAGATGTGGTATTTGTTATGGCAGGAGCCGGGGAATTATTGCCTGAAATGGTAAACCTTGCCTGCGACCTTGGAATCGGAGATAAATTATTATTCACAGGACGGCTGAAAGATGAAGAAGTGAAATATATTTACAATTCTGCTGATTTATATGTTCTTCCATCGGTTTCAGAACCTTTTGGGATTACTGTGCTGGAAGCCGCCTCAAACGGGGTTCCTGTAATAGTTTCAAATAATTCCGGAGTTAAAGAAGTTCTCAGTAATTGTTTTACAGTTGATTTCTGGGATACTGAAGAAATGGCAAATAAAATATTATCTATCCTGAAATACAGCGGTATAAAAGAAGAGATGGCTGATAATGCTTACAAAGAACTTAAAAATATTTCGTGGGACAACCGGGCGGTTGAAATTAATAATATTTATAAATCTATTTCAAATCATAACTAATTATGGTTTCGGTTTGTCTCTATATGCATGTGCACCAGCCAATCAGGCTGAAAAACTTCAAAATTTTTGATATTGGCAAAGAGAAGAATTATTTTGATGACGCTAAAAACAAAATGTATCTTGAAAGAATCCTTAAAAAGAGCTATCTGCCAACAAACAAGATACTTCTGGATTTAATCCACAAAACAGACGGTAAATTCAAAGCAAGTTTTTCAATAACAGGGACTTTACTGGAACAGTTGCAGGATTATCCTAAAGTCATTGAAAGTTTCCAGAAAATAATTGATACTGGGTGTTGCAATCTGGTTGCGGAATCCTATTATCATTCTCTAGCATCCGTATTTTCTCCGGAAGAATTCAAAACCCAAATAAAACATCAGGAAAAAACCTTATATGATAATTTTAAAGTAAAAACCAAAATATTCAGGAACACTGAACTGGTATACCAGAATGAAATTGGAAAACTTGTTTCTGAAATGGGGTATGAGTGTATTCTTGCTGAGGGTTGGGATAAAGTTCTTGAGTGGAGAAATCCCTGCTTTGTATACAAAGGTAAAAACAGCAATATAAAAGTCCTGCTTAAACAATATAAACTAAGCGATGATGTTGCTTTCAGGTTCTCCAATAAAAGCTGGAAAAGTTGGCCATTGACAGCGGACAAATTTGCCGGATGGGTTTCTAATTACAATGGCAATGGCAACATTGTAAACCTGTTCATGGACTATGAAACTTTTGGAGAACACCAGTGGGAAGAAACAGGTATCTTTGAATTCCTAAAACACTTCCCTTCCAAAATACTTGAAAAAGGAGATGACTTTGTAACTCCGAGCGAAGCAATACAACGGTATGAATCAGTTTCTGAGATTGATTTTCCAACCGTGGTTTCGTGGGCTGATTCAGAGAGGGATTTAAGTGCATGGCTTGACAACAAAATGCAAAAAACCGCATCATCAAAACTTTATGGTCTTAAAAGAGACATCTTACAATACGGGGATGAAAAATTAATTGATGACTGGAGAAAACTGCAGACCTCTGACCATTTCTATTACATGTGCACTAAATGGTTTTCTGATGGAGATGTTCACAAATATTTTAACCCCTATAGAACACCCTACGATGCATTCATTACCTATATGAATATTTTAAGTGATTTAACACTAAGGTTGGAATATATAAAGAAAATTAAAAATAATTATATGGATAAACAATTTTTAGAATCGGTTGAAGCCGGTAAAGAATTTTACACCAAAGATGGCATCACTATAACATCTATGGAAGAACTCGCAGGCGCAATTAAAACCTTTGACGATGAAACTTTTTTTCATCATGTGAATGAAGAAAGAAATGATTTTGCAAACTGGGCTCGTGATGTGATAGGGGACTTCGTCCTTGCCAACAGGATGAAAAGAGTTAGGAAACAGGCAACACTAAATAAAATAGTTTCAGCAAGAATTGCGGAATTATCTTTTCTTTAATTTTTGATTATTATTTTAATTTCTTATTATTTCTAAATACTCTGTCTTAAGTTCAGTTAAATCCTGTATTATTTCTGCCTGAATCTCGACCTGTTCGCTTGGGATAACAAACCCGAAAATTCTTATTAATTGTCCGGTTTTTAATTCTGGGTGAGGAGTTTCCTCTGAGAAAGAAACATCTATTTTTCCTGTACCATCATCAATTATAAGCATACTTTCCTCTAAACCAATTATACTCCCCACTATCGAGATTCTTGAATCAAGATTTGGGTTTATATCAATTATTTTCCTCTTGACTGCGGGTTCTGTCTTGAATTCTATTGCCATAATTAGTTATAATAATTTAAACAAACAGAGAGAAGATAATTAAAACAATTTATAAAATATCCGTTCTAATCTTTTATCCAATATCCTTGTTATTTCAATATTATACAAATCCTGCGTATCTATCAGTTCGTTATACTTTGAATAATATCTCAATATTTGGGTTGTTGTTTCTTCCTGAATTCCTGAATCATCATCATATTCATAGATTACCTGAACATCAAGATAACCTGTCTCTTCAGGGATTTCAAGAATAATCTCGGGGTCCTGTGAAGGATAGATTTCTTTAAGATGTTCTTTAATACTTTTGATATAACCAAATACCTGCTCTCCGAGTTCATTGTAATCCAATAATTCCATCTGATGTGTCATATCCCGCTGCGGGACTTTTACTGATTTTCCTTGATATCCATCAGGGATAAAATAATCAAAGGTATATCTCATATATTTAGCTTCTTAAATATTTTTATAAAGCTAATTAAAAATAATAGCGGGAGGTGGATTTTAATATATTTATATTCCTTTTAGATAAAATTATTTATTTTGATTTTTTATAGATTTATTAAGTTTTATTGTTTCTTTCCAATACTCCAAACAGGTATGTATGAAAAAAATAAAAAATAGCAATAATACAAAAAGTGACTTGGATATTCCTAAAAAAGGTATAAATTCAAAGATAAACCTGTCCAAACCAACCAAAAAAATAATAACCCATTCGTAACGGCTACAAAAAAATAACATATTTATAATCACTGTTTTATGCAATTCTTCCTTTTCAGATATATTAAGGGTGAATCTATGATTTAAATCATGAAAAGCTCTTATTGTTTCTTTTTGTCTTGTAAAAAAGATTACCATTAATAAAGGTAATGAAATAAAAATACTGAATGCTACTGTAGAAATTAGTTCTCTTTCCAAATAATAAAACCCAAATACAAAACTCCTAATGAAATACCCGCTACAAACAAAAACAAAAAATGATAAAACTAAAAAAAGCAACCAGAAGTCTTCTTTTAAAAGCTTATCCCATAGTTTCATCAATTTTACATTTTTCATTATTAACACCCTATTTAAGTTACTAAATTTAATAGCGGGAGGTGGATTTGAACCACCGACCTTCGGGTTATGGGCCCGACGAGCACTCCTGGCTGCTCCATCCCGCTATAATCTAATTTGTTTTAAATCTTAATTTAATATGGGGTTTCTATTAGGTATTGATGAAGCTGGGAAAGGTCCTGTCATAGGTCCTTTGATTATTGCAGGAGTAATTATTTCTGAAGAAAACTCGGGGAAATTAAGAGAACTTGGAGTCAAGGATTCAAAGGAACTATCTCCCAGAAAACGGGAAGAACTTTTCAGCAAAATTAAAGAACTATCCGAAGATTTTATTATTCTTGAGACTTCTTCTAAACAACTCAACGATGAAATGGAGCTGGAAAATCTTAACACAATTGAAATAAAAAAAATGGCGCAGATAATTGATTCTTTTGAATCTAAAAATCCCGAAGTATTCATTGATGCGATTGAAGCAAACACATTAAAATTCAAAGATAAAATTATATCTCATCTGAAAAACAAAGAACTCAAAATTGTTGCTGAAAATCGGGCAGACCAAAAATATCCTGTAGTATCCGCGGCATCAATCCTCGCAAAAGTTACAAGAGATTCGAAGATAAAAAAAATGCACGAAAAATATGGATTCTTTGGTTCGGGTTATCCCGCGGATGGAAGAACAATTAAATTTCTTGAAGAACTTGATGAAAAAAGTTACAACGAAATTGTTAGGTTGAAATGGTCAACTTCAAAAAGGATTCTTGAAAAGAAAAAACAGAAAGGGTTGGGGGAGTTTTAATAAATAATTTTATAATTCATTACATAAAGATTTACTTGAAAATAGATGATATTAAATAAATTTTAAAAAAAGAAAATAAAAAAATAAATTATTATTCCAGATTCATTCTGTTTCTGAACTGATTTCTGTGCATTCCTTCTTTATTGCCCTCCATATTATTTCTGGAACGCTCTTCATTTCTGAAATGTTTTCCCTCGCCTTGTCCGAGTCCTTTTCCTTCAATTCCCAGTTCTTCTTTTAAGGTTTTCATGGTTTCAAAATCCCCGTTTTCTTTGGCTTCGTGAAGTTCAACAAAAGTGTTGAAGTTTTCTTCTGTTATCATTTCGCCCATTTTTGGAGTTCTTTCACCACTATCTACCGCTGCCATCCAGGCATCATAATCTCCTGAGTTCAAGGCTTCTCTTAGAGGATAAGTCCTCTCCTCGCAGTCAAATGCATACACCATTCCTGTTGCCGCAATCAGCCCGATTACCATCAAAGCCATTGCACCAAACATTGTTTTCTTTCTCATTTTTTTACCTAACAATTCCAATCAATTATTCATGTATAAATTGAAACTGTATAATACATTTACGCTGGAACAACTAATATAACTCTACCGGAAAACTTAGGAACAACAAGGAACAATCAGTTTTTGTTAATGAATATTATATTTGTCATGCCCTTCCTTTCTTTACCCACAATACCTTTCTTTATAAGTGTATCTATATTCCTTGATAAAGAAGCTTTAGGTAATCCAATTTCTCTTTGCAATTCTGCCTGAGTAACAGGTTTTTTCTTCTTTTCCAGATATTTCATTATTAAATTTTGCCTGTCTGTCAATACCTCAGGATTATATTTTGGTTCTTCAGGTTTCTCTGGTTTTTTCCTATTATGCCTAAACAAATAAAATCCACCTAAAATTAAGACACCAATTAAAAGCAATATCAAAATTATCTGAACAATCAAAAGTTCATTTAATATCCCCCTCTGACTATCATTCGCTGAAGAATTTTTGCCTCTTATTAACTGCTCGTGTTCATCACCAAAATTATATTGCACAATAATTGTCAGAGGTTCATTCTCGCCTGTTCCTATAAGATGCAGTCTCCGTTCCTGGGTTTCCATTCTAAAATCACCTGAGATTTCTATTGGAGTAATAACTGCGTTTATAGGGAAACTGATATCATAAGCATATCCTGAAATACTATCTTCGAGTGTTATATTTAATATATGATAATCGCTATTAATGGAAATATAATCCTGCGTTTTCCCGATAATCAATTTCGGATGATTTGTTATTCCTGAAATTTCAACCCAATCAGAATCATTAATCTCAATTTTAACATCCACATGAAATTCTTCAGCAAATATTGGGGATAAAAATATACTCAGCAATAAAATCCAGCCTAAAATGCGGAGGGTTCTCATAATTAAGTTATTCATATCTTAATGCATCCACAGGTTTTAATTTTGAACCCTGATATGCCGGAACAAATCCTGCAATTACCCCAATACCCACTGAAACAGAAAGAGCTATAATTATTGAATCTATTGAAACAAATGTTCCGCTTTTTAATATCATTGTTTCTCCCATTAACGCGGGCAATACTCCGGAAAGAATTACCCCAAATATAATTCCAATAAACCCTCCAACAAGACCTATAAGCGCAGCATTGAACAAAAAAATCAACATAATATCTTTATTCCTTGCTCCTATTGCTTTCATTATTCCAATCTGTTTTGTTTTTTCAAGAACTGAAGTAAACATGGTATTTGCCACACCAACAGCCCCAACAATTAATGAAACCGCCGCAATAGCCAATAAAAAAGCATTCATTGATGAGAGCATCTCAGATCTTGTCTTTTGCAAATCCGCGCTTGAACTTATTGAAAAATCCTTGGTTTTCTCAGTCACGTGCCTCACCAACATTAATTTTGCTTCGATTTTTCCTAAAGTTTCATTTAATATATCTTCATCCTTTATTTTTATAATAATTGAATCATAAATACCATTCTCTTTATCACCCAGCATCTGGTAAGCCATCTGTATGGGCATATAAATACTTGTGCTCGAATCATCAAGTATGCCTATAACCCTAAAAACATTTTCTTCTATTGTAATCATCTGGTTAATGCCAATTGGTTTATCAAAATACGACTCCGCCAATCTTCCTCCAATCACAACAACATTTTGATCCGCTGAGTCAAGCATTCTACCTTCATTAACTTTAGCTATTGTTATTCTAGCCCATACCTTTTGGTCAACACCAGTTAATTTAATAGAACCTGATTTCCCAAGGTAACTAACATCAACATTTCCGCTAATTTGAGTATCGATTACTTCAATATTTGGAATTGCTTTAAGAGCCTGAATATCTATTCTTTCAAGAATCGGTTCCTCATCAGTAGCAATATCAGAACTGAATTTACTCAAAAATCGCCCTCCTCCAAACATGCTTGTACTACTTGAAGAACCTGCAGTTAGCGTCAGAATATCTCCCCCCAAACCTCCGAGTTGATCAGTCATTGACTGTTGCAAACCGGCACCTATAGACATTATGGCTATAACCGAAGCAACACCAATAACAATTCCAAGAATTGTGAGCCAACTTCTAATCTTGCTATGCACAACCATTCCTAAAGCGTGCTTCAAGCATTTGATTAATTTCATCTTGATTTATTATTATTCTTTAAAATAGTTTTCATTCGAAAAACATCCCTAAATTTAAAATTTGGATTAAGATGTTTCTCTTTTCTATACTTCCTGTATAGCAAACCAAGAATTACTAAAAATGCCAACATGGCAAGGTAATTTCCATATTCAGAATAAGAACTCTCTGGTTTTATTCTTGTAGATTTACCGCCCATCCCAATAACTCCGGTTTCGCCAATTAATTGAGAACTCATTGCAACTTTTTTATCCACAAATTCACGCTCACCCATTGTATTTGTGTATGCAATTTGAACCATCAGAAAATTTTGAGTGGTATCTATTGGTGATTGTCCCAGACTAAAACTCACAATGGTATAATCACCAGTATTCAAATTTCCAATTATCATGGAATTGGAACCAGAAACCTTCCACCCTTCCTGTTTAGGTATTATTACTGAAACTGAATTTGAAGGATTACTGCCAATATTCGCAATAGTAAACGAAGTGATTCCATTTGAGATTTCTGAAAACGCAATATCAAAATCAGTATTGCCTCCAACATAAAGTCCTGCTTTTGTAATAACTGTATTTGATGTCCCCATTACAGAATCCTCATAAGCCAAACTTAATGAAAGTTTGTAAAGTCCGGCTTCAGCATTTGAATCCGCAATAACTTTATATGAAAGTTCAGCAGATTCACCTACACCAAGGTCTTTGATATATTTTGTATTGTCCGACCCAACAGGCAATATTGCATCACCTTCAGCTTCCCAGGAAAATGTTAAATCCCTTAATGGAGCGGACCCCACATTATTTATTGTAAATGTCAGCTCGGTTTGTTTTCCGGGAACAATCTCAACTTTATCTATATAGATTATTTCAGCATTTTCTTTGTTTGAAATATCTATATTTAGAATTCTTTGAGTGCGTAGAGTTTCTTTTTCTCCTTCTTCATATTCCCATAATTTTAGTTCGTAAGTTCCCGCAAGAGCATCTTTATCCACCCTTACTTTATATTTTATAATTTTTGCATTATTATCGGTCTGGTATGCACTTAAAGTTCCCACCTCCTGAATTGGATTTTCTCCAGGAACCATTTCAAATGGATACTCGGGAGTTAATTCTAAAATCAAATTTTCTGCTGAAGTACTCCCCATATTCTCCACACTTATTCTAAGTTCTACAATACCCCCTGCAACTGCAGGATCCGGGTCCTGATTTATTAAACTTGTGCTTATCAAAGCCCCACTGGAATCAGCAAACACAGGAGTCATCAAAAACAAAAACACAAATAGTGCCCCTATGAAATTTTTTCCTAAACTGTTATTTTTTATCATTCTAAATCACCTAATCCCAAACTCATTAATAATCTTTTCATGCTGCTACACCCCTTCTAATTTTTTTATTATCTTTAATATTTATTATCTGCCCATCTTTTAATTCAATTAGTCTATGCGCATATTTTGCTAAATTTAAATCATGGGTGACCATTATAATTGTCTTGCCTTCTTCCTTCCAAAGTTTCTTTAACATATTCAGAATCTCTTTTCCAGTAACACTATCCAATGCTCCTGTTATTTCATCAGCCAGAATTATTTCCGGGTTTGCAACCAGACATCTTGCAATAGACACTCTTTGTTGCTGTCCGCCTGAAAGCTGGGTTGGTAAATAATTCATTTTATTGCCAAGACCAACCAGATTAAGCATTTTCCTGGTTCTTTCTTTTGCAAAATTATCATCTAATTCCTGCAATTCCAAAGGCAACATAACATTTTCAAAAGCGCTCATTGTTTGTATTAAATTATATTGTTGAAACACAAAACCAATTGTTTTTCCTCTTAAAGTTGCAAGGTCTGATTCTGAAAATTTAGAAATATCCTGCGATTTTAGAAGAATTTTTCCTTTTGTTGGAATATCAAGACATCCAATTAAATTCATCATTGTTGATTTACCGCTGCCGGAGGTGCCAATAATTGCAACAAAGTCTCCTTTGGTTATATCAACATTTATCCTTTTTAAAGCAGGAACTTCAACTTCGCCCATTTGATAGGTTTTCGATACCTCCTTAAATGAAATAATAGATTCCATATTTATTTATAAATGAAACAAGTAATATAACCTTCCGGAAAAATGTGGAACAAAGCGGAACAACCCTTATATTTTAATAATTTATACAGGAAACAAATTTCTCGCTCTGAATTATAAAATATTTAGATTATAAAATTCCAATCTATATGGCGATGAAGTATTTAGAGAATAAACAAAATA
>JAUWTN010000030.1 GCA_030614705.1 Candidatus Aenigmatarchaeota archaeon
AGCGGAACAACCCTTATATTTTAATAATTTATACAGGAAACAAATTTCTCGCTCTGAATTATAAAATATTTAGATTATAAAATTCCAATCTATATGGCGATGAAGTATTTAGAGAATAAACAAAATAGATTATGGATTTCGAAGAATTTTTTAGATTGGATAAGAAAAAAACCTTTTTAGGGATTATATTTTCGCTTATTCTAATATACTCATTTCCAAATAGTCCTCT
Organism: Candidatus Aenigmatarchaeota archaeon; assembly: GCA_030614705.1. Taxonomy (GTDB): domain Archaea; phylum Aenigmatarchaeota; class Aenigmatarchaeia; order QMZS01; family QMZS01; genus QMZS01. The sequence continues at coordinate 230 of JAUWTN010000030.1, forward strand.
GATGGAAATTTCATGGGAAGATTACAATTGTCAGGTCTTTGGTTCAGAATGCACCACCTATAAAGGACTTCCTTTTACTTATGAATCAACTACCACATACCCTTCGAATAACCAACATATCAATAATCAATTAGAACCGCGATTTATGCCTAATATGTTTTTCGCAGACAGCATAATCTGGATTATAATTCTGGTAATTACAGGTTTCTTATTTTCCTGTTTAGTAGCTTATTTTGCGGCGGTTATTTAAATCAATAATATTATTCTAATTAGACAATCAGCTCTTAAGTAACAACAGGCAAAGGTTTCTTTTTAAAAAAAAGGGTTAGTTATGGTCAAATTAACTAAGCTCACTTTACAAAGTTTTAAATCATTCAAAAATAAGACTAATTTGTTAATCGGAGATGGAGTTACCTGCATTGCGGGAAGCAATGGTTCCGGGAAATCAAACATACTTGACGCTTTCTCATTTGTTCTTGGAAGAAATTCCGCAAAAGCCCTGAGAGCTGACAGGATGGAAGATTTGATTTACAAAAGTGAAAGAGGCTCAGCCGAGAATGCAAAAATTATACTTGAACTTGACAACAAAGACAGGACAATTCAACTGGAAGAAGATTTAATTACTGTTGAAAGAAAAGTAAACCAACAGGGACAATCAACATTCAGATTAAACAATAAAATAGAAACAAGACAGAGAATACTTGATTTATTGATAGAAGCAAGAATAGCTCCGGACGGTCTAAATATTGTTGCTCAGGGTGATGTTACCAGAGTGCTTGAAATGAACCCTATTGAAAGAAGAGCAATTATAGATGACCTTGCAGGACTTGCGGAATTCGACGACAAAAAAAAGAAAAGCGAAACTGAATTGCAGAAAGTTGATGAAATCTTAAGAGAACAACATCTATTGCTTCGGGAAAGAGAAAAAATATTCCAGAATATATCTGAAGAAAAAAGGAGAGTTGAAATTTATAATGATTTGGATGAAAAAATAAAAAGAATCAAATTTTCAATCTCAAAAACAAAATTTGATGAAAGTTCCGGCAAAATGAAAAACCTTACTGAAAGAGTTAATGAATTTAAAGAAAAATTAACAAAAGTTGATGAAGAAGTCCGGGAAACAGACACGCAAATTGATGAAGAAGAAAACAAAATAAAGGACCTGACAAAAGATATATTCAAAGGAAGTGAAGAAGTTAAAATAATCGAGGAACAGGAGAAATTAAAAGGGGAAATAATCAAAACCGAAAATAAAATAGATTCAAATAACCGGGAAAAAGAAAGACTTGAAAAATATATCACTCAGGTTGAAGAAATTGAAAAACCAAAAGCAGTAAAATTCCTTCTTAAAAAAGACGGGATTCTTGGAACAGTTGAACAGGCAATTAACTGCGATTCAAAATACAAACCCGCAATCGATATTGCTTTGGGTTCAACAAAAGACAACCTTATTGTTAATTCATTTGACAAAATTGAATTTTATATAAAATATCTTAAAGAAAATAAAATTGGGAGGGCGAGATTCCTTCCTATTGACAAAATCGGAAGACCTGTTATAGATGCGCCTTCAGGAAAAGGTGTTGTTGATATTGCTCTTAACCTCGTTAAATTTGACGAGAAATTCAGAAAGGTTGTTGAATATGCTTTGGGTTCAACTCTTGTTATAGACACTCTTGAAAATGCAAAACCATTTTTGAATTCTTATAGAATATCAACATTAGACGGTTCTATTATTGAAAAAAACGGAAGCGTTTTTGGGGGTTACAAAGAAAAAGGTTTCAACCTAAGTGAAATGAAAGAAGAAATTAAAACTCTTGGAGAAGAAAATAAGAAATTAAAACAGGATTTCGATGATTTGAATAAAGAGCTTGAAGAAGTCATCCTAAAAAGGCAAGAAGCCAGCAACGAATATGCGGGTATAGGGGAAGATGCCAAAGAAAAAGAATATGCTCTTAAAAAAATCCGGGAAAAAAGAAGAAAGTTGTATGAAAGAAAATTAAGATTGCAGAGCCAGTTATCTGATGAAAATATAAAAATCGCAAGACTTGATGTGGAGATTAAAAATTACCAGCAGGACCTTGGAGAACTTGAAATTTTTGATGAAATTGAAGAAGGAACTATCAGCGAACTCAAAGACCGGTTATCAAGTTATGCTCATGAAATTAGCAAACTTGGGTTGCTAAACATGAAATCTGTTGAAGAATTTGACAAATACAGAACAGAATATGAAGACCTTAAGGAAAAAGTTGAAAAGATTATTGAAGAAAAATATTCAATCATGAAAGTAATTAATGAACTTGAATCCAGAAGAAAAGGAAAATTCATGCAGTTATTTGACGGAGTTAATGAAGAATTCAAAGATATCTATTCAAAGTTTACAGATGGGGAAGGATATTTAATTCTTGAAGAAAATGAAGATATATATTCCGGGTTGTTAATTAAAGCCAGACCTAAAGGGAAAAGATTATTAGGTATTGATTCCCTTTCAGGCGGAGAAAAAACAATGACTGCAATCGCATTTTTGCTTGCAATACAAAGATGCAAACCAAGTTGCTTTGTTCTTCTTGATGAAATTGACGCTGCCCTTGATAAAGAAAACACGAAAAAGATAATAGAAGTTGTAAAAGAATTCTCAAAAGAACAGCAGTTTATTATAATCACCCATAACGAAGTTACAATTTCGCAAAGCAATCAGGTTTATGGGATTGTTTCTGAGAATGGAATTTCGAGTATTGTTGGGATAAAACTTAATAGGAAATGAAAAGTTAATTATAATCAAAAATATTTATCCTAATTGAAGCAGAACTTCGTGGTGAATTTATTAAAATTAACCTCTATGAATTTCCACAATATCTCCTTCCTTTAATTTGTATTTTAATCCAACTCTCTTACCGCTGAATTGAGTATTATCAAAAATTCTTGCAAAATTAAAATCAGTAAATAAATCCTTGTGGATTTCAATAGCCAGTGTTTTTATTGTTGCGCCTTTTTTCAGAACAACCGGCTTTTTCTCAATTTTATTATTTGCTTTTGTGTAAATTCTTATCAGACCAAGTTTTTTCCATATCAACGCTTTCAATTCTTCCACCCCCTCTCCGGACTGAACGGAAAATTTCATGTAAGCTTTCTCTTTGTTTAAATCTGATTTTGATAAAACAAAAATTGTTTTTGATAACACCCGTCTTCTTTTTAATAAATCCCCAATCTTTTTCTTTTCCTTCATATTTGTGTAAAGACATAACACAATATTGCAGGTTGTTAAAAGAGACATGTGCGCATTCTCAAACAGAGAAGGTATTTCTATTAACTGAAGTTTTGCCCCGTCAAAATTAAATATCGCCACTTCTGGTTTTGTTGTTGTAAATTTTTTATCATCGATTCTGATATTTTTTTCTGTAAGATATTTTAACAAAGAACTCTTCCCTGAATTTGTCTCGCCTATTACGCAAATCTGCGCATCTCCCGCCTTTTCAATTCCTTCTCCTTTAGCGGTTTTTCGCTTGCCGCTCTGGGCCTTGAACTTTGCGAGTTTCCTTTTTAACTGAGCCTGCACATTCTCCGTTCCTTTGTGTTTTGGGAGTTCTCTTATCATCTCCTCTAAAGCTGCTATTTTATCTTCTCTTGTCTCCGCATTCAGATATCTCTCCTCAGCGAGATAATACAAAGGACTTGCATTCGTTGGCATAATTAGGTTATTTGGTAAAATTAATACGCTGGGGACAGGATTCGAACCTGCGCTCCCGTGAAGGAATCGGTGTTCGAGACCGACGCATTACTACGGAATAATTTTTGAGGTATTGCTCTTAACCCTCAAAAAAATTAGCCGCTCTGCCACCCCAGCATAATTAAATAAATCAGATAATTTTATGAAGGAATTTTTTACATTTGAAGACTTTGACCTTGAAAATAAAACTGTAGCCCTGAGAGTAGATTTAAACCTGCCATATAACCCTAAAACAGGCGAATTATCAGAAACTCCCCGTTTATACAAACATCTGGAAACAATCAAGTTTCTTATGGGAAAAGGCGCAAAAACTGTCTTGCTTGCTCATCAGGGAAGAAAAGGTGATGAGGATTTTATCTCTCTTGAAAAACACGCTAAACTACTTGAAAAACATCTTGGCAGCAAAGTCAAATTCCTGCCCTTTGGGGAAAATTTTGAGGTAATTAAAGAAGTTAAAAAAGGAGAACTTTTGGTTCTGGACAATACCCGATTTTATGAGGATGAAAAATTTGACAAAAGTATGGAAGAACATTCGGAAAGCGAACTTCCAAAAAAACTTGCTCCTTATATTGATTATTTTGTCCTTGATGGATTTTCTGTTTCACACAGAGGTCATGCGAGTGTTGTGGGATTTGCGAATCTTAAACCCTGCATCGCCGGTCCTGTTTTTGAAAATGAAATAAAAAACCTTGAAGGATTTTTTGAAAAGATTAAAAATTCAAAATTATGTTTTATACTTGGAGGAGCAAAACCAAAAGAGCCTCTTAAATTAATGGAGCACTGGATTGAAAAAGATGTTTCTATTTTAACAACAGGAATAATTTCTTTGTTGTTCCTTATTGCAAAAGGCTACGACATTGGGCACACAACAAAGTTCCTTGAAGAAAAAGGATACCTTAAATATATGGATATAGTAAAAAGTCTGTCTGAGAATTTTAGCGAAAAAATAAAAATACCTGTTGACTTGGCAATTGAAGAAAACGGAAACAGGGTTGAAATTTTAGTTGAAGATCTTCCAACAGAAAAACAAATTCTTGATATTGGCGAAAAAACAATTGTGGAATATGAGAAAATAATATCCGATTCAGAAGTTGTGTGTATGAAAGGCACTTCCGGTATGTATGAAAATAAAAACTTTGAGTTCGGAACAAAGAAACTTTTTGAGTTGCTTGAAAACAACAAGAACAGTTTGCTTGGAGGCGGTAATACCACAGATGCTCTTGAAAGATTTAAAATACCTTTTGATAAATTTGGTTATGTAAGTCTTGGGGGCGGAGCATTTGCTGAATTTCTTACAGGGAAAAAACTTCCCGGGATTGAAATGCTTGAAATGAGTTTTATGAAATTTAAATAAGTTTAAAGGTATTCCTGAGTGACAGAAATTTAAAAAAATGGAATTATAAAAACGTTGAAACTTCCTTCCCCTTCAATTTTTCATTCACGTTTTCAATAACTTCCGCAAAAACATCATCAATTGGTCTCTCCCCATCAACAATTACCACGCTATCGCTGGCAAAAGTTTTATAAACATCCCACACTTTTGTAAGCTTGTCTCTCTTTTCAAACAATTCAATGGCATGCCTCTTGTTCATTCTTTTTACGCAGGTATCTGGGGAAACTTTCAGCAAAATTGTCAGGTCCGGCTCTGTGAACTGTTTGTTTATTTCCTTCAGCCACTCCATATCAGTTTCAAGAGAACCATAAGCAATTGAAGATAATTTATACCTGTCAGAGATAACAATAAAATTCCTTCTCAAAGCGGGGATTATTTCCTTCTCCAGATGATGAGCCCTGTCCGCGGCAAAAAGCAACTGGAGACATTCCATAGAACTTTTCCATTCGTGAGTTAACTGTCCTCTTATAAGACCTCCTATAAGATTGTTTGTAGGCTCTTTTGTGGACATTACAGCCCTTTGCTTCATTTTAAAATATCTTTCAAGAAGTTGCGCCTGTGTTGAACTCCCACTCCCAGCCAATCCTTCAAATACAACAAAAAAACCCATAATTTAATGTTTTCTAAAATAATTAAAAGTTTTATCTTATAGATTATGACTACCGATAGCAGGGGTTATCCCTTGCAGTATCCCGTCCACAGATAAAAACATAGAGTTCAGCGAATACAGTTCATTTTTCGAAACACCCAATATAGAAAAAGAATTTTACGAATGTTTTGGAAAAGACAGCGAAAATGTGCTAAATGATTTAGATGACTATGCCCGATATTTTGGAAGCTACAAAATCACCAGAATCCATTTAAATGAAAATGCAACCATCTATTTTAGAGCAAGAAAAACCACCGCCTACAAAACATACAAAATGGAAAACGACATAAAGACAATATTTTAATCTATTTATTTTTATTTTTTTAGTTTTTTAATGGAATCTCCTTCTGAGTTGCACAAAAAGTATAAAGGTAAAATTGAAATCACTTCAAAAGTGCCTATAAGAAATATGCAGGATCTTAGTATCTGGTATTCTCCAGGAGTCGCAGAACCCTGCAATGAAATATTCAAAGATAAAAATAAAGTTTACGATTATACTAACAAAGGAAATACTATTGCGATTGTGTCTGATGGTTCTCGCGTTCTTGGGCTTGGAAATATCGGACCTGAAGCCGGACTTCCTGTAATGGAAGGGAAAGGTATTTTATTCAAACACTTCGGAGGTGTTGATGCATTTCCAATAATGCTAAAAAATCAGGACGAAGATAAATTTATAGAAACTGTAAAAAATATATCTCCGGGATTTGGTGGAATTAATCTTGAAGATATTGAAAGCCCTAAATGTTTTTCAATACTTGAAAAATTAAGAAATGAACTTGAAATTCCTGTTTGGCATGACGACCAGCAGGGAACTTCAGCAGTTGTCCTCGCAGGACTTATAAATTCACTAAAAATTGTTGGGAAAAAGAAAGAAGAAGTTCATATTACCATTATTGGTTTAGGGGCTGCAAATTATTGCCTTGTGAACCTCTTAATTAAATATGGATTTCCTGCGGGAAATTTAATTTTGGTTGACAGCAAAGGAATTTTGTCAAAAGACAGAAAAGATATAACTCCTGAAAATTACAAATATGAATTATTGCAAAAAACAAATTCCGAGAATAGGGTTGGCGGCATTGAAAATGCTTTTGAAGGTTCTGATATTATTATTGCAGCATCCACACCAGGTCCGGGAATAATCAGAGGGGACTGGATTAAAAAAATGAATGAAAATCCAATTGTATTTCCTCTTGCAAATCCGGTCCCTGAAATTTTGCCTGAAGAAGCAATTAAAGCCGGAGCAAAAATTGTTGCAACAGGGAGAAGCGATTATCCAAATCAGGTTAATAATTCATTAATATTTCCCGGAGTTTTCAGGGGGGTCTTAGATGTCAGAGCAAACAAGATAACAGATGAAATGCTTTTTGTTGCTGCGGAAACTCTTGCGGGATTTAGGAGAGAAGTGACTGAAACAGACATAATCCCGAAAATGACTGAATATGAAATATTCCCTTTAATTGCCTCAAAAATTGGCAGGAAAGCAATAGAACAAGGGGTTGCAAGAGAGAAATATTCAGAAGAAGAATTATATCAGATGGCAAAGAAAAAGATTGAAGAAAGCAGGAAAAGGAATGAAGATTTGTTTGGACAATAATTGTAAAATTAAAATATTATTTTATTTAATAGAATTTCAAATGAAAAACAAATAAGGTCCAATAAAATTATAAAGTATCATAATGAATATTATCCACGAAAGAGTATTTGTGAATTTTGCATTTGTGAGAACCTCAGTGACAAGACCTCCATCAAGAGGTTTCATTGGAAGCAAATTTACAATTGCAACTCCGATGCAAACCATTATTACAAAACTGATTAAGATTATCAAAAATTCTCCGACCTGTTCAAAGATTGGATTTTTTATCACATAAGCCCTATAATTCATAGGGGTTATTATATTTGCAATTGGGTCATAGCCTGTAGTAATTCCTAAAAAACCTCTTCCATTGTTATCCGCTAAAGTAATATCATAGATATCCTCGCTGGTCTCAATTGAAA
>JAUWTN010000047.1 GCA_030614705.1 Candidatus Aenigmatarchaeota archaeon
ACTGTTTTGCTTTCCTGAAAATTTCCCTTAATTTTTTCTCGCTTTCGCCAACCCATTTGCTTAACAATTCAGGTCCCTTCACAGAAATAAAGTTTGCCCCGGATTCATTTGCGACTGCTTTTGCTATCAGGGTTTTTCCAGTTCCCGGAGGACCGTAAAGCAAAATTCCTTTTGGAGGAGTTAAATTAAATTTATTAAACTGGTCAGGATATTTCAAAGGCCATTCAATAACTTCTTTTAATTTCTGCTTGACTTTTTCAAGTCCCCCAACATCAGACCATTTCACCTTTGGTATCTCAATCAAAACTTCTCTCAACGCAGAAGGTTCAACTTTCTGCATTGCATAATCAAAATCCACCCTCTTTATAATCAATTTCTTCATCTGTTCCTCTGATAATTCCTGCCCTTTAAGAGAAGAAATATCCGGCAATACTCTTCTTAAAGTATGCATTGCAGCTTCTTTGCACAATGCCTCAAGGTCTGCTCCAACATAACCATAAGTTTTTTCTGATAATTCTTTAAGCAATAATGCTCTTAATTTTTCAGTAACTTTATCATACATTTTTTCTTCCTTTAAAATTTCTATAATATTCTTTTTTTCTGATTTCTTTACCTTTTCCATAACAGCCTTTGCATCTTTCTCTGTCTCAAGAACTTTCAATATATCGGATTTTGTGTAATCAGGTTTTATTGGCATATTCCTTGAGTGAATCTGCAATATTTCAAGCCTTCCCTCGCTGTTCGGAATACCAATCACAATCTCCCTGTCAAATCTTCCTGGTCTTCTTATAGCCGGGTCCAAAGAGTCCGGTCGGTTTGTCGCCCCAATCACAATTACCTGACCTCTGGTTTTCATACCATCCATCACTGTCAATAATTGGGACACAACTCTCCTCTCAACTTCTCCTGAAACCTCTTCTCTCTTCGGAGCAATTGCATCAATCTCATCAATGAAAATAATTGAAGGCGCATTTTTCTCAGCATCATCAAATATTTTTCTCAGATTTTCTTCTGACTGCCCGTACCATTTACTCATAATCTCAGGTCCGGCAATTGAATAAAATTTTGCTCCGGATTCATTTGCAACAGCCTTCGCCAATAATGTTTTTCCTGTTCCCGGGGGACCATGCAATAAAACACCCTTTGGAGGTTTAACTCCCAATATTTCAAAAGGTTTATTGTGCCTTAATGGCAACTCAATAACTTCCCTCACAGAATCTATTTCTCTTTTCAAACCACCGAGGTCATCATAGGTAACACCTGAAACACTACTCTCCTCTTCCCTGACTTCAACAGCTTTTGAGATAACTTCTACATGAGTTGCTTCCCCAATGAATCCGCCTTCTTTAGGAGAAACTTCAACAACAACAAATTGAATATCTCCAAGAGGATTAAAAGAACGAACATTTTCTCCAAAGAAATTATCAAAAAAATCATCAAGAAACTCTGCGTCTCTTTTTCTCATAACTGTTGGAACAAAAAGGTCTCCTTTTGATACAGGTCTTTTATATAAATTCTGAGATATAAATCCAGGATCAACTCTCACCATAACGCCTTTCTGGGCGGGAGCAATTGTTATTTTTTTTGCTTCTGTTAATTCGGCTTTTCTCACCTTAACTCTTTCTCCAACACCAGTCTGACAGTTTTTTCTTGAAATCCCATCAATTCGGATTATATCAAGACCTACATCGCTTGGATAAGATCTTATTGCAATCAGATAAGTTTTCCTTTTTCCTTCAACTTCAATATATTCTCCTTCCCTGATGCCAAGTTTTAGCAGAAAATTTGAACTTAATCTTGCAATTCCTTTTCCATAATCCTGCCGGTTTTCAGATAAACCACCAACAGTTAATTTTAAATCATCACCCATAATTAAAATTGCAATAAATTATAAATTATTGAATTATTGGGACAAACTGGGTTTTCCCTTTGCATCCAACAACTTCTATAACCAATCCCTTAATATCTTCGTAATTATTCTCTATTGTGTCTTTATCAAAAGTTATCTCAGTTGGAGTATTTGCCTCAAAAGGACCTTCTACAGTTTTTATAAAAGCCTTCTGGTTTGTGTCAAGAAAAACATAAAGATTATAGGCTTTTACGCTTGTGCCTATATTCTGCACAATTAAGGTACCTTCATCATAATCATAATTGTAATAAGTCAAATCCAGTTTACTGCAGGTTTCGAGAGAAACAAGTTCTGACTGCGTGTAGCCCATAGCCCAGGTTCCTACAATTGCCGCAATGGCCGTACTGAAAGCTATTAAAAGTACACTTGCAACTATGGGGGAAATTCCCTTCAATCCATGCAACATAATATATATAAGTATTTATTCAAAAAGAAAGTATTTAATTTTATCTAAATAGTTTTATGCCACGGTAGCTCAATCCGGTAGAGCACCGGTTTTGTAAACCGAAGGTTGTGGGTTCAATGCAACCCTTTTCGTAGGTGAAGCAAATGCTCGTCTTTCAGACGGCACCTCAATTTGCTTCGCAAATAGAGGAAAGGTCTGCACCCCAAAAAGGTGTAAGTGAAAATCCCCCCCGTGGCTGTTTAGATTTATAAAAATTTCCCTTTAATCATCTTACTAAAAGTAAATATTTAATAAAAATTTGAAAAAAAGAAAAAAATTATTTTGCGATTGGTAATCCAAATCCAGCTTCAATGTCATCTCCTGATTGTCCATAATCAAAGACATTCTCTGTATAAATTTTTGCTAAAGTTTGTAGATAAATTCTTGTATTACTTGCTGTACCTTGCCAGTCTCTTGCTGCGATAC
>JAUWTN010000021.1 GCA_030614705.1 Candidatus Aenigmatarchaeota archaeon
GCGTTGATAAAAATTGACGGAGAACTTATTTTCGGTCTGATTGATGACAAAGTTGAAATCGGCGACAAAGTTATTTCAAGACCTGGGAAACTTGGAAGAACAGAACAAGGTTTGTATATTTACGGAGGAATTTGGGAATTAAAAAAAGAGTTTAGCAAACCGCAAACCAAAAAATCAGAAACAAAAAGAGAACTTCCTGATGAGAAAATTGGTATCTCGGGTTATGGTGTTTATGTTCCAAGATACAGACTGGATTTATCTGCGCTAAATAATATCTGGGGTCGCGAATTAAAAGGACTTAAAAGTTTCCCTGGAAAATTTGACGACCAGGGAAGTTATGCTTTGAACTGCGGTCTAAACGCTTTAAAACATTCTGGTGTAGAAGGAAATAAACTCAAATTTATAGAAGTCGGAAGTGAAAGCAAAGTCTATGCTGTAAAACCCACAGCAAGTATTGTGGCAGGACTTCTAAAAACAGAAAATTGTTTTGCATCAGATGTTGAATTTGCGTGCAAAGCAGGAACGCAGGCGATGGTAAATACATTCAATTTCGTAAAAGTGAATGGGGGTTCAGGACTTGCCATTGGAGCGGATTCCGCGCAGGGTGCTCCTAATGATGAGCTGGAAATAACAGCCGGAGACGGAAGCGCAGGTTTTGTGATTGGGGACCAAAAACCTATTGCATTGGTTGAAGGATACACAAGTTTTACCACAGACACCACAGATTTCTGGAGAAATGACGGGGATAAATTTCCCAAACATGCGGGAAGATTTTCAGGCAATCCAGCTTATTATAAACATGTTGAATCAGCCGCAAAAAACCTGATGAAAAAATTAAACCTTGAACCAAAAGATTTTGATTATGTTGTTTTCCACCAGCCAAATGGAAAATATCCGAGAATTATTGGAAAAAGATTGGGATTCACTCCAGAACAGGTTGAACCTGGAATTAATTTTGAATTTATTGGAAATACTTACTCCGCAAATTCTTTGGTTGGTCTTGCGCGTGTACTTGACATTGCCGCGCCTTACCAGAGAATCTTAGTGGTCTCTTACGGTTCTGGAGCAGGAAGCGATGCAATATCATTCATAACCACTCCGGACATTGAAAACAAAAGAAATAGGATTGAAAGGAGCGTCAAAAGTTGGGTTGGAGAAGAAGACAAAGATAATTTAATTATTGAGGATTATTCAGTTTATCTGAAAAATAAAGGAATTATTTAATAAATGATTTGAAATAATATATTCTCAAATTTATAATTGAAAATAAAAAATTTAGTTAATCCTTGCTGGAAATAAATATAATTATCTAAACTGCAATAAAATTTTATTCATACCTCAAAGCATCAACAGGATTTAATTTTGCGGCTTTCATTGCGGGAAGAATTCCTGAAAGAGTTCCAACTAAAAAAGAAAATGCGAGAGAACCAAAAATTAATTCCATTGAAAACGAAGCTTTCAGCATAGCAAACCCTGACTGGACAGCAAGAACTTCTGCCAACTTTGCCAATCCGACTCCGACTCCGACTCCAAGAAGTCCGCCAACTATTCCAAGCATACCTGACTCAAACAAAAATAACAACATCACATGATAATTTTTTGCCCCAATTGCTTTCATTATTCCTATCTCTCTTGTCCTTTCCAAAACCGAAGTGTACATGGTATTCATTATACCAATTCCACCAACCATAAGAGAAATTGAAGCTATTGCTATCAACACTGCATTAATCACCCCGAGAATATCACCCACCATATTCATCAACTGCTCAGTGGTCTGCACCTGAAAGCTCTCCTCTCCTTCTTTCTCGCCTCTTGCGCGCCTTATCTTATGAGTTAATGTTTCCGCCAATGCAGTAGGATCTATATTTGGTTTCATTTTTATCATTATCATTCCATATTCGCCATTCAGATCAAATAATTCATCTGCTTCCTCAAGAGTTATGTACATTTGCGAATCATCCTGACTATTTCCAATTTTATCAACTATGCCGCAAACAGTATAAGGTTGATCTTTTATATAAATTTTATCCCTGATTCCGGGTCTTTTATCAAAATAATCCTCATAAGCAATATCATATCCTATCACAATATTTCCATCTTTCCCATCTTCCAAATCATGACCCTTTAAGATATTAAAAGTATCCATACTGGTAAAAATTTCCTGGGATTCATCAGTCGGCATTCCAGCAACCATGGTATATTTGGTTTCATCTTTATATTTTACAGCAATTGTTTTATAAGTCATACCTCCAGCCACATCAACACCGCTCTGTCGCTTTATAACTTTTAAATCATCTTCTGTCAGAGGGACTGCGGCAGTCATCATACTCATAATACCCAAACCACCTGCACCACCAGGCATGACCATTAGTTTATCAGAGCCCATAGCTTCAAATTGCCTGTTTATTTCGTCCTTCATACCTTCGCCAACAGAAATTAAAGAAACAACTGCGGCAATGCCTATAAAAATTCCTATGATGGTCAATAGACTCCTCATTTTCCGATGGACTAAATTATTAATAGCAAACCTTAAAAAATCCATTATCATTTTAAAATCACTTGCTTTTTTTGGATGAGAAATAAGAACTCTTCTTTAATTTTTTGTACACCCAATAACCCACGAAAAGCAAGATTATGAATATAATTGTATTGGTAGTGCCGGTTGTATCAGGAACAAGATTATAATTTGTTAATTCTTCCTGAGTGTAAAGTCTTAAATTAACAATATGTTCATCAGAATACATTTTATTATTAGCATCCTTGTAAACCAACTCAATTTTCAATGGCAATTCTTTTCCATTTTCAGGAGTGTGGATTCTAAAATCTATCGTATCATAATCATCAGAATCCAAAGCGCCTACATAAACATCGGGTGGAGAAAGAATTTCATATCCGTCGGGTTTAAGAGAAATTGTTAGGAATTTTAAATCCATTAAACCTTTGTTAATAATATTTAAAGAAACTATTCCGGTTTGTCCTGCAGTCAGGATTCCAGATTCATCAATATTTACAGTTATCTCTGGTTCAGCTGTTACAATTAAAGTTACATAATTGGTTTTTGTGTAATACACTCCCGCAGAATCGTAATAAGAAATGTAAGTCAATATTTTATAAGGACCGCATTCCGCATTAGGAGAAACAAGCAAATCAAAATCCGCGATTTTTTCTTCCTTGCTCCCGATAAGATAAATCTTTCGGTCTTCTGTTGAGTTTATTGGTAAAAAAATTGAACCTGAAACATTCAGTTTTATATTTACATCTCTCAAATAAGAGTCTGCCTCATTTTTTAATTTAATTTTAAGGGTTGTAATTTCTCCGGGTGAAACCTCTTTGCTTTCAACTCCGGTTATTGCAAGATTTGCATCCAGAGTTTGTATTGTTACTTTTAGTTTTTTCTCAACCCAGATATTTCGGTCTTTTGTGGAATATTTAATTATTAATTCATTTTCTCCTTCAACCGCATCAGCCGCAATCCTAACTTTATATTTAATCACTGAATTATCCATTCCTTCTAAAGTTTTGATTTCTGTTGTTGCATTTTCTCCTTCATCAAGAAAAAAAGGATATGTTGGAACTAAAACCACCAATAAATTTTCAGCTTTTTCATTGCCTATGTTTTCCACATTAATCCAAATAGACAAATACTCTCCTGGCTGAGCTGGGCTTGGTTCATATCTCTGAGGTATTATATTTATTGCCGGACCATCCGCATATACAACCAAAGGGATTATTCCTGTTAATAAAACTATAATTAATAAACTAAGCAATTCTTGTCTCATAATCAAATATCTTTAATATTTAAATGAATTATTTCATTTGTTTTTTTTAGTTTTCTCGATTTTTTCAATTTTCCCGTCTTTAATATACACAATTTTATCCGCATAAGAAGCAAGAGAAGCATCATGAGTCACAAGTATTACGGTTTTTCCTTCCTTGTTTATTTCCTTTAAACCATCCATTATCTTTTTTCCGGTTTTGGAATCAAGGTTTCCTGTTGGCTCATCCCCAAGCACTATTTTCGGGTCTGTTGCCAAAGACCTCGCAACCGCAACCCTCTGCTGTTCACCCCCGCTCAGTTCTGCGGGTTTATGATCTATTCTGTGACTCAAACCAACATATTCAATTAATTCCTTTGCTCTTTTTTTCCTCTCTGCCATAGGCATACTCTGAAAAACCATTGGAAGCGTCACATTTTCCAAAACTGTAAGCGTCCTGAATATATTGAAAGTCTGGAATATAAAACCTATGGTTTTTCCTCTTATTGTTGCGAGTTCGCTTTCTGAAAATTCTGAAATGTCTTTTCCCTCCAGAAAAACACTCCCTTGAGTAGGCATATCCAGACAACCAACAATATGCATTAAAGTTGATTTCCCTGAACCGCTTGGTCCGAAAATTGCAACAAACTCGCCCTCATTTATTTTTAGGTTTGCCTTGTCCAAAGCATAAACCTTGCTATCACCCATCTTGTAAATTTTTGAAGCATTTTTTAATTCTATTATTGCTGGCATAATTAAGCATTTCTTTTAAAAAAGAACTTGAAGTTTATAGCAAAAACAAAACCGGATGCTGACTAAAGTCTTTATCTTAAGAAATCCTTCTATTTTAAATTTATAATCTAAATTATACAATGGCAACACCACATGGACCGAGAAGGGGAAGTTTACAATTTTGGCCGAGAGTAAAAGCTAGGAGAATATATCCTAAAGTATCATTTTGGAGCGGAGACGGGATACAGGGCTTTGCGGCTTATAAAGTAGGAATGGTTCAATATTCCGCAACAGAAACCAGAAAAAATGTAAATCTGGGCAAAGAGATTGTAAGAGCTGCCACAGTTCTTGAAATTCCTGTGATTTATCCAATAGGTATTGCTTTTTACAAAAATAAACGGAAAACCACAGAATACTTTAATATTAAAGAACTTCCAAAAGACTTAAAAAAAGACCTGAAAAGGAAGATTAAAATTAAAACAGAAGAATACGGGAAAATACCTGAAGAATTTGATGAATTAAGAATAAAAGTAACTAATTTCCCAAGAAAAACCGGATTAAAGAAAACACCCGAAGTATTTGAACTTGGGTGCAAACTTGAACTGGATAAAGTGAAAGAGCTTCTTGGAAATGAACTTAAAGTTGAAGATTGTTTTTCTGATGGGGATTTAATTGAAGTGACCTCAATTACCAAAGGAAAGGGTACACAAGGAACAATTAAGAGATTTGGATGTAAATTAAGAAGCCACAAAGCAAAAAAAGGTCGGAGAAGAGTTGGTTCTATTGGTAGTGTTATGCCAAGGAAAGTTGACTGGAGGGTTCCAATGCCAGGTCAGATGGGCTTTCACCAGAGAACCGAATATAATAAATTAATTTTAAAAATTTCAGACAATCTTGAAGAAATTAACCCGGTTCAGGGATTTAAAGAATATGGGCTTGTAAAAACAAAATATGTGCTTATAGACGGCTCTATCCCTGGATCCAGGAAAAGAATGATTCTTCTGAGAAAATCCAAAAAACAGAAAAAGGAGATTTTGCAGGTTCAGGAGATTTTGAAATAATAGAAATTATTAATGATTTAAACAAATTATTTCTTATTGATCTAATTTAGATTAACTTATTAATTACCAATTTTCATACAATCTATTTTATTTCCTGAGTTCTAAACTTTTTAGCTTACTTCTCAAATTTATATCTTCCTGTTCATAATCCTGCATTATTTTGTTATAAATTTTATCGCCTATTTTTCTGCCATAATAACGCTTCTCCGCTTCTTTCTTGCCAAGTTCTATTAAATTTAACCTTACTTTTAATTCTTCTTTGGTTTCACCCTGAGTTAATTTTGTCCTTGAAATATATAATATATAATATAGCATAGCCACCATATCAATTGTCATAAGGAGGAAAATTATATTATAAATTGATGTTGGAAATTGGGAGAATAGAGAAATAATAATAAATATTGTAAGAACTAAAACAGAAATCATAATACCCCAGATAAAATCCTCATTAATCCGCTTCATAGATAAATAAAGGGAATTATATATAAATGAATTTATTTCAAAAAAAACTCTTTTTTAGTGAAAATAATGGGTTTATTAGTTTTTATTTAATAATTAAATGAGACAGCACTTTAGCAGTAAATGGAATGTGAGCGTACAGGCGAGAAAACAGAGAAAATATATGAGAACTGCGCCAAAACACGTGAGGCAGAAACTTATGCACACAAACCTTAGCCCTGAACTAAGAGATAAATATGACAAGAGGAGTTTTCCTGTAAGGTCCGGAGATACAGTAAAAGTTATGAGAGGCACTTTTAAAGGCAGGATTTCAAAAGTTACAGGTCTTAATTTGAAAAGTTTATCGGTTTATGTTGAAAATGTAAAGAGAAAAAAAGAAGATGGAAAAGAAATTCAGATTCCTGTAAAACCATCAAACCTGCAGATTGTTTCTATTGAAATGAGCGATAAAAAAAGAATAAAAATTGCGGACAGAAAAAAACCCGCAAAAAAATAATTAATTTATCAAAAAATTTATTTCTTTGACTTCAGATGTTTTAACCTGCTCCTTATATTAATATCCTTCTGTTCATAATCCTGAACAATTTTATTGTATATTTTCTCGCTGATTTTCCTGTTATAATATCTCTTCTTCGCCTCTTTTTTTTCCAAGTTCTATTAATTTTAATCTTGTCTCCAATTCTTCTTTTGTATCCTTACCGCCCAATTTTACTCTTGAAATATAAATAACATAATAAATCATAGCAACCAAATCAACAATCATGAACCAGAAAATTACATTATAAACCCCACTCGGAATTTGAGAAACCATGGATAAAATAACAAACGGAAATAATATGATGAAACTCGTGATTATCAAAATAGAAATTATCGTCACCCACATAAATTCCTCATTGATGCGCCCTATAATTAAATAAGTAAACTATCATTTATTATGGTATTTGATATATACATTTTATTAAACTGGTTAATTCCATCAATACTTGCCGCAATCGGGATAATGCTTTCAAGCAATATTATTGAGCATAATCTGGAATTTAAGCACGCGATTATGATTGCTCTTGCCGCAAATATTATTCCATCTATTGCTTTCATGTTTCTTAGTTCTTATTTCAGGGGAATTCTTTTTGGGTTTGTGCTTCTTGATTTGTTGTGTTGGATTGCTCTTACATTTTTGATAATGTCTGACATTGAAGTAATTGATAGGATTAAAATTGCCATTCTTGGATTTGGAATCACACAGGTTTTGTTGTATATTTTGCCTTTGGTTGGATTAATTTAATTGATTTTATTGAATAGATTGATAAAATACCTGAAGTTTATTTAATTCTTCTGTTTGTTGCCTTGATTCACCTAACTTACTTTTATATTCCATTATTTTTGGTTTAATTTCATTCTCATACTTTTCCACCACTCCATCAAACATTTTATTTAATTCTCCTTCTCCAATACACCTTATAGCCAAGTCCTCAACTTCTTCATCAAAACCTCCAATTTCCTCTTTGGTCATGCCATTATCTTCAAGTCCAATTTCTGTGTTTATTAAAACTCTCCAAAAATCAAAGTCCAGAGTATATGTTTTCAGAGTCAATCCACTTAATTTATGAAGTAAATCTTCTCCACTATCTGCATTTTCTTTTTTTAAAGAATCTATTGTTCTCAATGCATAATTTATAAGTTTTTTTCTGGATCCTAAATGTACTTTCCCATAATTTTCACAAAACTCAAATGCCTCAATTTTTGCAGTATTTACCATTCCATCTTTAAGATAAAGAACACCAATTTCACTTGAGTTAATAGGCTCCGGGAAATAAACTCCACGCACATTATGAAGATCCAACTCTCCTGAATTTAAATGATATTTTCCAGAATCAATATCTCCCGCCATAATTCAATATTTATAAAATTTTAAATACTTTGTGGTGATTAAAATAGTAAATCAAAATAATTATAATAAGTCGGCAACGTCATGATGTTTCCACCCATAAGGCAGTACTTACCAAATCGCTGGAAGACTTAACTTCTGTGTTCGGGATGAGAACAGGTGTACCCCTTCCGCTATGGTCGCCAACTTAAATTAATTTGGATTAAAAATTTAAAAGAAGGTGCTGTTTATCGAGTTATTTGTAATTCTTTATTTCACTGATTATTTCCGCCATTCTTGTCTTATTATCTTCATTTATTGTGCCTGTGACAATTATATCCGCTCCGGCATCCAGTTTCTTTCTTGCGGTTTCTTTGTCCCTTATTCCGCCACCGACAATCACCGGAATATCCAGACATTTTTTAATAGCTGTGATTATCCCATCAGATACAGGATATTTCGCCCCTGAACCTGCTTCCAGATAAACACATTTCATCCCGAAATACTGCGCTGTAAGAGCATACGCAACAGCAACGTCCGCTTTGTCTCTCGGTAGGAGCTTGGCATCAGAAACAAGCTGCGAGGTGCAAACATTCCCTGATTCAAACATCAAATATCCCATTGGAATTGACTCCAAACCATAAGTTTTTACAAGAGGGGCTCCTTTTACCTGCTCATCCACTATATAAGCCGTACTTCTGGAATTTAACAAAGACATAAAGAAAATTGCATCCGCATATTTTGATATTCCTGCGTGAGTGCTCGGAAATAAAATTATAGGTAACTTCGAAGACTCTTTGATTTTCTTAACAGTATCATCCAACTGGATTATTACAGTTGAACTTGAACCCCCAACCATTAAAGCGTCTGTTCCGGCTTCTTCCGCGGTTTTTACGATTTCCGCAACCTGCTCTACTGTTTGTTTATCCGGGTCTATAAGAGTAAAATGCAGTTTTCCGGTTTTAAGTTTTTTGGTGATTTCTTCGAATACCATAATCTTATTGAAATCTTTAAAAATAGTTATTATTTTATTTGGGGGTTTATAACCCATCGAATTGAACAGTTGAATCCTCGTAACTTTTAAGCACTTGTTTTTTATTATCTCGATAAACAGTACTAAATAATATTTCTGTGTTTATCACAGAACCCACAACATTCAATAATTCTTCTTCATCAAAATTCCCATCTCTAACAGGTACATTTTTATAGATTCTATGAGGTGTAAAATGATAATCAACTCCCAGACCTCTTTCTTTCAGTTTATTCTCTCTAAACACTCTGAAATAAGGAAGGGTATTGTAACTATCTAAATCACCCAATCCATACACCTCAAGTTTCTTTACTTCAAAATTATCAGGATAACTTTTCCCTGTAAAAAATCCCCTTAGGTCTTTATATAAATTCTTGAATGGAACTATTGGTGAGACTTTTATTTTCAGTTTTTCATTTTTAATGGTGGTTGGACCTACACCCTCTAAATAGAATACATCCATCCCCGGATATTCTCCAGTCACCAATTCAACAATATCATCACGGGTTACCATAAATAAATAATGAAATATTTTAAATAGTTTACAATCAACTAATCTGCCAAAACATATTCAACATACTTGCTGAAAGCCGGTCTTGTAATCAGGATTCCTATTAACACACCCATAATTGTTGTTAAAGCAAAACCACCAATTTCTTTGTAAACCCCAAATCCCGCAAATAATATTGGGAGCATAGCGCAAATTGTTGTGGCTCCTGCCCCAAAAATCATGAAGAAAGCCCTTTTCAGACCTTCCTTAAGAGAATATCTTTCTTTCTTGTTTCTGGTCTCATCAATAATCAATATCTGGTCATCAACTCCAAAACCAATTGCCGCAACAATTCCCGCAAAAGCAAGTGTGGATAAATTCCAGTTAGTCAATGCAGCAAAACCAAAAATAATTATTGCTTCTGCCAACATAGTCATCATAACTCCTGCAGAGATTTTTAGATTTCTGTATCTAATGTAAATGACTGCGCTAATTAAAAATATTGCTGTCAATCCAGCCATTGCAATCAAATAAAGGTAACCACCCCCTAAAGTTGCGCTTAACTGATCCATCGAAACAACTTTTAATTCCACCGGCAAATTTCCGGATTTTAAAACAGCTTTCAATTGGTTCATATTCTGCCTCGCCTCTTCTTCTGTTTCGCCATGTCCTGTAATCACAGGATTCATTATTTCCCTGCCTTTCAAATCACCTGCAATTGTTAAAGCATCAGTTTCTTTGCCATCAAGATAAAAATAAATTCTCTCAGATAACTGGCTGCCTCCCGGACTTATTACCTTATCTGAATTCTGGGTAATTTCAGCAAACTTTTTTGCGCCCTCTGGCGAGACTACTACACCAAACTGAAATTTATAACCGCCTTCAGTCTTCCCAAAATAATTGCTGGAAGCCGGGATGCCAATCGAAGTGATCTCTTTAGCCGTATAAACAAGACCTTCAATAACAACTTTGCCTGAAGTTAAATTCTTCAAATTAAATTCAATTCCTTTTAAAACAAAAGTATCTCCAAGACTATAAAATTCCTCATTAATTTTTATTGTGGTATTATCCAGAATATCAACCAAATAATCCTCAACTTCACCCTCAACAAAATTTCCTAATGTGAAAACAGATCCATTTTTTACTGTTATGGGTATCTTGGCTTCAAATTTTCCTTCCCGAGACAATAAATCAATTATCTCAGATTCTGTTCCTCCAGCTATCTGAACCATTATCAGATCCTTACTCCCCACATCAAGTTTCCTAAATTCCGCCTGTCTTAATCCATAAACATTTATCCTTGTTTCCAGAACAGAAATAATCTCATCCGCAGTAATATTTGTTTCATTTCCCTGTAAAGACTGCGCTGGTTCAAGCAAAGCCCTAATACCCCCATCGATATCAAGACCAAATTTTAGATTGGAGGTTTCGGTTTTACTCACAGAAATATTAAATAAATCATCTTCCTGCAGTTTAATATTTTTAAGCCCCCCATCAGTATTTAGATTTAAATATCCTTTCTCGCCCTGAAACTGAAGCAAATCAGCCAAAGAAGTTATTTCTTTTGATTCCTGACCAATCATATTTGCAGAATAAATTATTGTGCCTAAACCAATTTTTCCATCAAAAGCTCCGGTTCCAACACTAGTGATGATAATTCCTGAAGAACTAATCTTTGGGCTTATGGCAATTATAGAGCCCACTATACAAAATAACAGCAATAATACCTGCCAGCTAAGCAATAATCTCTTAAAACCCATTTATAAGAACGTTAAAAAATGTTAATAAGCCAATATAAGAGTTTGTATTCACATAATAGGGGTGTATTTCTAGTATATAAAAGTTATAATTATCTATATAATATGGTAGTACCAGAAACAGTTTCGAGAAAAGTCCTTGAAAGCTTAAGAGGTATAGGTCTTAATCTTTACGAGAGGAATTTATACACCGCAATTTTAATCAAAAAAGTTGCAACCGCGAGTGAACTTTCTGAATTATCTCGTGTTCCAAGAGCAAGAGTTTACGATGTTTTGGAATCACTTGAACAAAAAGGTTTTGTGGTTGTGCAGCACGGAAGTCCTTTCAAATATGTGGCCGTTGAACCAAAAGAAGCATTTGAGAACCTAAAATCCAATATCAAAAAAGAAGCAGAACTTACAGTCACAAGACTGGAAGAACTTAAAAAAAGCGATATTATGACCGACTTGGTTGCACTCTACAAAAAAGACTTAAAAATGGTTTCCCCTGGAAGTTTCAACGCAGTTATAAAATCAGAAGATAAAATAAAAATGCAGACAAAAACTTTATTGTCAAAAGCAAAAATACAAGTAAATATTTTGACTTCAGAAAAAGGAATTGTGGATTTAAAAGAACACATGAGATCTTTAAGCAAACTAAAAAGCAAAAATGTTGAGATAAACATAATGGGTCCAATAACAACCAGAAACCGAAAACAGGCTATGGAACTTTTACCTTACGCAAATTTAAGACATTTGGAAGGTACTGAATTGCCTGTTGGTAAATTGCAGATAATTGATGGGGAACATGTTCTCATGGGTTTGGTAAATGATACTGAAATTGAGCCTTCACAGGAAATTGCTTTTTGGACACAGAGCCCGCATGTTGCAAATGAATTAATGGAACCAATATTCAAACAATTATGGATTCAGGCAAAAGACATCACAAAATCAGGAAATAACTAATCCCCCATAACCCACAATTGTAGATAGGTCATGCGACGAAGAAAAAGAAGTGTCATGCACAATTTTTTCTATTTTTTTACCTCCTAAATTTTTAGCGATTTCCAATAGCAATGCTATTGGTGTTGCCCCGCAAATTGTTAAATCATTCTTTCGGGTATAATCTAAAAATCCTCTTCCATCAAATTTGCATATTTGTTCAATTATTTCATTATCCAGATTTTTAACATAATCATTTGGGTCATACAAACTTTCTTTTGGAAAAAAATTGTATGAAGAACCATAATGGATTAAATCTGAAGTTGCTATAAAAAAATAATCTTCTTCGCTCAGTAATTTTGCAAGTTCAATAATTTCTTTATAGGAAATATTTGGCACCTGTATGGGAACAAATTCAAAATCATTAAAGAGATACTGTAAAAATGGAATCTGAACCTCTATTGAATGCTCCCCTTTAAGCGCAAAGTCGTCTGATATAATTGCCTGTTCCTTTGTCAGATAATCAGAAAAAGCCCGGTCTATTTTTGCTGTCCCCAAAGGCGTTTGCCAATCATCTTTTGAAGTAGCAATAACCCCCTTCCCCTGGTGATCTGTCCCAAGAATCACAAAATTTCTCTTTTTTGTTCCTGAAATTGCCTTATAGGTTCTGGCAGCAACCTGACCGGAATATAAATAACCTGCATGGGGGACAATGATACCCAAAGCATTATTATGATATTCGGTCTTTGCCTGAAATAACATATTTAACTCCGCTTTTAGTTCATCTTTTGTTGAAGGATAAAAAGCGCCTGCAAATTCCGGGAGTCTCATAATAAAGTTAGTTATCAAAATATCTTAAGTGTGTTCTAAAATTACAGGTATTTATTTATGGTATTCTCATCCATGGGTTATTTTGGAATATTTGATATTGTCCAGCTGTTCTGCTATTTCATAATGGTCTATTGTTCAATTCTGTGGTTCATTGTTTTTATTAAAAATCATTATAAATTTTTTGTTGATAAACCTGCAAAGAATTATCCTTCCATCACATTCCTTATCCCTGCCTATAACGAAAAAAAGTTCCTGGGTAAATGCATAAATTCGGTTTTAAATCTGGATTATCCTAAAAACAAAATAAAAATTATCTGTATAAATGACGGGTCTACAGACAAAACTTCTGAGATATGCAAAAACATAAAAAACCGCAGAGTGACTATCATTAACAAAAAAAATACCGGGAAAGCTGATTCACTAAATGAAGCATTAAAATTAGTTGACACTGAATTTGTTGTATCTATGGATGCGGATTCTTTTCCAAGAAAAAATTACCTGAAAAAAATAATTGGTCACTTTGATGACAAAGATATTGCGGCCATTTCCCCGGCCATGAAAATTAACAAACCGCAGACCCTTATTCAACAGATTCAATGGGTGGAATATATTTTCTCAATTTACCTTAGGAAATTATTTGCAATATTTGACTGCCAATATGTTCTCCCCGGTCCCGGCTCCATTTACAGAACAGATAAACTTAAAGAAATTGGGGGGTGGGATAAACACAGTCTTGTGGAAGACACTGAACTGGCTTTTAGGATGTATGAAAAAGGTTATAAAATTGAAAACTGTATAAACGCATATGTTGACACAGAATCCCCTGAAACTTTTAAAGAATTATTCCGCCAAAGAGTTAGGTGGTATAGAGGATATCTACAGACCACAATACAATACAGACATTTGCTTGGAAATTCAAAATATGGGAATCTTGGTTTATTTATACTGCCAATCAATTTTGTATGGATTTTTATTCTCGGATTTTTATTCTTCATGCCTTTGTATATGTTCATTAAAGATTTTTATGAGTACCTATATACTCTGTCGTTAGTTGGTTTTGAATGGTCCCCTTGGGTTCTTAATTTTGATGTCCTGTATATAAGTTCTTACACCTACTTTTTTGCATTGTTCTTCCTGATGGGTATAACCACAATACTCATAAGTTTGTATATTTCCGGCGAGAAACTGGATTTTAAAACAAAAAAATTATTCTATTTTGGGTATTTATTTATTTACCCCTTCCTGTATTCTACATTCTGGATTGCGGCTGTGCTA
The DNA here is from genome assembly GCA_030614705.1 of Candidatus Aenigmatarchaeota archaeon. Classification (GTDB taxonomy): domain Archaea; phylum Aenigmatarchaeota; class Aenigmatarchaeia; order QMZS01; family QMZS01; genus QMZS01. The sequence goes on from JAUWTN010000021.1 coordinate 14,176, forward strand.
TACGAAATATTTAAAAGAGATAATAAATGGTAAAGAGAAAAATAGACACGCAACTGTACATTATAGTGCTGTTCATAACAATATCCATCTTCGTCGCAGGTCTTTTTCTTGGTAGTGTTCTCAGTCAAAGCAAATTAAGCAGTTTATCGGAGGATTTGGAATCTCTTGAAAGATTGAGGAACACGCAGGAAACAAATAGCCTATTGCTTGACTCTCTTGATGAAAAAATGTGTTTGGGTATTGAATCCTACATCAATGAAATGTTACCTGAAATAGAAAGTCTTGCGGAAAGAGTTGCTTATTATGAAAGCAGCGCTGACA
>JAUWTN010000017.1 GCA_030614705.1 Candidatus Aenigmatarchaeota archaeon
ATCCTAAAGCATCACCAGTGCCAAAAGGAGAGGTGCCTTCATAACTGGCGTTTGCCCAAAGGTAACTGATATTTGTTGAACCCATGTTTTCTATTTGTATTGCTTTTACCACACCTTCTTCACCAGGGTTCACAGATTCACCACCAACCCAGGTAAGAATATCCGGGTCGATAACAACTATTGTTTTTGCAGATACCTGAACAGTAATATTTATCGTGCCTGTTGAATTTTCCGCAGCCATTACAGGAATTCCTGCAGTAAGCAATGTTAATATAGCTAATAGAATTAGACAAATATAGGATTTATTAGTTTTATTTCCAATTTTATTAGTTGCATAATTATTGAAATTCTTCATAATAATATATTTGTTGATATATATAAGGTTATCTTAATGAAAAATCAATAGGTATATTGAAGTGTTATATAATTATGTTGCCACGTAATGAGTTGGAAGTCATTGCAAGTTTGTTTCCAGATAAAGAGTTCAAAACTATAAAAGAAATTCAGAAAAAATGCGGTTATTCTTATGAAAGAGTATATTCTGCCGTATTGGCTCTAAGAAAAAAAAATATACTTGAACTAAAAAAATATGGAAATGTGATTGTTGCAGGTATTAATTATAATTCTGATTTTGCTTTACTGGGTTTTATTCATTATGCAATCAATAGGAAACTAAATTTTTATGAAGAGCAGAAGAATATTTTGTATGGGGGTGATTTATCGAAGGGAGGTGCTTCAAAAGTAGCGGATTCAGATCAGATAAGCGAGTGCATCAAAAAAGTGGAAAACTTAAATTCGGAATTTATGTCGGTTATTGATGTTTCAACAAAACCTAAAAACAAAATAACCTTTTTTTATATTGGTGATAAAAAACTTGAGACTGAATTGCTTGGATTGGAATATAAATATAATGTGAGATTGGATTCGGTAAGGGGAAATCTGGAATTGTTAAAAGACCCGGAGAATGCTAAATATTTGAATGGCGTTATATTAAAGGGATTTGAGAACTTTTTTACTGCTTTTTATTATAATAAGTAAGGTAATATTATGAGATTACTTAAAAGTTTTTATAAAAAGAATAATTCTAAAGTTGAATTGGGGTCTGAAACCACAGGCAAAACAGGTAAAATTTTAAAACACAATACAAATAAGAAAAAAAACCAAATGTTAAAACAAAATATATCTGATGAAAAATTGGATGAGAAAAAATTTAACTCCGAACCAAGAAAGATAGCAATTGTTTCTGGGAAAGGTGGAATTGGTAAAACAACTCTGGCGATTAATTTAGGTTATTTATTAAACAAGGAATTTAAAATGGATAATGTTGTTGTTGATTGCAATATGACTACCCCCCATTTAGGCGTTAATCTAGGTTTGTATAATGTGGATATAACTTTGAATCATATTTTGAAAGATGTTTCTAAGGCAGAAGAAGGAATATTTGAGCATAATACTGGTGTTAAGGTGATTCCTTCATCACTTAAATTAACAGATTTGAGCGAAGTAGATATGTTTAAATTGCCTGAAAAACTTGATGAGTTGAATATGCACGTAATTCTCGATTCTGCGCCTGGGTTGGGTAGGGAAGGTCTTGCAGCAATCTCTGCTGCAGATGAAATACTTTTTGTAACTCAGCCTTATACCTCTGCTGTTGTGGATTTGTATAGATGCAGGAAAATTGCGGAGAAACTTGATAAAAAAATATTGGGTGTTGTGGTAAATAATCGTAAGAATAAGAATCATGAACTTACTGATAATGAGATTGAAAAAATTACTGAAATTCCTGTTATTGGCAGCATACCGTATGATATGGAAATTGAAAGAGCGCTTGTAAAAAAATTACCTCTTTCGTTTTATAACCCGAAAGCAAAGTCAAATGATGCTCTATATTCTTTGGCGTCCACGATAGCGGGATTCGAGATAAAAAGAAAAAAAACTTTTTTTGAAAATCTTTTAAATTCATTTAGATAATTTTTTTAATTCTTAATTTAAATTAGAATAAAATTTCAATTCTCTAAATATTTATCAATTATCTCTTTTAAATCTGTTTTTTGATTATAATTCTTAAGATATTCATTTGATTACATTAATTATGGAGTTGTTTATTGAAAAAGCAAAAGAAATTATTTTGAATAATAAAATTGATAATGGGGTGAGGGCAGGTTATTATTACCCTGAATTTTGGATAAGGGATGCTCTTATTTCCACACTCGGAATGGTGGCTTCGGGGGATAAAAATTTGATTGAAATGGCAAAGAGAACTATTGATGTGGCTTCCAAACACCAAAAGTTTACTGGACAGATTCCAAATAAAATTTCTCCCGGCGATAAGGTTTGTTTTGGAGAAGGGGGTTGCGTTGATTCAAGTTTATGGTATCCTATTACTGTTTTAAATTTTTATAAATCAACTAAAGATTTGAATTTCCTGAGGAGCCATTATAAAAAAATAAACAATGCGCTTAACTGGGCTTTGTGCCTCGATCAGAACAATGATTGGTTGATTGAGACAAATGAGGGTTCTGATTGGATGGATTTACTTTTGAGAAGCGGAAGGGTTCTTTATGATAATGTGTTGCTTTACAAGGCTTTGAAGGATGCGGATGAAATCAGCGCTATTTTTGGGAAGGAGGAAAAATTTGGGTGGATTGCGGAAAACCTGAAAGAAAGCATCAATTTATTTTTCTGGCCAACAAAAGAGAATCTGGAGAAAATAAAAAAAGATTATGGTCATACTGGAATTGAGAAGGATATAGAAACTCTTGGAGTTGAATTGGATAAAGAAAGAAATTATTATCTTGCGGATTTGGGTTTCAGGAAATTTGATTCAAGGTTTGATTCTTTTGCAAACCTGCTTGCGGTTTTGTTTGATGTTGCGGATGATGATAAAAAAAATAAGATTTTGAATTATATTGAAAATGAGAAAATAGATGAACCTTATCCATTGAAAGTATTGCACCCACCAATTCAAAAAAACGACCCTTTCTGGAATTTTTATTACAGGTGGTCGGAGTTGCCTTATTTGCAGGAACCGGGTAATTACCATAATGGGGGTATATGGCCTTTTATAGGTGGTTTTTACATTGCAACACTGAAAAAAGAGGAAAGACCTTTTGATAAGAAATTTGGGAAATTGATTGAAAGTTGTAAACTGGAAAACTGGAGATTTTCTGAGTGGTTGAATTCAGAAGGAAAACCAATGGGCTCTGCAAACCAGAGCTGGAGCGCAGCAATGCTGCTTTATGCTTATTATTATTGAGATTTTAAATTATTTAAAGTTTTATATATCACTTTATGGTACTGAAATATCTTGATAGGGCATTGAAGAGTTTTCTTTCTGTAGAAAATGTAAAACAGCCAAATTATACCTCTCCAAGTGGAGGTAGTTATTATTTGGAAGGACAAGCAAAATTACTTAAAGCTGAAAAATTTCTTAGAGAAGAATTTGGGGCTAGGGGTTTAATGTCAGAATATGAAATAATCAAGGAAGAAGATAATGATACTGAACCCAGATTATTTATAAATAGAATAATTCCTGAGGGTAAGATTAGAGTGTTTAATGTAAGATATGACCCATTAAGAGATTCAATTACATCAAAAGATTTTAAACCCATATTATTTTATATAGATTGGGTGGGTCAGGACCCAAAAGTTGATGATATTATAGACAAAGCTGATAAAATGTTGTCCAAGTCCTTGTATGAATAGCATATTTTACCGGAAAGTGTTATTTTATGTTAATCAAATTATTCTCTTAAAAGTTTTATTCCATTTTCGTCCTTTTTTATCCACACGTTTTTCAAGTACAGTGGCAATTAATGCATTTTCCTGTATTTTTTTATCTGGGTTCCAGAATTCTTTTACCCAATATTCATCTCCGGAAAGAATCTGTTGAGTGCCTGTAAGATAAATTTCAACATCATTAAATGCCAGAGTTTTCTCAAAATGATTTCTATCCAGAATTTCATAAACAGGAGTCTCAGTAATTAATTCATCAAAATCCCAACCCTCTAGTTTATAATAGCTGGGCGCTTTCCATTTTTCTTCTATATTTATCTTTCTTGCGCGTCCCTTATATTCTTCAATTATCACTTTTTTCCATACATCAAATTCTCCGGTTTCATAAAGTTCAATTAGATGACCTTCATCACCTTTAATATATTTAGACCATTCATATCCATCTTCAGATTCTTCTTGTATTTCATAGGTTGTGTTGAAAGGATAAATAATTGGGGTATGAACAAAAAGAGTGTTGGAAAAAGGAATAGCTAATAATAGTTCTCTATCTTTCATAGGTTCTCTTTCTCTAAAATAATTTTTTATATTCATGAATTTATCTATTATAAAATGATTTATTATTTCATTTTTTATCTGATTTTAATCCGGTTTATAGGTTTATTATCTCTTAATTATTGTTTATTTCATAATTTGGAATAAATATATGAACCAAAAAAGTAAAGGGAATTTACAGATAATTATTCTTATTTTACTTTCATCTTTAGGGGTTATCGCAGGTTCTTTCATAGCCCCAATTGAAGTAAGATTTATTCAGTCTCTTACTTACAATCCTATATTAATAGGTCTTACTTTTTCAATAGGAACTTTTTTCATGTTTCTCTTTTCTGTATATCTTGGAAGAAAGAGTGTGGTATTGGGAAAAAGAAGAATTCTGTTTATTGGTCTTTTAACCGGATTATTTTATCCATTAATCTATGCCACTTCCCTGACTGTTTTTCAATATATGTTTGGAAGGGTTGCGTGGGCTTTAGCTTGTATCGCATCCGGGACTATGATAACGGCTTTATTTCAGGATATAATCTCAAAAAGAAAAAATATTGCTGAACTTTCGGGGTGGTATTATTCAGTCAGGTCAATAGCCGGAACTACAGGCGCAGTGGCTGGGGGATTTATTGCGGATTTTTATGGGATGAAGATACCTTATTATTTAATAATTGTGGCTTATTTGATTTCTCTCGCACTTTTCTTAAGCTTTATGAAACCTCTGAAAGAAAAAAAACTAAATATTAAACCACAAAAAATTTCAGTAAGTTTGAAAGATATAATTTCAAATCCATTTCTTTTTTTGAGGTTTTTTACTGAGGGTATAACGCAGTCTCATTGGGTGATGGAACCAATACTTTTCCCTTTGATTCTTTATGCTATGACGGGAACAAATGCGGCTACAGGGATTGTTTTTGGAGCTATGGGGGTTCTTGCGATGATTTCAAATCCGTTGGCTGGGAAATTTATAGATAAAACTTCTCCAATTACCGGATTAAAAATAGCATTCATATTATATACCTTCTCTTTGCTTTTTCTTTCATTATCGAGAGATTTTATACCTTTTATTATAGGGGCGATTGTTCTTTCACTTGGGAAAACATTTAACGGACCTTCTATGAATAAAATAGAAACAGAAAACATTAAAAATAAATATAGGGGAGAATATTTAAGTTATTTTAATATTTATGATGTGTTGACAGGAACTTTAGCTGCTTTTTTTGTTGGTGTATTATTAGTATATTTTACACCACATCAGATTTTGTTTTTATTTGCTGTGTTTACCGCAGTTGGTTTTATTATAAGTATGATTCTTTTCAAAATGAAACTCCATGCAAAAAATAAAAATTAATTCAATACACACCATCTCCTGCAGTTGACCCACCCCAAATTTTACATTGGTGTACGAAATATTATGATAAAATAATAAATTTTTTACTTCAATGCAATATTCTTTTATAATATATACCCAAGTTATATAGTTATGAAGATAGCTTATTTTGTGTGGGAGTATCCGCCGTTGATGGTTGGAGGTCTCGGCACTTATGCTTCGCAGGTTGCTCCAAGACTTGCAAAGTTTGGCAATGATATTACGGTTTTTACTTTGAATGATGGAACCCTTAAGACAAGCGAACAGATGGGTGATGTGAATGTTAACCGACCAAATATTATAAAAGCCAAAGAGATGTTGAGGTTGATTGTGAGTGAGAATTTGCACAACTGGGGGGATTATCTGAGTTTTTTTAACAAAATATTTTCTTACAATTATCTTTCTGCGGCGAAATTTTTAAATGAAACTTTAAAAAATGAAAAGTATGATTTGGTTGTAATTCATGATTGGTTATCCGCAATTGCAGGGCTGATAATAAAACAGAACACTGATTTGCCAATTGTGTTCCATATGCATTCAACTGAACAACAAAGGGTTGGTGGAGGAAGTCCAACAATAAGAAATTTTGAAAGAGAAATGGCGGAGCAGGCTGATTTAGTTATTACTGTTTCTTATGCAATGAAAGAACATTTAATTGAATTGGGTTATCCTGAAGAGAAGATAAATGTTATATGGAATGGATGCGATACTGATAAATATAAATTGGAAAATGTAAATTGGGGTTTAGTGGACGAACTAAAAAAGAAATATAAAATTAAGGAAAATGAAAAAGTGGTATTCTTTGTTGGAAGATTGACATGGATTAAAGGCGCAGAGAGTTTGGTGCGTGGGTTCCCATTGGTTTTAAAAGAATATCCAAACACAAAATTAATTGTTTTAGGTAAAGGTGAACAACAACAAAGTATTGAGGAACTTGTGAAGAGAAATGGGATGGATGATAAGGTTGTTGTAAGATCCGAATTTGTTTCAGAAGATGAAAGAATTGCTCATTATGCTTTGTGTGATATTGCTATTTTCCCAAGCACCGCAGAACCTTTTGGTATTGTTTCACTCGAAGGAATGTGTTTGAAGAAACCTGTTATTGTTGGTGCAAGCGGCATATCCGGTTTCAGGGAGCAGGTTATTCCAAACGGTGAAGAACAAACCGGAGTTCATGTTGATGGGAGAAGTTACGAAGATATTGCATGGGGGATAAAAGAAGTTCTAAAAGATGACAATAAAGCGAAGGAAATGGGCGAGAGAGGAAGAAAGAGGGCTGAGGAGATATTTAACCTTGACAGGGTGGCTTCAGAGACCCTGAGTGTATATAATAGAGCTGTTGACAATAAGAGTAAATAATTAATTTTTGTTAATTATGGGCCTGTGGTCTAGTTGGTTAGGTCAGTTTTTCTTTGGTTTAAATTAAAGAAAAATCTGTAATAAACGTCGCCTTGACATGGCGGAGATCCCCAGTTCAACGCAACATCTTAAATTAAAGGTGGTGAAAATCTGGGCGGGCCCATATAACACTATAAACTTGTATATAACAAAGATATTGGATAATTATAATCTAAAAATTATTTTAAAATTCAAAAATAATTAAAGCAAATAAAACCAAAAATTAAATGCTTTTTAGCAGACTATTACAGTCTTTAGTTATTGAATCGCACGCTTTTTCTATTGATTTCTTTGCATTTTTTCCTTCAATGAGTAACTGCATATTATCTAAAAATGGATGTTTTGAGCCGTAACCCGCTCTTTTTACATCTTTTTCTTCCCAAAGCCTATCAACCAGCAAATTAAGCATGGTTGAAGTCTCTTCTGTTTCCAGAACTGTCATATCTTCTTTATTCTCTACAATTTTCATATAATAATTTAAAATTAAATAATTAATGGCAACAATATCAGAATTGATAAAGAAAGCGGGTAACTTTACAAAACTTTCGAGTAAAGACAAAAAAGAAGAGATAATGGGAGACCTTTCTATGGAAAAAATCAAGGAAATGGCTAAAACACTGGAAATTCCCGGAAATACTGAGGAAGCAAAAATAAGGCAGATAATTGGCTCCTGCGTTTCTTATAGAATCACAATAGATGGAAAGGATCCAAGAGAATTAACAAAATATCCGGATTAAAGTAAGTTTTAAGAAATAATTTATTTGTTTGAGTATTCTAATTTATTTTTGTAGATTAAGTTTTATACTTCAATATTTTCCCCTATTTTAGGAGCAATGGCTTCAATCCCCAGTTTGGATTTTATATCATTCGCGAATTTCTTTGTGTTATCTCCGTGAACACATACAACTTTTTTAGGATTTGCTTTTTTGATAAGATTTAATAATTCAGTTCCTCCTGCATGACCGCTAAAGTTATATCTTTGTATTTCTATATTTACTTTGAATCTCATTTCATCATTTTCAAAATATCCAGTCTCGAGCAATTTTTTACCCGGGGTTCCTTCTGCCTGATATCCGGTTATCAGAAGACAGGCATCTTTGAAATCTCTTGCTTTGTTCAAGTAATATAATATAGGACCTCCATTAAGCATTCCTGATGTTGTAATTACTACACCTCCTTCCCTTAATATATTATTTCTCTGTTTTTTTGTTCTTACGAAGTTTACTTCCCGAAGCGCTTTTCTTAATTTACTTCCGTCGTTGATGTAATCTTTGTGGAATAGTATGATATCTGCGGCTTTTTGTCCCATTCCATCAAGATAAATTTCTCTTCCAATATTGTTTTCCTGCAACATTAATAATAATTCCTGAGCCCTTCCAACCGCAAATGCAGGAAGCATAACAAGACCGTGACTGTGCTCTTTAATCTTTTCTATAAACCTTTTTTCTTCGGTTTTCCTGTTTGCGTGCTCTCTTCCTGCGTAAGTTGATTCTGTTATAAGACAGTCGAGTTTAGGATATTTCTGAGTTCCATATTTAACTAAATGAGTATCAATGGTGTTTATATCTCCGGTGTATAATACATTTTTTGAACCTGAGACAAACATTGATGCGGATCCAGGAATATGACCTGCGTTAAAAAATTCTGCCTGCAAGTTCCCAACCCCAAATCTTTTGTTATATCCCTGAGGTATTGCATGTTTGTTCATCTTCATAATATCGGCTTTTGTGTATTCTGCGTAATTTCTTGTTATTTTTCCGACTTTTATATAATCTTCAAGAAGCAGGTTCATTAAATCCAGAGTTGGCGGTGTTGTGAATAATTTTGGAGTCTGGAATTTATAGAGTAGAGGAACCATTCCTGAGTGATCTAAATGAGCATGCGATACAAGCACCCCATCAACTCGCACATTGGGAATTAAAGGGAGCAATATCTCTGGTTGCAGTTCAACCCCATATTCAAGCAAAACATTTGTATTTTTATCTTTAACTAAAAAAGCTTCTCTTCCCACCTCATCGCAACCTCCTAAAAATTTTATTATCACTTTCTTTTACCTTTCAATTTCTTCGCAATTGGTTTTTTCTTAACGGGTTTCTTTATAGTTTTGGTTGTTTTTGATTTTGCAATCACCTTTTTCTTAACTGGTTTTTTCACTGCAATTTTCTTCACAACACTTTTTGGTTTTGTTGCAATTTTTCTTTTAACGGGAATTTTCACTGCACTTTTTCTAATTTGAGTTTTTGGTTTGATAAGAGGGCTTACAATTCTTTTTTCAAGTATATTTATTGGTTTTGTAATTGATTCTTCTTTTCCAAATTTTCCGGTTTTTTCAAGATAATACGAGCAAATTATAAGCATCCACAAAGGAGTGAGTAAATAGATGATAAGTGTTCCTATAAGGGGGATAAATGAGATTAAGGAGAAAGAATAAACAATCAGGATCAATAATAACAGCTCCCTGTAGTTTTCTTTTCCAAGGGAAAAACCCTGTTTAATAGATTCAGAAATTCTTTTACCTAAAATAACACCCGGAAGGATTAGTATGAAGAAAGGTGTTATTAAACACATTGGTATGAGATAAACCATCATTAAGAGTGAGGAATATTCTGGTAAGATTAAGAAAGGGAAAGCAAGAATTATAATTGTTGCTATGATAAAAATTGGAATAATAACTGCGATAAGAATCAACCAAATCAGGAGATTTGCCATGAGATAAGAAATTCCTCTTTCTCTGATTGTGTTAAAAAATACATTCATATCTGCTTTTTTGGCAAGACTTTTCAAACAAACACCCCATAAACCTGCCTGCAGGAAGATGGTTATGAATGAACCTAACAGGAAAAATAGGACCAGAATTCCCAAACCCGCTGGATTCATGAATTCAAAAACTTCTGAAACAAGTTCCACATCTTCTGTATTTCCGCTAAATAGCAGATAATAACTTCCATTTAGACTCTGTTCAACATCTCCGGTTCCTACAAGAAATCCAAGCAATATAAATGAAAATAATGTTGTGAATATTATTAAAATTGCAAGAATTAAAGTCCCAAAATTCCTTGTATAACTCTCAAATCCTACTCTAAAATGTTTTAAAATTGCACACATAATTATATTTTATTATATATATAATCTGGTGTAATTTATTAGCATTATATGTAATTCGGCGCACTTTGTTATTATTTTAAGTTTTTAATTAGATTTATGGACCCAAAATTATTTGGAAAGTGGGATTATAATGTTGAGGTGGAAGACCTTGGCTTGAGGAGTTATATTAATCTTGAACCTAGAATTTTGCCTAAATCAGATGGTAAAACCACAGATAAACAGATTGTAGAGCGTTTAATAACCCATTTGATGGTTCCGGGACACAAAGGAAGAAAGCATAAATTTACTTCAGGATTGTGTTCAGGCAAATACCAGACAATTTACCAGTTTGTTGAGGAAGCTTTTGATATTATTTCTGAAAAAACCAAGAAAAATCCTATAGCGGTGTTTATAAAAGCCCTTGAAAACGCTTCACCTTATGAATTAACCGTTTCCCAACAAATAGGTGGAATTGTGGCAAGGAAACCTGCTTTATGTTCCCCAAAAAAGAGACTCGACCTTGCTTTGAGGAAACTTGTGCAGGGGAGTTACGCAAAAACTTTTAACAAAAAGAAAAGGATGGCTGTAATACTTGCAGAAGAGCTTATTGCCGCTTCTCTGAACAAAGACGAAAGTTATGCAGTAGCAGAAAGAAAAAGGAATGAGAAAGAAGCTGAGGGCGCAAGGTAATTTCCGATATTTGATTTGGTTACTTATAAATTTTTTTTAATGTAGATTATGGCAGAAGATGTTAAAGCACTCTATGGATTTATAGAGAAAGTTGCAGAAAAAGGCAAAATAGCCAAGGGTGTAAATGAGGTCACAAAACAAGTAGAAAGAGGAAGCGCAAAACTTGTGGTGACTGCTCAGGATGTTGACCCAAAAGAAATTTTAATGCACATTCCGGTTTTATGCAAAGAAAAAAACATTCCTTGCGTTGAAGTTCCATCAAAAACCGAACTTGGAAAATCAGCAAAACTGATTGTAAGTTGTTCTACTTTGGCAGTTCTTGATTTTGGCGGACTTGATAAGGAAGCTGAGAAATTTTTAAAATAATTTCTGATAATTGAATTCTATTTGATTTTGTTATGGGTTATTTTGGTATTTTATTCTGGTAATATATCAGATAGTATTTAATTTATGAATCCCTACTTTGAACTTATCAGACCAAACATTTGTTTATTATCTGTGTTTGGTTTAATGGCGGGTCTGCTTCTTGTAGGCATACCTTTTGAGTTGTGGTTTTTTCCAATTATCGCTGTTTTTTTAATTTCCGCTTCAGGAAATGTAATCAATGATTATTTTGATATTGAGATAGATAAGATAAACAAACCAAAGAGACCTTTGCCCTCGGGAAGAATTTCAAAGAAGCAGGTCATTGTCTTTTATCTTTGTTTGTCTTTAACCGGATTAATATTGTCTTATTTTATCTCAGTTAATTTTTTCTTACTTTCCATCTACAACACAATTTTAGTGTTTGTATACTCATTGAGATTTAAGAAAAATCCAATTGGAAATATTGTGGATAGCTGGCTGGCATGTTCGGTTTTCATTGCCCCGGTTTTAATTTTCGGTGGATTTGAAGAATTGATTGTTTCCACAGCAACAATTCTTGCGGTGATTGCATTTTTCGGAAATTATGGAAGGGAGGTTTTGAAAGATGTTGAGGATATGAAAGGGGATAAATCCGCGGGAGCAAAAACACTCCCGATTGTTTTCGGAAAAAACAAAGAAGTTTTTTTCGGGAAGTTGTTAATATCTTTCAGTTCGTTTTTCATGTTTGTCCCGTATTTCTCCGGAATATTTTCTGAGGTTTACTTATTAGGTTCAATTATTTGTTTTTTGGTTTGCCTTTATATTTTGACAATTAAGGATGTGAGCAAAGCCCAGAAGACCACAAAGGCGTTGATGTTCTTGGTTATATTGGCTTTCTTGGTTGGTTTGATGTTTTAATTTATTTTTTACAAAACCTCCCAATACCCCCCAACCTCAGAACCAACTCTTTCCAAAATCCCTTTTTCCTTTAATTTAATAATATTGTATTCTACGGATTTTTTGTTTAATTTTCCTTTAATGCATAATTTTTGTTTACTGATTCGAGGATTTTTTCGAATTAAATTAATAATAATATTCTCTTTCTCTGAGAGTTTTTCTACCCCCTTTTCTGTCCCTTTTTCTACCCCCTGTTCTTCGCAGTTCTTCCTCTTAAATACAGTTATAAACTGTGTTCCAATTTCCTTAAAATCAGTGTCAGGTTCCTTTGACAATATCAATCTAATTCCCCTACCCCGTTTCTCAATAAGATGAACCCTGCGAAACATATTTGCAATTATTTCATTTCGTCTTTTGGAAATAATTTCTTTTTTAATTTGCTTAATAGTTAATCCATTACACAACCCACCAGGATTTTTTATTTCAACCCGGTCTTTGAATATAGAAATATTCACGGAGTCAGATTCATAATAATCTCTGTGGCAAAAGGCGTTAATAATTGATTCCTTAAAAACGTTTTTGTCAATTTCGGGAACCTCCACTTTAGACGATTCTTCAACTCTAATTTCAATATGAATGTTCTGTAAAATATATTCTTCAGCTTTTTCAATTAGATAAAATAAATCCCCTTCAAATTCCTGCTTGCTGATTATCTTTGCTGTGTCGGTTCTTTCAAAAACAGCGCACCTGAGTTTTGCGTTTGGAAAGATTTTCTCAGGTTTTTTTCCAAAGAGGATTACCGCAGTATTCAGCAATTTGTTGGATTTTATTAAACCAAGATTTTTAAGAGATTTTTCAACGGAAATAAATTCAAGATTTGATTTATTAACAAACTCCTTCACTTTAGCAAAACTTATATCTCCAAGTCCGGCATCCTGACAAATTTCAGCATCCCAGCTTAATTTATCTTTTTTATCAAAATCTACCATAATGGTATATTCCAAATTAAATTATCTTCTCCTATAACTAAATATGGTCCACGTAATCCTAGCGGAAAAACCCACTGCAGCAAAGAAGATGGCGGATTCAATCCTGAAAGATTACACAACAAAAAAGAGATATTCCGCAACCTATTACGAATCTTCTGATGGAATAATTGTTGCCTCAGCCGCAGGTCATTTATTTACTTTGAAGGACAGGGTAAGAAAAGCATACCCAAACTTTGATTTGGAATGGCAGCCTAGTTATATAAAAAATAAATTTACTTATAATTTTTACAAACTCCTCGAATATCTTGGAAAATTCACAGACAAGATGACTATAGCAACAGACCTTGATATTGAGGGAGAAGTTATCGGATACAATGTTTTTCATTTTCTTTTCAAAAGAGCAAAAGTTTCAAGAATGGAATTTTCCACTTTAACAAAAGATGAATTAAAAAAATCTTTTTCAAACCGGAAGGAAGGTTATAATTACGGGCTTACTGAATCAGGATTAACAAGACATTACCTTGATTTTTTTTACGGGGTGAATATTACAAAAGCCCTGACGAGTTCCATAAAAACAGCATCCAATAAATATCATTTAATTTCTTCGGGGAGAGTCCAGGGTCCGACTTTGGCATTGATTGCGGAAAGAGAAAAGGAAATAGAAAATTTTATTCCGGTTCCTTTCTGGCAGATTAATTTCCTGACAAAGAAATCAGATAAGCACAGGTTCCCGGAACCTTTAACTTTCAATTATGAAAAAGACAAATTCTGGGAAAAAGAGAAAGCAGATAAAATATTTGAGAACTGCAAGGATAAAAACGCAATTGTAAAAAAAACAGACAAAACAAAAAGAAATCTAAATCCCCCGGTTCCATTTAATCTCACAGGACTGCAGATGGAATCCTACAAAGTCTTTGGTTTTAACCCGTCCAGAACCCAGGCAATAGCCCAGAAATTGTATCTTCAGGGCGTAATTTCTTATCCAAGAACAAGTTCGCAGAAACTGCCTTCTTCAATTAACTACAAAGAAATTATTGAGAAATTAAGTGAAATGTTTGATGCCGGAAAAAAGCTAATTGGAATTCCTCTAAAGCCAAATGAAGGGGCTAAGACAGACCCAGCCCACCCTTCAATCCACCCAACAGGAGATTTACCAAAGAAATTAAAAGAGGAAGAGGAAAAACTTTATTCTTTAATTGTCCATAGATTCTTTGCAATTTTCGGGAAACCCGCGGAGAGATTATCAATAAAAATAATTGCAAATATTGATGCTTATCTGTTTAACTGCACTGGGGTCAAAACAATCAAAAAGAACTGGCTTGAACTTTATCCATTTGCGAGACTGCAGGAACTTGAACTCCCTGAACTCGAAACAGGAACTGTTTTGATAGTTGATAAATTAAATATTTCTGAGAAGGAGACTCAGCCTCCAAACAGGTACACTCCGGCAAGTCTTGTAAGAGAACTTGAGAAAAGAGGTCTTGGGACAAAGAGCACAAGGGCCATGATAATCCAGACTTTATATAACAGAAATTATTGCGAGGGACAGCACATAGAAATTACTAATTTAGGGCGTCATGTTGTTGAAACACTTGAGAAATATGCCCCTGATTTTTTGTCAGAAAAACTCACAGCAAAATTTGAGAAAGAGATGCAGCTTGTTGAAAAGGACAAGAAAAAGAAAGATGAGGTTCTGAAAGAAGCGGAGATTTTATTGAGCAAAATTTTCATGGAGTTTAAGAGAAAAGAAAAAGAAATTGGGGGTTCTTTAACAGGTTCTGTTGAGGAAACAATTGAAGAGCAGAATAATTTGGGTGACTGCAAATGCGGAGGAAATCTGAAATTTATAAAAATGTACAATGGTTCAAGATTTGTTGGGTGTTCAAATTATACGAAATGTAAAAATGCATATCCTTTGCCAAGAAATTGCGGTGTTGAAAAAACCGGAAAAATATGCGAGCATTGCGGAACTCCGATTTTAAAAATAGTGAGAAAGGGAAGAAGAGTTTTTGCTATGTGTCTTGACCCAAAGTGCAAGAGCAAAGAAAACTGGGGTAAAAAGAAAGGAGGCACTTCTTCTGAAGATTCTCCGGTTGTAAAAGGAAAAGATTCAGAGAAACTAAGTAAATCAAAAGAAACACTCGTCCGAAAGGACGGTGCATCATCTATTTTTTCACAAAATGAAAAAAGGTTTTCGAAGAAAATGAATGAACCCAGGAAGAAAACTTCAGTTAAAAAACCAGTCTCAAAGAAAAACAAATTATAATAATTACCAAGGTCTATCTTTTAGTTTCAGAGTAAATACAAATATATTTGAAGAATAATGCAATATTGGTGTGATAATTAACAGAAAAATAACCCATGAGAATTCAATAGAGATAATGACAGATACCACAGCAAGAGAAAAAACCAGAAAATCTAATTGATCTAATATTGGTGTTGGAGCACCTCTTTCAAGCCCAAATCGCCTCTTTACAAAAGAACCTATTAAATCACCAACCATTGCGCCTGTAGCCAATAAAATTACTGTAAGTATGCTGTGCTGGAATTGGAGGATATAAAATGGTCCCATGAAAGGTTGCAGATAAATTTGTAAAATTCCAATTAAAGATCCAAATATAATTCCACTGAAAAATCCTTCAATAGTTTTCCCATTACCAAGCAGACGATTGCCATCAACAAAATCTTTCTTAAAATCTATAGGGTATTTTCCTTTCATTAAAACTGGGAAGATATTAGCGCAATAAGCAGGTATAATTAGCCAGAGGCTATTAATTATTATATCCAACATAATATGATGAAGAAAGAATTAAGTATTATGTGTAATAGTTGCGGGAAAACCAATAAAATACCCACCAGGCACTTTTATGACTGTTTTGAAGGACCTTTTATATGTAAATTTTGCAAGGATATGCTGGATTTGGATGTTGATTGCGAGTAATAGATTATTTATCCAAATAATTAAATTTTACAGTATAATTAATTATAATGGTTGGCTTTGAAGCATTATTTGTTATAGCTGGTGGAGGAGGGACAATTTATGAGAAATCAAAATATGAGCTTGAAGAAAATAGAGCATTAGAGGCTTATTATAAAAGTGTGGCAGAACTGTATAAGACGGGTATAACTAAAAGTATGTTTGAAGCTCATAAGATAATGAAAAAATCAGGATCTGATAGCGGAGTTAAATTGTTAGAGTACTTAATGAAGAAAGAAGGTGCTGATTGTTCAGATTTATTAAGTGATTATTATGAAAAAAGAGCTAAAGCAGAACACTTACGCATTGATGATATTTTTTTCCTTGATTCTTATAATCCTTATGTAAAACTTTTAACATAAACAATCTTTCGATTTAATTGCATCAATTAATGAAATGATATTCATC